>JBIOTP010000168.1:0-4216 GCA_044865965.1 Solirubrobacteraceae bacterium
CGCGAGACGCGAGCCGTCGCGGCGGAAGCTCCAGTGGTCCGTCAGGGCTGGTCGCGCTCGTCCATGACGGGCGGATCGTCTCGATCTACCCGCGCGGCCACCCCCGCGTCCCCGGACCGCGCGTCGCGCGGCTGCGCCGTCGACAGCCGCGCAGCGACGCGCGCGCGCCGAGCCGTGGAACGTCGAGGTGAACGAGTCGCGTAGACGTCGACCACTACCGTGATGCGACCCAACTCGGCGTCGACATCGGCGACCCCTGCGGCTCGAGGACGCGGCGATTGTGCGCGAGGTCAACCGAAACGCTCAGACGACAACGACGCCGTTGAGCACGCTGCGCGTCGCCGCGCCGTCCGATCGCTTCGAGATCGACTACCGCACCGGTGTGTAAGCCGACGACTGACGCGATCCGCGCGGGCGGCCGCGCGCGACGATCGCAACCGCGATGACGGCGCGGCGTCGAGAAAGGCGGGGTGCGCGGAGCGGCGACGGCAACAGAGGCCAATGAGGGATCTCGCCGATGCGCCCGTTGCCGCTGCTCTCCACGCCGCCCGCGATCAACGTGGCCGACGAGCCATGGGGCGCGCGGGCGGCAGGCCGCGCCGGAGACACACCGCCCTTCCCGAACGGCTTTGAGCTCGTCCCGGCGTGGCAGGCGCGGCCGTCGCGCCGGCTTCGACGGCTGCCCGTGGCGGTCGTGCCGGCGATGGCCGTGGCCGTACTGGTCGTCCTGTCGGCCGGTCGCGAGCACGACGCGCGGGCGCTGCGCGAGCCGACCGCTGCCCAGCGGAGCACGAGCGCGCCGGCGAGCCCGCTCGTCGTTCGTGCAGCAAACCCGGGACGCGTGCTCGGGCGGAGGTCCGGACGGTGATCACGCGCTCGCCGCGCCCGCCGGAGCCGCCCGGCCCACCCGCGCCGCCAACCGCGCGCGCAGAGGCGGCGAGCGGCAACGGGCACGCGCCGCGCGACGGCGGCACGCCGGCGAGGTGGACGGCGCGCAGCGTGCGCCCGGCCCGGGTCACGCGGCGCAGGGCGCGCGCCCCCGGGACGCTGGCAATCGTCGCGCTGCTGCTGCTGGCCGCCGTCGGCGTGAAGGCCACGCTCGCTCCCCGCCATACCCTTGCGCCGGCCGCCGCGGCGCCGACCACGGGCTCCGACGACATCACCGTGCAAGGCTTCGCGCAGGCGTTCGCGCGCGCGCTCCTGAGCTGGGACGCGACCGACCCGGATCGCCACCAGCGCCAGCTCGCCGGGTTCCTCTCGGAAGCGCTCGACCGCGACGGCGGGCTGCGCGTCCCGAGCCGCGGAAGCCAGCAGGTGCTCTGGACCAGCGCGATCGGCGACCAGCCCGACGCGCACCGCGACCGGCTGATCACCGTGGCCGCCCAGACCACCCGCGAGCTGCTCTACCTCGCCGTCCCCGTGCACCGCACCGCGCGCGGGTTCCTCGTCGTGCCGCGCTACCCCGCGCTGATCGGCCCGCCCGTCAGCGACCCGGGCGCGCCGGCGCCCGAGGAACGACAGGTCAGCGACGACGCGCTGCGCACGGTGGCCCAGCGGGCGCTGACCAACTACCTCGCCGGCCAGCGCAGCAACCTGCTCGCCGACCTCGATCCTACGGCCATCGTCTCGCTGCCCACCGCCATCCGTCACGTGAGCTCGGTGCGCTCGATCACCAAGGCGGCCGCGGACCGCGTAGCCGTCGAACTCATCGCCGCCGACGAGGCCGGCCTGCAGTGGACGCTGCGCTACGAGCTCACCGTCGTGCGGCGAGATCGCTGGTACGTGCGCGCGATTGCGACCGACCCGCCCTCCGCGAAGGGCCGGCCATGACCGCCGCGCAGCCGACGACGCACACCGCCGACGCGTCGGGGCCGGCCGAGAGCCCGAGGCCAGCGGCGGCGCGTCCCCCAACCCACGACCCCGGAGGTAACCGGTGCCCGGTCCGTCCCTAAAACAGGCGATCACCTGGACGATCGCCGGCGTGCTGCTCGTCGCGGTCGCGACGGCGGCGCTGCTGTTGGTCGCGCCGGAGGTGGCGCAGGCCGCCAGCGACACGAGCCAGAAGGTCGGCGACGAGGCCAGGGGCTGGCTGACCGTCCTGTTCCTCGTCGTCGCGGGTTTCGCCGCGCTTCCGGTGATCGGCCGCCTCGACGTCGGGCGCGGCTTCGCGCTGGCCGCGCTGGTGCTGATCCTCGGCGGCTTCGCGTTCGCGCAAAGCGACGTGCGCGCCGCGATCCACAGCATCTGGTCCTCGATCGGCTGACCACCAGTGAGCGCGCCCGACCACGCCAGCGGACCCTCCCGCGCCCGCGAGAACCCCTCGACCCGGGTGACGTGAGCCATGGACGACTCCAGCAAGATCGTCATCCGCTCGTTCCGGCTGGTCTTCGACCGCGGCTACCGGCGGCTGTTCAAGATCGACCGCTACCGGCTGCCGTTCGCCTACGGCGTGCCGATGCTCGGCATCGTCTACACGGCACTGGTCGCACTCGTGCTGGTGTGCGCCGGCAAGCTGCCGATCGCCGGGCCGGCGCTCGGCGCGCTGCCGCCCCCGGTCCACTGGGTCGCGCTCCCGGTCGGCCTGGCGATGGTGATGCTGCACTGGCGCCCCGACGGCCTCAAGCCGCACATCGCGCTATGGGCGTGGCTCGACGCGGCGCTCACCGCGCGAGCGCTGTCGTGCTGGCAGCCCGCCGAGCGCCACGGCGATGTCCTGGAGCTCGGGGAGATCGCCTGCGCCCCCGACGGGCGCGAAGGCCGCTACCGGCCCGGACGGGTGAGCGGGCCCGCGGAGGTGCTGCTGCGCTACCCGGCGCGCGGCTGGCAGCGCGGCCGGCGCCTGTACGTCGAGCAGACGTCCGACGAACCGCTGTATGTCGGCACGCAGATCAGGCTGCGCGCCGGCGAGCAGCTCGTCTTCGAGGCGCCCGAGTCATGACCCTGCTCGCCGCGCGCGTTCCGCGCCAGCCGATCACGTTCATGTACGGCAACCTCGTCTGGGGCCCGTACAGCGACGAGGTGTGGGCGGTCTACGGACTCGAGATGCATTCCTACGAGGGCCGCCCGCGCCGCGGCAAGATCGACCTGATGGGCGACCTGGCCGACGCCGCGGACGGCTTGGAGGCCGACTTCCAGCTGCTGCGCATCAGCCGCCAGTGGTCACTCGAGGACTACGCCGCCGGCGCCGACGCGACCGTCGACGCGCGCCACGGGCACCTCTCCGAGTGGCACGCGGTGATCGACGCGCAGCGCGCCCGCCTCGCGGGACGCGCGATCGCCCGACCGGAGGCCTACCTCGCGCTGCGGCTGTCGCACTCGGCGCGGACGCTCGAGGCGCGCGCGGCGAGCATCATGCGCGCCGGGCGCCGCGACGCCCGGCGCGAGCTCAAGCGCACGTTCGGTCTCTCGGACCCGCGCGGGCTGAGCGAGACGCAGCTCGCCGACGTGCTGGCCGACGAGCGCGACGCCTACCAGCGGCTCGCCGACTACCTCGGCTGCGAGCGCGCGTCCACCGCGGCGCTGCAGTGGCTTGTGTGCCGCGGCCTGTGCCGCGGCCTCGGGGAGCCAGAGACCGACGACAGCTTCCAGCCACAGGGGATCGTCCTCGACGACGACGGCGAGCGGCGCTTCGTCCCGCTCGAGCACGACGTGCTGCGGCTGTTCGAGCCGCGCATCACGGTCGTGCCGCGCGACGGGCGCTGGCCGAAGTGCCTGCGCGTCGAGTCAGAGCTCGGCGAGAGCTGGCAGGCGTTTCTGACCTTCGGCGCGCTCGCCGACACCACCGTCTTTCCCGGCCCGAGCGCCGAGCTGCTGTTCGCGCCGCTCGAGGCGGTCGACTTCCCCGTCGATGCGGTGTTCAGCGCACGGCACATCAGCAACGAGAAGGCGGTCTCGATGGTCCGCCGCGGGCTCGTGCACGCCGACAACATCTTCGACGAGGAGAGCCACGGCGACCACGGGCCCAGCGCCGAGGCCGACAAGCGGCCACAGCTGGCGCGCGAGCTCGAGTCGCGCCTCACCGGCCCGGACCGGACCGGCATGCTGCGCGCCTCCGTCTCGCTCGCGGTCGGCGCCGCCAGCCGCGAGGAGCTCGAGCGCCGCGTCCAGCGACTCCGCCGGGAGTACGGCACCGCGCCCAAACTCCTGCGGCCCAAAGACTTGCAGCTCAAGCTGTTCGTCGGCCATCTGCCCGGCCAGCTCTTCCCGGTCCCGTATT
>JBIOTP010000169.1:0-31239 GCA_044865965.1 Solirubrobacteraceae bacterium
ACTCCGGCGAGGAGCTCACGCGCCGGCTGCTGCGGTGGCAGCTCGAGACCGCGATGGTCGCGCCCCGGGGCATCGCGCTCACCCCGTTCCACGTCCCCGGATCGCCCGAGCAGGCGGCCATCACCGCCGCCGCGCTCGCGCGCACGGTCGCGGTCGTCTGGGCCAAGCACGGCATCGTCACCCGCTCGGACGAATCCGCCGTGGCCGCCGCCGACCTCGTCGAGTACATCGAGGCGGCCGCGCGCTACGAGGTGATGAACCTCGCGCTCGGGTCGCCGGCCGAGGGGCTCTCGGCGGACGACCGCGCCGCGATCGCGCGCGCGTTCGGCCTCGGGTCCTGACTGGGAGACGGGCGGGGAACGCGAGCGCGCCGGTCACGTGCGCGGTGACGGTCAAGCGCTAGCCGCGGATCCCGTAACGCCGCGGCGCCTCGGCGGACTGGAGCGGCATGTCCGAATCCACCTGGGACTTCTCCGACCTCTCGGCGCTGTTCATCAACTGCACGCTCAAGCGCTCGCCGGGGCGGTCGCACACGCAGGGCCTCGCCGACCGCTCGATCGCGATCATGGAGCAGCACGGCGTGAGCGTCGGCGTTATCCGCGCCGTCGACCACGCGATCGCGACCGGCGTCTGGCCGGACATGACCGAGCACGGCTGGGAGCGCGACGAGTGGCCGGCGATCTTCGACCAGGTGATGGCCGCCGACATCCTCGTCCTGACGACGCCGATCTGGCTGGGCGAGAAGTCGTCGATCTGCACGCAGGTGATCGAGCGGCTCTACGGCAACAGCCACCTCCTCAACGAGGCCGGGCAGTACGCCTACTACGGCCGCGTCGGCGGCTGCCTCGTGACCGGCAACGAGGACGGCGCCAAGCACTGCGCGATGAACGTCCTCTACTCGCTCCAGCACCTCGGCTTCACGATTCCGCCGCAGGCCGACGCGGGCTGGCTCGGAGAGGCGGGCCCCGGCCCGAGCTACCTCGACCCCGGCTCAGGCGGTCCCGAGAACGACTTCACCAATCGCAACACGACGTTCCTGACCTGGAACCTGCTGCACATGGCCCGGATCCTCAAGGACGCGGGCGGCATCCCGGCGCACGGCAACCAGCGCTCGGAGTGGGACGCCGGGTGCCGGTTCGACTTCGAGAACCCGGAGCACCGCTGATTCGCGCCCGCGCGGCGGGCTTGGCGAACGTCACGGGCGGTGCGTCAATCTACTTCGACAGGATCGAAGTTAGCGACACACACCTGCGCGGCGATGATCGTTTCGCGCCCGCGCGCCACTTCGGGCTCCCCTTCACTTGCAAGCTGTTCTCCGAGCCCGTCGCGCGGGCTTTCGCTACCAGCCCGAGCCGGCCGCGGGGCGCTGCAGCGGGAGCTCGCGCACGACCGGCACGACGAAGGCGTGCGAGGCGGGGCGGCGGGGGCTCGTGGCGAGGACGGTCATGGTGGGCTCCGTGTTCAGCGGCGGGGCTTACGCCGGCGGCGCGATGCGGTGCGATCGCCGTGGTATGCGTCGGCGTGCAGCAGTTGGATCAGCGAGGGGTTCATGACAATCGGAAATCTCGCACCCGGACGCCCGCGAACCCAGGCGGCTGGCAGGCCTCTCGGGGGAGGGGAGCCCGCCCCGCGGGGTGCGGGCCGGCCCCCGAGCCCGGGGGCTGGCCCTACCCGGGACATGGCCTCGATCTCCGGTGCGTGCGCACGGTGGAGACCCACCTCACGCACACGTTCGCCAAGCTCGACGTGACCTCGCCCGACGAGCTGGCCGCCGCGCTGTGGCCGGTCGAGGCGCCGTGCCGGGCCGCCATCTGACGTCCGAGGCCTCAGCGCTTCAGCGGCTCGGTGCAGAAGACCTTCTCGCCGTAGGTGAGCCGCCCGAACTCACACTCGCTGCGGTCCTGCGTCTCCTTGACGAGCTTCGTCGTGGCGTCGGACGAATCGCAGTCGACGATCTCGACGTTCAAGTCGACGCCCCGCGCGGGGTCGGTGTTCGTGCACTTGCCGACGGCCGGGGTGTTGGAGCCGCAGCCCGCGAGGGCGACGGCGGCGACCACGGCCGCCGGAGCGAGCGTCCGTGAGGCGAGCCTGAAGATCATCGGCCGACACTACCGGTGGGGGCCTCCCGCGGGAGGCCCCACGGGAGCTCAGCCCTGGATGACGATGTTGTCGCCCGGGCCGCCGTCCAGCGCGTCCTGGCCCGGCCCGCCGAGCAGCACGTCGTCGCCCGCCTGGCCGAGCAGCGCGTCGTTGCCGGCGCCGCCGATCAGCACGTCGTCGCCGTCGCCGCCGTCGGCGGTGAACCTGATCGCGTCGGCCGCGAGCCCGGAGCCCTCGACGACGTCGTCGCCGGCGAGGGCGTTGATCGCGAGCGTGTCGTTGGACACCTCGGCGCCCGTGATCGCGACGACCGCCGCGAGCCCGGTGACCGTCGCGGAGCCGGCGCTGCCGGCGGCCACGATCGCGTCGTCGCCCTGCGTGCCCTGCAGGATCACCCGGTCGGGCTGGGCGTCGGCGCCGCCCAGGTCGGTGTTCATCCGCGTGACGTCGGTCCCGCTCAGGTCGTTCACCACCAGGTTGTCGGCGCCGCCGAGCGACTTGTTGTCGATCTGCTCGACGTCGTTGAGGTCCATCGTGACGTTGCCGACGTTGCGGACGAACCGCGCGCGCCCGCCGTTGGCCGACACGTCGAGGTTCTCGCCGATGTTGGCGCCGTTGAACACCATCTTGTCCACGCCGCCCTGGCCCTCGAGGATGTCGCTGCCCTCGCCCGGGTCCCACGTGAAGCTGTCGTCGCCGGCGCCCACGAGGGCGAGGTCGTCGCCCCGGCCGCCGTCGATGGCGTCGTTCCCGTCGCCGCCGAGCAGCACGTCGTTGCCTTGGCCGCCGTTGATGACGATGGTGCCGACGTTGCGGAGGAAGCGCACGCGCTGACCGCTGGCGGAGACGTCGAAGGTCTCGCTCACGTTGGCGCCGTTGAAGAGCATCCGATCCTGGCCGAGCCCGCCCTCGACGACGTCGCTGCCCTCGCCCGGATCCCAGGTGAAGCGGTCGTCGCCGGCGCCCATGCGGGCGATGTCGTTGCCGCGGCCGCCGTCGGCGCTGTCGTTGCCCGCGCCGCCGAGGAGCGTCTCGGCGCCGGAGCCGCCCAGCAGCGTGTCGTTGCCGGCGCCGCCGTCGAGCGTCGCCGGCGCGGTGTCGGTGAACACGCCGTTGGCCTCGTCGATCCGCACCGCGTCGTCGCCGCCGCGCGTCCGCACGAGGATCTTGTTGAACTTCTTGCGCTTCCTTGTCCTTTGGTTCCTGGCACGCCGCACCACGCGGCGGCCACTCCTACAAAGGACGCCGCCCTGCCGCCGTTTGTTCCAGGCTCAGGCGGCGCGTACGTCGGAGAGCACCTCGTGCCAGGTGGTCTCGGTGCGCTCGGCCTGCAGCTCGTCGAGCCGCTCGCGCGTGTCCGTGAACGTCTCGTCGTCGTGCCAGGACTCCCAGTCCGCACGCGTCTGCCACGTGCCGACGATGAGCCGCTCGTTCAGCGAGTCGAGCGGGATCAGCAGCTGGCCCCCGAGCCAGCCCTGACGAGCGCGCGCCGCATGCAGGCGCTCGCGCATCGTCGCATCCCATTCGGGTCCGCTGCCCTCGCGGAGGGCAACGCGGGTGATGACGGTGACCATGCGCCCCTTGATACCCGATCGCGCGTAACGAACCGCCGCCGCGGCGGACCTCAGGGGCATGCCCTCCTTCGGCGGTCTCCTCATCGTGGTCCTCGTCGCGTTCGCCGCACCGTTCGTCCTCGGCCTGTTCCCGCGCGTGCGGATGCCCGCGGTGGTGCTCGAGATCGTGGCCGGGATCGTCGTCGGCCCGTCCCTGCTCGGCTGGGTGACGGTCGACGCCACGATCCAGGTGGTCTCCACGCTCGGCCTCGCGTTCCTGCTCTTCCTCGCCGGGCTGGAGATCGACTTCGCGCGCCTGCGCGGCGGCGTGCTGCGCCTGAGCGCGGCCGGCTTCGTCGTGTCGTTCGTGCTGGCCGTCGTCGTGGCCTTCGCGCTGAAGGCCGGCGGCCTGGTCGACACGCCGCTGCTGGTCGCGATCACGCTCGTCTCGACGTCGCTCGGCGTGCTCATCCCCGTGCTCAAGGACGCCGGCGAGAGCGGCTCCCCGCTCGGCCAGCTCGTGATCGCCTCCGGGTCGATCGCCGACTTCGGCGCGATCGTCCTGCTGTCGGTGTTCTTCACCGGCGAGGGCGGGACGGGCGCGACGCTGTTCCTGATCGGCACGCTGCTCGCGCTCGCGGGCGCCGTGCTGGTGGTCGTCCGCGGGGCCGAGCGCTCGATGCGGATCCGCGCCGACCTGCTGCGGCTGCAGGACACCACCGCGCAGATTCGCGTGCGCGGGGCGATGGTGCTGCTGATCGCGTTCGCCGCGATCGCGCAGAAGCTCGGGCTCGAGGTGATCCTCGGCACGTTCGCGGCCGGCGCGGTGCTGACGCTGGTCGACCGCGACGAGGTGATGACCCACCCGGAGTTCCGCCGCAAGCTCGAGGCGATCGGGTTCGGCCTGTTCATCCCGGTCTTCTTCGTCACCAGCGGGGTGCGCTACGACCTCGACGCGCTGCTCGCGAGCGCGTCGAGCGTGCTCATGGTCCCGATCTTCCTCGCCGCGCTGCTGGTGGTCCGCGGCCTGCCCGCGCTGTTGTACCGCCACGTGCTGGGCGCCCGCTCCGCGCTCGTCGCCGGCTTCATGCAGGCCACCTCGCTGCCGTTCATCGTCGCCGCCACCGCGATCGGGCAGGAGCTCGGCCTGATCGACGCCGCCGGCAGCGCCGCGCTCGTCGCCGCCGGCCTGCTGTCGGTCGTTATCTTCCCGGCCACCGGCCTCGCGCTCCTGCGCGGCGCCGCCCGCCCGGTCGCCGTCCCCGCCTAGAACGCCCATGTCGCCAATCAGCCGCGGCTTCCGCCGCCGCCGCCCGGAATCCCCCGCCGGCGTCACCCTGCCCCCCGGCCAGTACCTCACCGAGGGCTTCCCCGTGCTCTCGGCCGGGCCCACCCCGCACACCCCGCTCGACCAGTGGGACCTCACGGTCGACGGTGCCGTCGACGCGAGCCGCCGCTGGAGCTGGGAGGAGCTCCGGGCCCTGGCGAGCGAGACGATCACGCGCGACATCCACTGCGTGACGTCGTGGTCGAAGCTCGGGACGATCTGGGAGGGCGTGTCGGTGGACACGCTGCTGGACGGGATCGAGCCGCTCGGCGCCTACCTGACCGTGCACAGCGACGGCGGCTACACCACGAACCTCGAGCTCGAGGACGTCACCGACGGGAAGGCGTGGGTCGCGTTCGCCTACGACGGCGACCCGCTCGAGCCCGAGCACGGCGGCCCGGCGCGCCTGCTCGTACCGCACCTCTACTTCTGGAAGAGCGCGAAGTGGGTCCGCCGGCTGGAGATCACCGAGGAGGACGAGCCGGGGTTCTGGGAGACGCTCGGCTACCACAACCACGGGGACCCCTGGCGTGAGCAGCGTTACTGGGGCGACTGAGCGCGCTACGTGGCGCGTCGCGGAGGTGCGCGACGTCATCCGCGAGACGCCGAGCGCCGCGACGCTCGTTCTCGACGTGCCCGGCTGGCCCGGGCACCGCGCCGGCCAGCACGTCGACCTGCGGCTGACCGCCGAGGACGGATATCAGGCCCAGCGCAGCTACTCGATCGCGTCGGCGCCCGGGGACGGCCGCCTCGCGCTGACCGTCGAGCGCCTCGATGACGGCGAGGTCTCGCCCTACCTGGTCGACGAGGTCCGGCCGGGCGACATGATGGAGCTGCGCGGGCCGATCGGCGGCTGGTTCGTGTGGGAGGCGGGCCGCGGCGGCCCCCTGCTGCTGATCGCGGGCGGGTCCGGCCTCGTGCCGCTCATGGCGATGCTGCGCCACCGCCGGCTCGCCGGCAGCGACGCCGAGACGCGCATGCTCGTGTCGGCCAAGGACCCCGACGACGTGCTGTACGCCGCCGAGCTCGCCGGGCTCGCGGCGGATCCGGACGTCGAGGTCACATACACCTACACGCGCCGGCCGCCGCCCGGCTGGACCGGCTACGCGCGCCGTGTCGACCGCGCGATGCTCGCCGAGATCGCCTGGCCGCCCGAGCGGCGGCCGTGGGTGTTCGTCTGCGGGCCGAGCGGCTTCGTGGAGACGGTGGCCGACGACGCCGTGGCGCTCGGGCACCACGGCAGCCGGATCCGGACCGAGCGCTTCGGCGCGACAGGAGGATGACGATGCACGACAGCGATCTGCGCCTCGACGGCAACGCCGCCGCCGGCCTGCTCGGCGAGGTCTTCACCGCCGAGGCGACCAGCGCGCTCGTGACCTGCGCCGGCTGCGGCGCCACCGGGGCGGTCGGCGAGGCGCACGTCTACGACAAGGGCCCCGGCACCGTCCTGCGCTGCCCGGCCTGCACCGCGGTCCTGATGCGCTTCGCCCGCATCCGCGACCGGATGCTGGCCGACTTCCGCGGCGTCGCGACGCTGTCCTACCGCGCCGATTAGGCGACGGCGCCGGGGCATGCGACGCGCCGGGCGCCGCTAGGCGCGGGCGCCCCAGCGGGCGAACGCGCGCAACCCCGCCGCCATGCCCTCCGAGATCCAGGCGGTCGCGGCGCGCGCGTGCGCGCGCGCCGTACCGCGCCCGTGCGCCTCGTCAGGCCGCCGGCGAGGTCGTCGCCGCGCTCGTGACCCGGCGCAGCAGCGCGACCGATTCCGTGACGGCGTCGACGGGGTCCATGGCCTGGTCCTCGTGCTCGATGCTCAGCACGTCGTCGTAGCCGGCCGCGCGCAGCGCGACGCAGAACGCGCGCCAGAACTCCTCGCCGTGCCCGTGGCCGAGCGTGACGTAGTTCCACGCGCGCTCGCCGGCCTCGCCCGCGGACCGCGTGTCGAGCCGGCTGGTGAGCGCCACCGCCGGCTCGATCCGCGTGTCCTTGGCGTGCACGTGGTAGATCGCGTCCCCGAGCGCGCGGATCGCGGCGATCGGGTCGGCGCCCATCCACATCAGATGGCTCGGGTCGTAGTTGGCGCCCACGACGGGCCCGACCGCGTCGCGCAGCCGCAGCAGCGTCGGGACGTTGTAGACCACCTGCTGCCCGTGCATCTCGAGGCACAGCCGCTCGACGCCGTGGCCGGTGGCGTGGGCCACGAGCCCGCGCCAGTACGGGATCACGGCCTCCTCCCACTGCCAGTCGAGCACAGCGGTCGCCTCCGGTGGCCAGGCGACCGTGATCCAGTTGGCGTGCCGGTCGCCCGGGCCGCCCGGGCAGCCGGACATGAGGATGACGCGCTGCACGCCGAGCAGCGGCGCGAGCGCGATCGTGTCGCGTACCACCGCATCGTGATCCGCCCCCGAGGTCGGGTCCAGTTGGTTGCCGTTGCAGGTGAGCGCGCTGATCTCGAGCCCGCGGTCGGCCACGGCCGCGAGCAGCTCGCGCCGCGCCGCGTCGCTCTCGAGCAGCCGCGCGAGGCTCACGTGGGGCGCGGACGACCAGGCGCCGGTAGGGAGCTCGACGCAGTCGATGCCGAGCTCCCCCGCGACGTCGAGCATCCCGTCCAGCGAGAGCCCGCCGAGGCTGTCGGCGTTGAGGCCGATCCTCACGCGGACACCTTCGCCCGCTCGAAATCGGACGCCAGGCGCTCGAGCTCCTTGCCGCCCGCCATCTTCTTCTCCAGCTGGTCGACGCTGATCTCGTCGTGTCGCACGGTGCCGGTGTTGCGCCCGCGCTCGAGCACCGTGAAGCGGTCGCCGATCAGGTGCGCGTGGTGGACGTTGTGCGTGATGAAGATCACGCCGATGCCCGCCGCGCGCGTCTGGTCGATGTAGCGCAGCACGATCGAGGACTGGCGCACGCCGAGCGCGCTGGTCGGCTCGTCGAGGATCAGCACCTTCGCGCCGAAGTAGACCGCGCGCGCGATCGCGACGCACTGGCGCTCGCCGCCCGACAGCGTGCTGACGGGCTGCGAGGTGTCGCGCAGCTCGATGCCGATCTTGTCGAGCTCCGCACGCGTGACGCGGTCGGCGAACGAGGAGTCGAAGCGCTGCAGGGGCCCCTTCCCCCTCTTCGGCTCGCGGCCGAGGAAGAAGTTCCGCGCGATGCCCGACAGCGGGATCATCGCGAGGTCCTGGAACACGGTCGCGATCCCGCGCTCGATCGCGTCGCGCGGGGACTCGAAGACGGTCTCCTCGCCGTCGACGAGCAGCGTCCCCTTGGTCGGCGTGTGGACCCCGGACAGCGTCTTGATCAGCGTCGACTTGCCGGCGCCGTTGTCGCCCAGCAGGCACAGCACCTCGCCGGCGCGCACGTCCATCGTGATGTCCTCGAGCGCGACGACGTGCCCGAAGTACTTTGAGACGCCGCGCGCCTCGAGGATCGGTGTCCCGTTCGTGGACATCAGTGCGCCTCCGCCGCGCGCTTGCGGATCAGGTTGTTGAAGAGCACCGCGAGCAGCACCATCGCGCCGACGAAGAGCTGGAACCAGTCGGTGTCGACGCCGGTGAAGAAGATGCCCTGCTGGACCATCCCGAAGATCAGCGCGCCGAACGCCGCGCCGATCACCGACCCGAAGCCGCCGGTCAGCAGCACGCCGCCGATGACGGCGGCCGCGATCGCCTGCAGCTCGAGCAGGTTGCCGCGCAGCACGTCGGCCGAGCCGGCGTCCAGCACCTGGATCGTGGCCAGCAGCGCGGCCGACGTCGAGGTCGCGACGAAGCCCAGGATCTTCACGCGCGAGACCGGCACGCCGACGTTGCGGGCGGCGTTCTTGTCGCCTCCGGTGCCGAACACCCAGTTGCCGAAGACGGTCTTCTGCAGGACATACGTCGCTATCGCGGCGAGTGCGATCCACCACAGGATCGAGGCCGCGAACGAGCCCACCTTGCCGGCGAACAGCGAGTGCCAGAACGTCTCGAGGTCGCCCGGGTACATCGAGATCTGCGTGCGGTCGGTCAGCAGCCGCGAGAAGCCGATCGTCGCCCCGCGCAGCGCGAACAGCATGCCGAGCGTGACGATGAACGACGGCAGCCCGGTCCTCACCACGACGTATCCGTTGAACAGCCCCACGAGCGCGGCGACCGCGAATGCGGCGATGATGCCGGCCCACAGCGGCCAGCTGTACTCGGCGGTGGTGATCGCGATGATCATGCCGGCGGCGCCGACCATCGAGCCGACCGACAGGTCGAACTCGCCGGCGATCATCAGCAGCGCGACGGGGACGCCGACGATGCCGACCTGCGCCGCCACCTCGAGGTAGCTCGCGGTGCCGGACGTGCTCAGGAACCCGCTGTCGCTCGCCACGGCGGCGAAGAACAGCCACACGAGCACGCAGCCCGCGACGGCGGCGAGCTCCGGGCGGGTGAGCCAGCTCCGCAGCGCGCCGACCTTGCGCACGCGCGCCGCCGGGGCGGTGGGCGGTGACGTCTGAGTCGCCGCCATCAGTGGATCCCCTCGGAGCTGAGCTTGATGATGTCGTTCGCGCTCTTGGCGTCCACGAACAGTGGGCCCGACGGGACGGCGGCGACCGGCCCGAGCCGCCACTGCGTGTAGGCGACGAGGCTCATGACCGACATGTAGGTCTGGAAGTACATCTGCTGGTCGATCGCGAACAGGATGTCGTTGCTCGCGACCATCTTCAGGACGGCGGGCGAGATGTCGAACGTGGCGAGCTTGACCTTGCCCTTCTTGCCCGATTCCTCGATCGCCTTCATCGCCTGCTCGGCGGCGCCCGGGCCGAGCGTGATCAGCGCCTCGACGTCCGGGTTCTGGCGCAGCGCGCTCGCCACGCCGTTCTTGATCTGCGTCGGGCTGGAGCCCTCGACCGCGACCTCCTTGACGTCGCCGCCGAGCGTGTTCTTGACGCCCTGGTAGCGCGTCTCCAGCGTGAGCTGGCCCTGCTGGTGGTTGACGACGATCGCGTTCTTGACGCCCGCGGCGGCGAGCTTCTTGCCCGCCTGCTCGCCCGCCTGCAGCTCGGTCTGGCCCACGTAGGTGAGCGCGCCGAGCTTCTTGTAGTCGTCGAGGCCGGCGTTGAACAGCACGACCGGGATGCCCGCCTGCACGGCCTCCTCGATCTTGGGGCCGAGCGCGGCCGGGTCCGGCAGCGTGGCGGCGATCGCGGTCGGCTTCGAGGCGATCGAGGCGTCGAAGATCTTCTGGACGTTCGGGATGCTGAACTGCTCCGGGCCGCGGAACTTCACGCTCACCCCGAAGTCCTTGGCCGCCTGCTCGGCGCCGTTCTGCATGATCGCCGTGTTCGGATCCGGCGGGATCATGTGCGTCGGCATCTCGATCTTGATGGCGTCGCGGTTGGTGAGCCCGCCGCCGCTGTTCTTGGTCCCGGACGCCGTGGTCGACGATTCCCCCTTGCGCCCGCACGCGGCGAGCCCGAGCGCCGACGCCCCGGCCAGCGTGATGCCGCCGCGCCTGACGAGGTCCCTGCGGTTGAAGCCGCTGTCGCTCATGGAGCTTGTCCTCCTCCCTACTGGTTTCCCTCGTGCCGAAGGATCGATGGAATCGATCTCATCAACGGGCGGAAGAGTACGCTCTGTTGCAATCGGTTGTCAAGTGCCGTTACCCTGCTCTCCGCGATGACCACCGGATCGCGACGCCCGACCCTGGCCGACGTGGCCGCGGCGGCCGGCGTGTCGCGCGCGACGGCCTCGCGCGCGCTCGGCGACAGCCCGAACGTCAGCGCGCCGACGCGCGAGCGCGTGTGGGCTGCGGCCCAGCGCCTCTCCTTCGAGCCCAACTTCCTGGCGCGCTCGCTGCGGCGCGGCTCGACGATGGCGGTCGGCGTCGTGCTGCCCGACGTCGCGGCCGCGTTCTACGCGAGCGCGCTGTCGGCCGCCCAGGAGACGCTCGAGGCGGCCGGCTACCACGTGCTCGTCGTCAACACCGAGCGCGCGGCCGCGCGCGAGCGCGCGGCGGTGCGCAGCCTGCGCGCGCACCGCGTCGACGGGCTGATCGTCGCCACCTACGGCGGCTACGAGGACATCGGGGTCCCGGCCGTGTTCTTCGACGACGTGCCGGCGAGCCTCGGCGCGGGGGCGATCGCGCTGGCCAACGAGCAGGGCATCACGCTGCTGGTCGACCACCTGGTGCAGGCGCACCGGCATCGCCGGATCGCCTACGTCGGGCCGCCGCCGGGGATCGCCGAGGGCGCCACCCCACTGGTGTTCGCCGGCCGGGAGCGCCTCGACGGCTTCCGTGCCGCGATGGGCCGCGCGGGCCTCGCGCTGCCGCCGGAGTACGTCCGCGTCACGGAAGTGACGCGCGCGAGCGCGCGCGCCGTCGCCTCCGAGCTGCTGGCGCTCGACGAGCCCCCGACCGCGATCGTGGCGGCGAGCGACGCGCTCGCGATCGGGGTGCTGCAGGCCGCGCGCGACCGCGGCCGCCGCGTGCCCGGGGAGGTCGCGGTGGTCTCGTTCGACGAGCCGACCTACGCCGACCTGCTCGACCCGCCCGTGACCTCGCTGGACCGGCACGACAGGGAGCTCGGCCGGCGCGCGGCGGAGGCGCTGCTGCGGGCGCTCGCGGGCGCGCCGGGGGACGGTCGCGCCGAGCTCGTCCGCGTCCCGCTCGAGCTGCTGGTTCGCCGCTCGTGCGGCTGCGGCGCTTGACAAAGGCGCTCATCTTGGGAACCATTCCACGACACTGAGATCGATTCCATCGGGAGGGAAGGCAATGGAGCGGCGGATCGGCATCGGAGTGATCGGGCTCGGCTGGATGGGGCGCGTGCACACGTCCTCCTACAACCGGGTGGTCGAGCACTTCCCGGCACTCGGCGTGCGGCCGCGGCTCGTCGTGGCGGCGGACGTCACGCCGGAGCGCCGCGCGCACGCCGAGCGCTCCGGGTTCGAGCGCACGGTCGACGACTGGCGCGCCGTGCTCGAGGACCCCGCGGTGGACGTCGTCAGCGTCACGGTCCCGAACTCGATGCACCGCGAGGTCGCGGTCGCGGCTGCCGAGGCGGGCAAGCACATCTGGGTGGAGAAGCCGGTCGGCCGCGGGCTCGAGGACACCGAGGCGGTCGCCGACGCCGTGCGCCGCGCGGGCGTGCTCAGCGGCGTCGGCTTCTGCTACCGCTTCGCGCCGGCCGTGCAGCACGCGCGCGCGCTGATCGAGGACGGGGCGATCGGCGAGGTCAACCACTACCGCGGCGTGTTCCTGGCCGACTACGCGAACCGGCCCGACGCCGCCGCGTCCTGGCGCTTCCTGCGCGCCGACGCCGGCTCCGGCGCGCTCGGCGACCTGATGGCCCACATCGTCGATCTCACCCACTTCCTGGTCGGGCCGATCGAGCGCCTGAGCGGCCGCACGGCGACGATGATCCCGCGCCGGCCGCGGCTGGCGGTGGGGCAGGGCACCCATTTCGCGCGCCTCGCGAGCGATGACCTCGTCGACGTCGAGAACGAGGACTGGGCGGCCGCGCTCGTGGAGCTCGGCGGCGGCACGGTCGGCTCGCTGGAGACGAGCCGGGTGATCGTCGGCCCGCACGTGCAGCTGCGCTTCGAGGTGCACGGCACGCGCGGCGCGCTCGCCTGGGAGCTCGAGCGCATGAACGAGCTCGAGCGCTTCCAGCTTGCCGAGGACGGCGGCGACGAGGGCTACATGAAGGTGCTGGCGGGCCCGCAGCATCCGGGCTTCGCCGCCTTCCAGCCGGGCGCCGGCGTGCCGATGGGCTACGACGACCTGCGGGTGCTGGAGGCGGCCCACTTCCTCGCCGCCGTGCGCGACGGCGAGCAGCGCCGGCCGGGGCTGGACGAGATGGTCGCGACGGCGCGCGTGCTGGAGGCGATCGAGCGCTCCGCCGAGAGCGGCGCGTGGGAGCCCGTCGGCGCCGCCGTGCGGGAGCCGGCGTCGTGAGCGCGCCCGCCGTGGCCAACGCCCCGCTCAGCTACGGGGCGTTCGAGATGACCGTGGGCACGAGCTTCCCCGTTCCCGACCCCGACCGCGTGCTGGCGGCGATCGCCGGCGCCGGCTACGCGGGGACCGACCTCGGCCCGCCGGGCTACCTCGGCGAGGGCGAGACCCTGCGCCGCCGCCTGGACGCCAACGGGCTCGAGGTGGCCGGCGGCTTCGTCCCGGTGCGCTTCAGCGAGCGCGAGCACTGGGACGAGGGCCTGGGCGGCCTGCACCGCACGCTCGATCTCTTCGAGGCCGCGGGCGCGGGGCGCGCGCGGCCGGTCCTGTGCGACGCGGGCGGCCCCGAGCGGATCGCCAACCCCGGCCGAGGCGGCGAGGACGCCTCGCTCCGCCTGGACGGCAGCCGCTGGGCGACGCTCGTCGACGGCGTCGCGCGGGCGGCCGACGCGGCGCGCGAGCGCGGCTTCGAGCCGGTCTTCCACCATCACACGTCGACCTACGTCGAGGGCGTGCCGGAGATCGAGCGCTTCCTGGAGGACACCGACGTGCCGCTGCTGCTCGACAGCGGGCACATGCTGGTCGCCGGGGGCGATCCGGTGGCGGCGCTGGCCGATTGGGGCGCCCGGATCGGCGCGGTGCACATCAAGGACGTCCGCCTCGACGTCCTCGAGGGCGTGAAGGCCGAGCGCGCCGACACGCTCACTGCCTGGCGGCGCGGCCTGTTCTGCGCGCTCGGCGAGGGCGACGTCGACCTCGACGGCTTCTGCGGCGCGCTCGCGCGCGCCGGCTACGACGGCTGGCTCGTGGTCGAGCAGGACCGCGTGCTGGGTGACCTCGACGGTGCGTTCGCGGGCGCCGCCGACGAGCAGGTCCGCAACCGCGACTGGCTGCGCGAGCACGCGGGGTGGTGAAGGCGATGCAGAGGCTCACGGTGGCGCAGGCGCTCGTCCGGTTCCTGGCGAACCAGTACACGGAGCGCGACGGGGTGGAGCAGCGGCTGATCGCGGGCTGCTTCGGGATCTTCGGGCACGGCAACGTGGCGGGCGTGGGGCAGGCGCTGCTCGAGGATCCGGAGGGGATGCCCTTCCACCACGGCCGCAACGAGCAGGCGATGGTGCATGCGGCGGCCGGCTTCGCGCGCATGAAGAACCGGCTCTCGACGCTGGCGTGCACGTCGTCGGTGGGCCCGGGGGCGACCAACATGGTCACGGGCGCGGCGCTGGCGACGATCAACCGGCTGCCGGTGCTGCTGCTGCCGGGCGACGTGTTCGCGACGCGGGCCGCCGGGACGGTGCTGCAGGAGCTCGAGGACGCGCGGTCCTATGACGTGTCGGTCAACGACTGCTTCAAGCCGGTGTCGCGCTACTGGGACCGGATCGCGCGGCCGGAGCAGCTCGCGCCGGCGCTGCTCGCGGCGATGCGGGTGCTGACCGATCCGGTGGACACGGGGGCGGTGACGCTCGCGCTGCCGCAGGACGTGCAGGCGGAGGCGTGGGAATGGCCGGACGAGCTGTTCGAGCGGCGCGTGTGGCGGGTGCGCCGGCCGCTGCCCGACCCGGATGCCCTGGCCGCGGCCGTGGAGCTGCTCCGCGGCGCGCGGCGGCCGCTGATCGTCTCCGGCGGCGGGACGATCTACGCCGAGGCGACCGGCGCGCTCGCCGCGTTCGCGGAGGCCACCGGCGTCCCGGTGGCGGAGACGCAGGCGGGCAAGGGGTCGCTGCCGTTCGACCATCCGCAGTGCGCGGGGGCGATTGGCGCCACCGGCACGACCGACGCGAACGCGCTCGCGCGCGCGGCGGACGTGGTGCTGGGGGTCGGGACGCGGTGGAGCGACTTCACGACCGCGTCCCGCAGCCTGTTCGGGGCGGATACGGCGTTCATCAACCTCAACGTCGCGCCGGTCGACGCGTTCAAGCACGCCGGGCTGCCTCTGGTGGCGGATGCGCGCGCGGGGCTGGAGGCTTTGACCGAGGCGGTCGACGTCTCGTTCGAGACGCCGGCGTTCGGGTGGGACGACGTCGTGGAGCGGGCGTACTCGCTCCGGCACGAGCCGCTGCCCGCGCAGAGCGAGGTCATCGGCGTCGTCAACCGGGTCTCGGGGCCGCGGGACGTGGTGGTGTGCGCGGCGGGGTCGATGCCGGGCGACCTGCACAAGCTGTGGCGGACCCGCGACCCGAAGGGCTATCACGTGGAGTACGGCTTCTCGTGCATGGGCTACGAGATCGCCGGAGGGCTCGGCGTGAAGATGGCGGCGCCCGACCGCGAGGTGTTCGTGCTCGTCGGCGACGGCTCGTATCTGATGATGTCCTCGGAGATCGTCACGGCGATCGCGGAACAGATCAAGCTCGTGATCGTGCTGGTCCAGAACCACGGCTACCAGTCGATCGGGGCGCTGTCGGAGACGGTCGGCTCGCAGCGGTTCGGGACGCGCTACCGCTACCGCGGGACCGACACGACGCTGCCCGTCGACCTCGCCCAGAACGCGGCCGGGCTCGGCGCGCGGGTGCTCGACGCGCGGACGATCGCGGAGTTCGAGGACGGGCTGCGCGAGGCGGTGGCGTCCGACACGACCGCGGTCGTGCAGGTCCACACCGATCCGCTCGTGCCGGCGCCGTCGTCCGAGGCGTGGTGGGACGTGCCGGTCGCCGAGGTCGCCGGGCTCGAGTCGACCCGCGACGCGCGCGCCGTCTACGAGCGCAACAAGGCCACGCAGCACGCGTACCTGAAGAGTCCCGACGCCGTGAGCACCGCCGAGGAGGTCTGAGAACGTGTCCGTCAACGTCGGAGTCATCGGTGCGGGCCTGATGGGCAGCACCCACATCCGCGTCCTCAGCGCGGCGGTGCCCGCGGCCGAGGTCGTCGCGGTGTCGGACCCGGTGCCGGCCGCCGCCGAGCGGATCGCCGCCGAGGTCGGCGTGTCCGCGATCCACGCCGACGCGGTGGAGCTGATCCGCGACCCGGACGTCGACGCGGTCGTGATCGCGTCGCCCGCCCCGACGCACGAGCAGTTCGCGCTCGCCTGCCTGCAGGCGGGCAAGCCCGTCCTGTGCGAGAAGCCGCTGGCCGCGACGGCCGTCGGGAGCCTGCACGTCGTCGACGCGGAGGCCGCGCTCGGGCGCCGGCTCGTGCAGGTCGGCTTCATGCGCCGCTACGACCCCGGCTACGCGGACCTCAAACGGCGGCTCGACGCCGGCGAGGTCGGCACGCCGGTGCTGGCCCACTGCGCCCACCGCAATCCGGCCGCGCCGCCGGGCTTCACGTCGGAGATGGTGATCACCGACACCGTCGTGCACGAGATCGACGTCGTGCGCTGGCTGCTGGACGAGGAGATCGTCAGGACGACCGTGTTCACACCGCGGGCCAGCAGCCGCGCCGCCGCGGGGTTGCGCGACCCGCAGGTCGTCGTGCTGGAGACGTCGTCGGGTGCGCTCGTCGACGTCGAGGCGTTCGTCAACGCGCAGTACGCCTACGACATCCGCTGCGAGGTGGTCGGCGAGTCCGGGACGCTCTCGCTCGTCGCGCCGGCGACGGTGCAGGCGCGCCGCGACGGAGCCGCCGTCGAGGGCATTCCCGACCGCTTCCAGGAGCGCTTCGCCTCCGCCTACGTGACCGAGCTGCAGAGCTGGGTCGCCTCGATCGCCGCCGGGGAGGCGGCCGGCCCGAGCGCCTGGGACGGCTACGCCGCCGCCGCCGTCTGCGAGGCCGCCGTCGAGTCGCTCGCCACGGGGCGGCCGGCCGACGTCCGCCTCGAGCCCCGTCCCGACCTCTACGCCACCGCCGGCGAGCTCGCCGGCCGGCTCTGAAAGGAACCGCCATGCCGAACATCGGACCGCTCGAGCTCGCGATCGTGCTCGCCATCGCCCTGCTGATCCTCGGCCCGAAGCGCCTGCCCGACGCCGGCCGCAGCCTCGGGCGCGGCATCCGCGAGTTCAAGTCCGGCCTGCTCGGGCGCGGCGGCGATCAGGCCGAGGAGGCGCGCAGCACGGCGAAGTAGCCGAACGGCGGCCCGACCCGGCAGCGATCAGGCGGAGGACGCGCGCAGCACGGCGAAGTAGCCGAAGGGCGGCCCGACCCGGCGCTCGAACGCGAGGCCGGCGCGCTCGGCGCGCGCCTGTAACGCGCGCGGCGTGACCATGTGCGGGTCGCCCGCGAGCTCGCCGACGACGAGCCGGCCTTGTGGCCGCAGGACGCGGGCGAGCTCGCGCAGCGCCACGTCCTGGTCGGGGACCTCGCCGAGCGTCGCGACGAGGAACGCGGCGTCGAACGTCGCGTCGTCGTAGGACAGCGCCCGCGCGTCGCCCTGCCGCGGCTCGACGTTCGCCACGCCCGCGTCGCGCGCGCGGCGCATCGTGTGGTCGAGCATCTCCTGCTGGATGTCGAACACGTGCAGCGTGCCGCCCGGCTCAAGCTGTCTGGCGACGTCGACCGTGTAATGGCCCGTCCCCGGCCCGACCTCGAGGACCGTCTCCCCGGGGCGCGGCTGCAGCGCCTCGTCCAGCCGGCCGCGCGTGATGAACGGGTGCGGCGCCTCCACCCAGAACCGCTGCCCGTACGGGCACGCCGACGGATGCGTGCGCCACCACGCCGCCGCCGCGGCGACCGCGCCACCGGCGACGACCGCGGCCTTCGTCGCCGGCCTCATCGCGCGGCGACCATCGGCGCGGCCGTGCGCGCGCCGCCGACGTCGCCGCCGTCGATGGCCTCGGCGACGAGCACGCTCGCGCCGAAGACGAACGCCACGGCGGCGATCGCGCCGACGAGGCGCGGTGACGGCCCGCCGTGGATCCCGGTCTCGTGCACGACCGCGTGGCCCCTGCCGCGGGCGATCAGCCAGCGGTTGACCGGCACGGCGGCCACCCCGGCGACCGCGAGCGCGAACGCGAGGCTGCCCCAGAACAGCAGGTCGCCGAGACCGGCGTCCATCGCCCCGGGCACCGCAACCACGATCGCGTTGTCGACGACCTCCATCGTGGCGATGCTCAGGGTGTCCGAAGCGAGCGCGATGGGGACGACCGCCGCCAGCGCCAGCCCCGCGCGCAGCAGCGGCAGGCTGGTCAGGCCGTAGCCGAACGCGAACGCGAGCACGATCGCGAGGATCACCGTGGCCAGGTTCGAGAGGCCCAGTGCGGTCCCGATCAGCATGCCGACGACCTCGCCGATCGCGCAGCCGGTCAGGCAGTGCAGCGTCGCGCTGATCGCCACCTGCGTCAGCGCCCGGCCGCTCGTCGGCATCGCGTGGTGGTGAGCGTGATCCATACCCCTAGAGGGTATCAGGGGAACGGCGGCGGGAGAGGGGGTCGGCGACCGCGGCGGCGGGCGAGCTTCGAGGGGGTGGCTGACGAAACTTCACCACGGAGCGCAGTTACGTCAGCCACCCCCCGAGATAGTGGCGCACAAACGCTCGGGGAATCCGACCCCTCACCTGCCGCCGTTCGGCCGCGCTCGAGCGGCGGCCGGGAGCACTCGGGCGACCCGTCTCCCTCGCCTGCCGCCGTTTCCGGCCTCGCTCACGCGGCCGCCCGCAGCGCCGCCGCGCGCCCGCTGAGGTCGTAGAGCACGCCGGAGTCGAAGGTGCCCACCTTGCGGCCGCTGTTCGCCACCGCGGCCATGAGCGCGCTGCTGCCCACGCGGCCGTCATTGCCGAGCCCGCCGCCGTCGCTGCTCACGAGCACCCAGCGGATGCGCCCCGACTCCACCGCGTTCGCGAGCCAGTTCACATCCACCTCGCTCTCACGCCCCGAGAAGCCGCCGAGACCGGCCACGTCACCGCCGGACGCGATGATCGCCGAGGCTGCGCCCGTCTGGCTCGAGACCCCAACGGTCCCGCCCCCGTGCGCGCGCGTGTACGCGAGGACCTCCTCGATCGCCGCGGCGTCGCCACCGAACGGTCCCCCGCCGCCCAGGCCGCCGCTCACGCCGCCTTGGGTTGTGCCGCCGGCGGTGCTCCCGCCGGTCGTGCCGCCGGCGGTGGTGCCGCCGGTCGTGCCGCCCGAGGCGCTGCCGGCCCCGTTCGGGGTCGTCGTGCCGCCGGCCGATCCACCCGGGACCGTGCCGCGCTGACCGGCCGATCCGCCCGGGCCAGCGCTCGTCCCGCCCGAGGTCGTGCCGCCGCCGGGCCCAGGCGGCCCGGCCGCGGCGCCGCGGCCGCCCGGGCCGCCGTCGAAGCTCGCGCTGGCGGGCCCGCCGGCCGGGAACGTGCCGCTCGTGGCGTGGCCGAGGGTCTGGGCGGCCCAGGTCGCGGGTGCGAGGGCGAGGACGCCGAGGGCGGCGATCACCGCGGCCGTCCGGAGGCGACGGCTGCCCAGCGCGAGCATCGCAGCCGCGGAGCCGGCGGCGAGGATCAGCACCGGCGGGAGCCAAGTCAGCTGGCCGGGGTTGGCGTGGAGGACCGCGAGCTCGGTCGCGACGCCGCCGGCGATCGCGAGCGGGCCGACGATGCGGGTCGCGCGGCCGCCGGTGAGGATGTGGGCGGCGGTCGCCCCGACGAGGGCGGCGGCGAACGGCGCGAGCTGCGAGACGTAGTACGGATGGAAGATGCCGCGGGCGGCGCTGAACGCGACGGCGATCGTGAGGAAGGTGCCGCCGACGGCGATCAGCCAGCCGGTGCGCGGGTCGACGCGGCGCGCGCGGGTCGCGATCAGGATTCCGAGGCCGCCGACGATGGCGACGCCGAGGAGCCAGCCGGCCTGGCCGCCCAGGCTCTCGCCGAGCAGCCGCAGCACACCGGGTGAGCCGCCGAAGAGGCTCCCGCCGCCGCCAGGCGGGCCGCCGCCGAAGACGCCGCCCGCGGCCTGGGCGCCGGCGCCCGTGCCGGGGACGCCGCCCGCGCCGGTTCCGGCTCCGCCGCCGAGGAGGCCGCCCCCCGCCTGCGCGACCGCGCCGGCGCCGCCGCCGAGGAGGCCGCCCCCCGCCTGCGCGCCGGGGCCACCGGCCTGCCCGAACAGGCGGCCGAGGCCGTTGTAGCCGAAGATCAGCGACCAGACGCTGTTGTCGCTCGTGCCGGAGATCCAGGGTCGGTTCGCGGCGGGCGTGAGGGCCATGAGCGCGGGCCAGGCGCCGCCGACCGCGACCATCGCCGCGCCGCCGGCCGCCAGCGCGCGTGCGGCGGCCATGCGGCCGCGCGGGGCGACCCACATCCAGGCGGCGGCGATCGCCGGCACGACCAGCAGGGCCGCGGCCATCTTGGCCTCGAACCCGAGGCCCACGCAGACGCCCGACCACACGATCCATCGCGTCCGCCCGTCCTCCAGCGCACGCACGAGGCACCACAGGGCCCCGACGCAGCACAGCACGAGCAGCGCGTCGGGGTTGTTGTGCCGCGAGACGGCGACGGTCACCGGCGTGATCGCCAGCGCGGCGCCCGCCACGAAGCCGCCCACGCGCCCGAAGCGCCGGCGCACGAGGTCGTAGACCAGCCCCACCGTCGCCACGCCCATCAGCGCCTGCGGCACGAGCATGCTCAGCGGGTGGAATCCGAACACGCGCACGGACAGCGCCTGCACCCAGAGCGCGAGCGGCGGCTTGTCCACCGTCATCACGCCCGCGGCGTCGAAGGAGCCGTACAGGAAGGCGTGCCAGCTCGTGCTCATCGAGCGCACGGCGGCGCTGTAGTACTCGTTTGCCCAGCCGTTGCGGCTCAGCGCCCACAGGTCGAGCACGGCCGCCAGGGCCAGCAGCCCGACGAGCTCCGGGCGCGGGCGGGGGATGGAGAGCGTGCGCAGCCGCGGCCGCGCCGCCGGCCCCACGCCGTCGAAGGTCGTCGATGTCATGCCACCACCGTCGGCGCGGCGGCTGGGAGGAGGCGAAGCTCAGCCTGAGAGTTCGCTGGGAGGCCCAGGCTCAGCCGCGCAGCCAGGCGAACTGGTAGGGCTCCAACACGAGGAAGTCGCGGTATCCGTTGAGCTGCCGGCCGTCGGGCTCGGACGCCTCGGGCGTGAGCTGCAGCCCCCGCTCGCGGATCGCGGCCGTGTGGACGGGCTGCGGCCGGGCCATGAAGTTCGCCAGCACGAGCAGCCGGTCGCCGGCGTGCTCGCGCCAGAGGCCGAAGACGTGGTCGTTGCCGGTCCAGATCGGCTCGCTCCGCCCCTGCGCATGCACCGCCCGCGTGGCGCGCCGCGCCGCGATCAGGCGCCGCAGCCCGTCCCACAGCCGCCCCTCGACGGAGCGCGGGTCGTGGCGGCGCTCCGCCGCGGCCCAGTCCATCGGCGGCCGGTGCATCCAGCGGTTGTCGTCGCGGCGGTGCGGGTCCTCCTGCCAGCCCCAGTCGTTGCGCAGCCCGAGCTCGTCGCCCATGTAGAGCAGCGGCAGCCCGCCGTGCGCGAACGCGACCGCGTGCGCGAGCAGCAGCCGGCGGATCGCGAGCTCCACCGCGGCCTCGTCGGCCGCCTCCATCGCCGCCTCGAGCCCCGCCAGCGACGCGGCCGTGCCGCTCGAGCGCGCCTCGCCCGTGCGCGGGTCGGGCTGGAAGCGCGCGCCGCGCGCGAACGAGTTCGGGAACTCGCCGGCGTAGAAGTCGGCCAGGAAGCGCCGGTGCAGGTAGCCGTCCTCGCCCACCGCGGCGGCGTCCTCCTCCGTGATCGCCCAGCCGATGTCGTCGTGGCAGCGGACGTAGGTGACCCAGCCGGCGGCCGGCGGCAGCGGCGGCATCGCGCGCAGCGTGTGCGTCATCAGCGCCACGCGGCCGGACGCGAGCGCGCTCCACACCAGCACCATCAGCACGTTGTGGTAGGCGAGGTCGCACTCCTTGCCCTCGTGGCGGCCGGCCCCGAGGTAGGCGACCAGGTCGCGCGGCGAGACGATCGCCTCGGCCTTGAACGCCACCCCCGGCGCCGCGATGCGCAGCACCGCGCGGAACGCCTGCAGCAGCTCGTGCACCTCGGGCTGGTTCTGCGAGCTCGTGCCCACGCGCTTCCACAGGAACGGCGCCGCGTCGAGCCGCAGCACGTCGATCCCCACGGCGGCGAGGCCCAGCATCACCTCGGCCATCGCCCGGAACACCTCGGGGTTCGAGTAGTCGAGGTCCCACTGGTAGGAGTTGAAAGTCGTCCACACCCAGCGCCCGAGCTCCGGCACCCACGTGAAGCTCCCGGGCGCGATGTCGGGGAAGACCTCCGGCAGCGTGCGCTCGTACTCGTCGGGCCCGGTGCGGTCCGGGAACGTCCGGTAGCGCGCCAGCATCCCGGCGTCGCCCGCCAGCGCGGCCTGCGCCCACGGATGCTCGCGCGCGGTGTGGTTGAGGACGACGTCCACGCACAGCGCCATGCCCGCCGCGCGCAGCTCGGCTGCCAGCGCCCGCAGGTCGTCCATCGTGCCCAGCGCCGGCTCGACCTCGCCGTAGTCGGCCACCGCATAGCCGCCGTCGTTCGGCGCCGGGCGCATCCGCAGCAGCGGCATCAGATGCAGGTAGCCGATGCCCAGCTCCCGCAGGTACGGGAGCCGCTCCGGGACGCCGCGCAGCGTCCCCGCGAACCTGTCGACATAGGTGACGTAGCCGAGCGCCTGCTCGCGCTGGAGCCAGTCGGGCGTGATCTCGCGCTCGTGGTCGAGCCGCCGAAGCTCGGGGTCCCGCGCCGCGGCGGCGCGAGCGGTCGATTCGAGCAGCGCGCGCCACTGCACGGGGAACCGCTCGTCATGCCCGTACACGGCCCACAGCGGATCGCGCAGCTCGGTGAAGAAGCGCTCGAACCGCGTCGCGAACGCCCCGTCGCCATCCACCCACGTCAGTGCCTGCTCATAGTCCGCGCGGACCTCCGGGCGCATGACATGGACGTTCTGCACAGCGGAATTGACGCATGAATCGTGCTGCCAAGCTATGCCGGTGCCCCGCCCCGCCGAGGACATGGCTGTGCTGCACGAGCTCGAGGCCGCCCCGCTCGGGCTCGCGGCCGGCCTCGAGCTCGAGTGGCTGGGCGTCTCGGGCTACCGCCTGACCTACGAGGGCGTGTCGCTGTTCGTCGACCCCTACGTGTCCCGCGTGCCGCTGCGCGCGCTCCTGCTGCGCCGCCCCGCGACGCCCGATCCGGCGCTCCTGCAGCGATACGTGTCGGCGCCCGGCGAGGTCGCCGGGGTCCTCGTCGGCCACACGCACTTCGACCACGCGGTCGACGCGCCCGCGGTCGCGCGGCGCTTCGGCTGCCGCGCGTACGGGTCCGCCTCGCTCGCGCGCCTGATGCGGCTGCACGGCCTCGAAGCGAGCGCGGTCGTGGTCGAGCCGCACAGGCCGTACGAGCTGGGCCCGTTCGTCGTGCGCTTCGTCCCGAGCCGCCACTCGAAGCTGATCCTCGGTCGCAAGGTGCCGTTCGACGGCGAGCTGACCTGCGCCCACCTCGACGGCCTGCGCCCCGGCGCCTACCGCTGCGGGCAGGTGTGGGGCATCCGCATCGAGGTCGCCGGGACGACCCTCTACCACCAGGGCAGCGCCGACCTCCTCGACGAGGCGCTCCCCGCCGATCCGGTCGACGTGTTCCTCGCCGGCGTCGCCGGCCGCGGCGTGACGCCGCGCTACTGGGAGCGCATCCTCCCGAGGCTCGATCCGCGCGTCGTCGTGCCGACGCACTATGACGACTTCTTCGCCCCGCTGGGGCGCGAGCTCGGGCTCGTGCCCGGGGTCAAGCTCGGCCGCGTCCCGGAGGAGATCGCCGCGGTGTCGTCTGCCGCGACCGTGTCCGCGCTGCCGCGCGCCGACGCGTAGGCTCAGCGCGTCCCGCGGAAGTGCCAGTCGTCGGCGAACAGGTCGAAGTGCGCGCCGCGCCTCGGATGCTCGGCGACGAAGTCGACGTCGAGCTCGACGCCGAGGCCCGGCGCGGTCGGCAGCTCGAAGCACCCGTCCTCGCCGACCTCGGGCAGGCCGGGCGCGGCCTGCTTGACCTCTTCGTCGGCGAAGTCGTTGAAGTGCTCCTGGATCTTGAAGTTCGGCGTGCACGCGGCGAGCTGCAGGCTGGCCGCGGTCAGCACCGGGCCGCCGACGTTGTGCGGCGCGACGAGCACGTAGTGCGACTCCGCGGTCGCCGCCAGCTTGCGCGTCTCGAGGATGCCGCCGAGGTGCCCGACGTCGGGCTGGACGATGTCGGCGGCCTGCGACTCGAACAGCTCGCGGAACTCGAAGCGGTCGTGGATGCGCTCGCCGGTGGCGATCGGCAGCGGCGTCTGCGCCGCCACCTTGGCGAGCGCCTTGAGGTTCTCGGGCGGCACCGGCTCCTCCAGCCAGCCGGGCTCGAACGGCTCGAGCGCGCGCGCCAGCCGCACCGCCTCGGGCGGCGCGAAGCGGCCGTGCATCTCGACCAGGATGTCGACCTCGGGGCCGACGGCGTCGCGCACCGCCTCGACGAGGCCCACGGCGCGCACCCGCTCGGCGTGCTCGAGCTCGTGGCGGCCGGGGCCGAACGGATCGAGCTTGAGCGCGCGGTAGCCGCGCTCCACGACGCGGCGGGCGGCGGCGTGGAACTCCTCCGGCGTGCGCTCGACCGTGTACCAGCCGTTCGCGTACGCCTTGATCCGGTCGTGCACGCGGCCCCCCAGCAGCCGCCACACCGGCTGCCCGAGCGCCTTGCCGGCGATGTCCCAGCACGCCATCTCCACGCACGCGATGCCGGACATCACGATCTCGCCGGCGCGCCCATAGTCGCCGTACTTCATCCGCTGCACGAGCGACTCGATCTCAAACGGGTCCGAGCCGACCACGTGGTTGCGCGACGCCTCCGCGAGGTAGCCGAGCAGCGCCTGCGTATGGCCGAGCATGCGTGTCTCGCCGACGCCGACGAGCCCCTCGTCGGTGTGCACGCGCACGTAGGTGAGGTCGCGCCAGCTCGTCCCCAGCACGTGCGTCGTGAGCTCGGTGATCTTCATGGCCAGGCGAACCGCGGCGGGGCCGGCAGGCGCGGGTCGCCCGGCGCGGACATCGGCAGCGGCGCGCCGCCCGCGCGCTCGAGGATGTCGAGCGTGAGACGCGCCCGCCGCACGCGCTCGCGCCCCGACTCGATCGCGGCCGCGCGCAGGTGCCGGCCGACGGGATAGATCGCGGGCGCGTTGCGCAGCCCGAACTTCAGGTACACGGGCGCGGCCACGCGCACCAGCTCGGCGGCGTCGTAGAGCCGCACGAACCCGCCGCCCTCGTCGGACGCCTCCACGTAGAGGTCGAGCGCCGCCGGGCCGGCGGCGCGCAGCTCCGCGATCTGCGCCACCGAGAGGTCGCTTGGGACATTGATCGAGTCGGCCCCGAGCGCCGCCCAGACCCGGAACGCCGCCGGGTTCACCGGCCCCACGAGCACGCTGACCTTGAAGCGGAAGTCGCCTGGCAGCTCGCCCACCGCGCGCAGGCGGTGCGCCGCCCACAGCACGCCCTCGTCCGCCACGAGCACGTTGCGGACGCCCAGCGCGGCGGCGCGCAGGCAGTCCTCGAGGCACTGGCCGAGCTGGTCGCGCCCGCGCGCCCGCGGCCCGCCGCCGCCCGACGGCGACAGCGCCGCGGCGCCCACGTCCCATGTCCCGCGCGGCCCCAGGAACAGCGACAGCTCGACGCCGCGTTCGGCCGCCGCCGCCACCATCTCGCCGATCTCGCCGTCGGTGAGCATCATCACGCCACTGCCCTGGCTGACCCGGTGCAGCGGCACCTCGAGCCGCTGCGCCTCCTCGAGCACCGCCGCGAGCGGTTCCGGCCCCTCGACGGACGGGACCTCGACCCGCCACGCGCCGCCGTCGGGGAAGCGCTGCTCGGACGTCGCGGGCCGCGGCTGCGTGACCTGCAGGCCGAGCGCGCGCAGCGCGGCCTCGCCCGGGAGCTCGGACATGCGCGGAACGTTATTGATGCGCATGGCCGTGGCGCACCGTGCGCCACGACTGCCACGTGATGCGCAGGATCACGAACGTGATCGCGAGGCCGATCAGCGGGTCCGCGACCGGCGCGCCGAGCGCGACCGTCGCGGCGCCGGCCACGACCGCGAGGCTCACGTAGGCGTCCGCGCGCGCGTGGGCGCCGTCCGCGACCAGCGCCGGGCCGGCGGCGGCGAGCGCGCCGAGGCGGTCGGGCGCGGACGGCTCGATCAGACGGTGCACCGCCTCTACGCCGGCGACGCATGCGGAGATGAAGATGACCGCGACGACCGCGAGCCCGGCGGCGCGCTCGGCGCGCTCCGAGCGCAGCAGGAACGCGACCCCGAGTGGCACGGCGGTCAGCGCGTCGCCGAAGTTGTGGATGAGGTCGGCCAGCAGCGCCACGCTGCCGGTGGCGACGAACACCGCGGTCTGCGCGAGGGCGGTGAGCGCGAGCACGGCGAGCGACACCAGCACCGCGCGCACGCCCGCGCGCGAGCGCTTGATCGCGGCGTCGACGAGGCCATGGGAGTGGGCGTGCGCGTGGCTCACGCGCCGCGGATCGGCTCGCTGCCCATGGCTTCGAGTATCGCGGTCATGTGACGGGCGTCTAGTCCCGGCATTCGTAAGTACGCACGGTTCCGGCGGCCGCCGATCACCGCCTGACGCCACCCGGCGACCGGTCATGTGCCCCGGCACACTTCCGGTCACCGTGCGGCGTCAGCCGGCGCCGGCGACCACCGGCGACCGCACGTACTTGCGAACACCGGGACTAGCAGCCGCACGAATCCCGGTGCACGAACGTCGTCTCGAGGCGGACGGTGCGCGGCGGGCGTTCCGGGTCCTCGAGGCGCGCGAGCAGCAGCGCGACGGCGCGCTCACCGAGCTCGGCCGTCGGCTGGGCGATGACGGTCAGGCGGGGCTCGAACAGGTCCGCCCACTCGAAGTCGTCGAACGCGACCAGCGCGATGTCGTTCGGCACCCGGAGGCCGCGCTCGGCGAGCGCGCGCAGGATGCCGATCGTCATGTGGTTGTTGCCGCTGACGATCGCCGTCGGCGGGTCCGCGAGAGCGAGCAGCCCGTGCGTTGCGGCGCGCGCGCGGTCGTGCTCGGACCCGCCCTCGGCCACCAGCGCGCTGTCCTCGGCGAGGCCGGCGCGCAGCAGGCCGAGCCGGTAACCCCGTATCCGCTCGGTCGTCGTGCTGATGCCGGCCATGCCGGTGACCATCCCGATCCGCCGGTGCCCGCGCGCGGCGAGGTGCTCCACGAGCTGTGCGGTCGGCCCCTCGGCCTCGCTGGCGACCTGATCGAGGCCGGCGTCCATGATCCGGTCGAGCAGGACGGTGGGCATCGCGTGCGCCGCGAGGTAGCGCAGCGCGTGATCGCCGGCGCCGGCGGACGGGGCCAGCAGCAGGCCGTCGACCCGGCGCTCGACCAGCGCCCGCACGATCCGCAGCTCCTGCTCCGGATCCTCGCGCGTGTCGCCGAGCAGCAGCGTGTGACCGGCGCGCATCGCCGCGCGCTCGACGGCAGCGATGACGTCCGTGAAGTAGGGGTTCGCGAGGCCGCTGATCGCGAGCCCGAGCGACTGCGTGCGCGAGCGGGCGAGCGCGCGGGCGATCGTGTTCGGGCTGTAGCCGGTGCGCTCGACGGCGGCAAGCACCCGCTCCGTCGTCCGCTTGCTGGCCGGCCGCGTCCGGTTGATGACGTGGGAGACCGTCGTCACCGAGACGCCCGCGACGCGCGCCACATCCTCCATCGTCACCATCGCGAGCATCATACGCAAGCGCTTGCGACTTATGCCACCAAGAGTGATTAATTCTTGTGAAAGCGGATACGCAAGCGCTTGCGGATGCGGTAGCGTCGAGGACGAACGAGCCCTTCCCGCTCCCGACTCCAGGAGGACCCGTGACACTACATCCGGTCGTTGCCGTGATGCCGGCGTGCATCGCGGCGCGCGGCGCCGACACTCGATCGGCGTACCTCGACAAGCCATGTGACGGGCGTCGCAATTCCGACCGCCGGTTGAACGGCTGCGGGACGATCTTGTGCATGCGGGCGGGGGAGACGCTCCGTGGGGGCGTTCAGACTGCTCGCAGGGTCCCGCCACCGGCTCGGAGCACGGCTGGGACTGCTTCCTGCGCAGGCGCCTGCGCCTGTTTACAGAAATCTCGTCGAACCCCTGGCAGGGAGGTCGGGCCATGCGCGTCGACATCGTGATCCCCGCACACAACGAAGAACACCGCCTCGGCCGCACGCTCGCGGCCTACCGCGCGGCCTGCACCGGCCCCGGCTACCGCTTCTGGGTAGCGCTCGACGGCTGCACCGACGGCACGGCCGCGGTGGCGGCCGGGCACGCCGCCGCCGACGGGCGCGTGCGCGTCCTGGAGTACCCGAAGCTCGGCAAGGGCGGCGTGATCATGGAGACGTTCCGCCGCTGCGACGCCGAGCTGATCGGCTTCGTCGACGCCGACGGCGCGACCGCGCCGGGCGAGTTCCGGCGGCTGGTGCGCGCCGCGGCCCGCGCCGACGGCGCGATCGCGAGCCGCCGCCACCCGACGGCGGTCGTGCCCGCCCAGCGGCCGATCGGCCGCCGGATCGCGAGCGCCGGCTTCCAGCTCGGGGTGCGCGCGCTGTTCCAGCTGCCCTACGCCGACACCCAGTGCGGCGCGAAGGTGATGCGCCGGCACGTGGTCGAGAGCTGCCTGCCCCTGCTGTCCTCGCGCGACCTGCTGTTCGACGTCGACCTGCTGCTGGTGGCGAACCGTCTCGGCTTCCGGATCGTGGAGGTGCCGACGATCTGGGTCGACCGCCGCGGCTCGCGCGTGCGCGCCGGCGACGGCCACCGGATGGCGGCGTCCTCCGTCCGGCTGTGGCTGCACCACCGCGTCCTGCCGGTGGAGCCGTCCGCCGTGCAGCACACCCCCGCCGCAGCGCCGCGTGCGCTGCGCCCGGTCGGGCAGAGACCCGTGGAGCGTGAGCGGATTGCGGCCTGACGTCGCCCTCGTCGCCCCCTACCCGCCGCGCGGCGCGCGCCACGCCGGCTCCAGCGGCGTCGCCTCCTATGCGGCGAACCTCGCACAGGCGCTCGCGTCGCAGGGCGCGTCCGTGTGCGTGATCGCGCAGGCGCTCCCCGGCGAGCCGCCGCTTTCCGCCGACGGCGCGGTGGCCGTGCGGCGCCACTGGCGCCGCGGCGCACTGGCGCTGCCCGCCGCCGCGCGCGCGGCGGCGGCCACGGGCGCGCCGGTCGTGCACATCCAGCATGAGACGTTCCTGTACGGCGGCGCGCTCGCGGCGCCGGGTATCGGACCCGCGCTGGGCCTCCTGCGGCGGCGCGCGGCGACCGTCGTCACGATGCACCACGTCGTCGCGCCGCGCGAGGTCGACGCGTCGTTCGTCGCGCTGCACGGCGTGCGCGCGCCCGCGGCGGTGGCGCGCGCCGGGCTCGCCGGCATCCAGGGGACGATCGCCGCGCTCGCCGATCGCGTGATCGTCCACGAGCCGGCGTTCGCGCGGCTCGTGCCGGGCGCGGCCGTCATCCCGCACGGGATCGAGCCCGGGCGCCCGTCGGGCGCCGCCGGCGCGTCCCACGGGATCGAGCCCGCGCCCCCGTCCGGCGCGGCCGGCCCTCCCCACGGGATCGAGCAGCCGGCGCCCGCGCCGGCGCGCGAGGTGGCCCGGCGTGCGCTCGGGCTCGACGACCGGCTCGTCGTCCTGTGCTTCGGCCACGTCGCGCCCTACAAGGGCCTCGAGGGCGCGCTCGCGGCCGCTGCGGCCGCGGGCGATCGCGTCGCGCTCGTCGTGGCCGGCGGCGCGCATCCGCGCATGGAGGGCTACGCGCGCGGCCTGGCACGGCACTGGGCGGGCACCGCTCGCTTCGCCGGCTACGTGCCCGAGCGCGACGTGGCGGGCTGGTTCGTCGCCGCCGACGTCGCCCTCTTCAACTACCCGACGGCGTTCGCGAGCAGCGGCGCGCTGGCGCTCGCCCTCGCCTATGGCACGCCGGTGCTGCTCTCGCCCGCGCTCGCGGCGTGCTACGACGCGCCGTCGGCGCTCGTCGCCCCGCGCGCCCCGGAGGCGCTCGGCCGCCGGCTCGCCGCCCTCGCCGCCGACCGCCGCGCGCTCGCGCCGCTGGCCGAGCAGGCCGGCGCGCTGGCGCGTGACCGGGCGTGGCCGGCCGTCGCCCGCCGCCACCTCGAGCTCTACGAGGAGGTGAACCGTGCCGATCGCGATGCTGGCAGGCGCCTTCGGGCAGCGTAACCCGGGTGACGAGGCGCTCCTGCGCGCGTTCCTCGCGGCGCTTCCGCCGGGCTGGGACGCGGTCGTCACGAGCGCGACGCCGCGGGAGACGGCGGCCGCGTACGGCGTCCGCGCCGTTTCCTCGACGGACGGACGCGCGGTCGCGCGCACCGTGCTCGCCGCGGACGCGGTGGTGTTCGCGGGCGGCACGGTGTTCAAGCCGCTGTCGCCCGCGACCGGCCGGCCGCCGCTCGACCTGCTGGCCAAGGCGCTTGCGGTCGCCGGCCTGGCGCGGCTCACGCACACGCGGCTCGCGATGGTCGGCGTCGGCGCCGCCCCGCTGCCGTCGCGCCGCGCACGGCTGCTGTCGCGAGCGCTCCTCTCGTCCGCGGACCTGCTGGTGCTGCGCGACGAGGAGTCCGCCGACCTGCTGGCCGCGGCCGCCGGGCGCGCAGCGCCGTTCCGCGTCGGGGCGGACCCCGCCTGGACGCTGCTGCGCGACGCACCGTCGCCCTCGCGCGTCGGCGGGGCCCCCGCCGGGATGCCGTCGGGCGACGCACCGTCGCCGTCTCGCGTCGGGGCCGAACACGCCGTGATGCCCGCCGGCGACCCGCCCGCAGGGCGCGCGCGCGGCGACGAGGTCGTCGTCGCGGTCAGCCACCTGGCGGGCGGGCGGGCGCTCGTCGACTACCTGGCCGACGCGCTGGCCGTCGTGGCGGCCTCGGGCCGCCCGATCGCGCTGCAGCCGTGGCAGGTGAGTCGCGACGGGATCGACGATCTGCTGATCGCCCAGGCGGTCGCCGGGCGGCTGCGGGGAGCGGCGACGCTGCTCGACCCGCCCGCAGACCTGTTCGAGGCGCGCGAGCGCTTCCGCGAGAGCGCGGTCGTGCTCGGCCTGCGCTTTCACTCGCTGATCGCCGCGGCCGCCGCGGGCACGCCGTTCCTCGCGTTCGCGCACGAGCCGAAGCTGCTCGGGCTGGCGCGGCGGCTCGCCCAGCCGAGCGCGTCCACGCGCACCCCGCCCGGTCTGCTCGGCCGGCGGCTGCTCACCGCCATAGAGGAGCCCCCGGCGCCCGCCGAGGCCGTTCGCGCCGAGGCGGCCGCCGCCGAGGAGGGCTTCCGGCTGCTCCGTCTCCTGCTCTCCGCCGGCCGCGAGGAGGAAGCGGCCGATGGCCTCGCCCTTCGACCACTGGAGTGGGTCCGATGACCACGTACACCCTGCCGCCGCCCGACTGGGTCGGCGTCGAGAAACCGTCCAGACGGCGCGCGCCCTCGTGGCGCGCGCTGGCCGTCGTG
>JBIOTP010000170.1:0-8974 GCA_044865965.1 Solirubrobacteraceae bacterium
GCCATCCCGAAATGAAAGTGCCCTCGTCGTCGACAAGCAGCAATTCCGCCGCGGTCGCCGACGACCGCTGCGTCCCGTCGTCGCGAGTCAGAGGCGCGCGATCGCCGCAATGTCCTCGGTGAATTCCTTGATCATCGCGCTCGTCAAGGTGGGGCGCGTCTCAGCCACTGCGGCGAGATAGTCGGCGGTCGCGGGACCCCGGAGCTCCGGCCGGTCGGCCTGCTCGCCGTAGACCGCGGCCTCGAGCGCGCGCTGTGATCCCGAGCGCGCCGCGAACTCGATGTCGGCGGGAGTGAACAGGTCGCTGGCCTCGACGAGCCGGTCGACGTCGACGCGCTCGAGCACTCCAGCGGGGACGTAGCGCCTCCAGATCGCCGCTCGAGCCGTCGCGTCGGGGGCCCCGATGGGGATCACGTAGTCGAAGCGGCCGTGACGCAGGAACGCCGGGTCGAGCGCCCGCACGAAGTTCGTCGCGCACACCAGCAACCGGCCGTCGCGTTCACGGAACGCGGGGATGATCTTGAGCAACTCGTTCGTGATCCCCTGGAGCGGCGACGGCGGCTCGCCGCCGCGCCGCCCAGCGATCTCCTCCACCTCGTCGATGAACACGACCGCGTGCTCGAGCTCATCGATCTCGGCGAACGTCTCGCTCAGCGCCAGCGCTTGCCCACGGTCCGCGGCGGCCAAGCGTGAGGGGAAGACCTCGACGAACGGCCATCCGACCCGTGAGGCCACGGCCTTGGCGAACGTCGTCTTGTCCGTCCCGGGCGGCCCGAACAGAACGACCGCACGCGCCGGCTGAACGCCGTACTCCCGCGCCAGATCCGGATCGACCAGGGGCAACACGATCCGGCGCTCGATCAGTTGCTTCTCATGCTCCATGCCCGCGAGGGAATGCCACAGCCCGGCGGGCAGCATCCTGCCGCCCAGGCGGCCGAGCAGCCCGACCTCCTGAGGCTGCAGCGGCACAACCCGTTCGAAGTACGTCAGGTCCCGCTGCTCGTAGCCGCAGTTCTGGAACGCCCCCGCGCCGGTGTCACCTTCGCCCAGCAGCGCCGACAAGCGGTGCACGCCCCTGTCCATCAGCCGCTTCTCGAGCTCGGTCAGCAGCGCGCTGCCCAACCCCCGCCCGCGCCAATCATTCGCCAGCGCCAACAGCACGACCCAGCCGCGATCCCCACTGACGCGCGCCACAGCCGCCCCGACCACGGCCTCGCCGACGACCGCGACGACGGCGCAGCCGCCCTCGCGGATGGCCGCCAGCACCTCGGCCAAGCCGTGGACGGCACTCCCTCCGGGCGTCCGCGACTCCTCCCACACGCGCACGACGCGCTCGAGGTCATCGTCGTGAAAGTCCCGGATCCGGGCATCCGCCATCCAGCTCAGTTTCCCAGGCGCCGCAGCCGTTAGCACCTGCCCCGCCCCTCCTGAACCACCGCGAACCATTCCGACACCCTGGGGCAGCGCCAGCGCGAGGCGGCGCGACAGTCCCTAAGCGTCGATTTGGAGCAACTTTGGTCACGCGCTCCGGGCGCTGCCGCTGCTGGTCCATTGCTGCCCGGGCGGGCCGAGAACGCCAGGCGAAGGATCACCGATGCGGAGGTCGTCACGCTCTGCATCGCGCAGGCGATGCTCGGGATCGCGTCCGATGAGCGCTTGTTGGCGCTCGCGCGTACGCGTCTGGTGCACCTGTTCCCGTGGCTGCCCGAGCGCAGCGCCTACCACAAGCGACGGTTGCGGCTGGCCGCGGTGATCGAGGCGTTGATCGCCGAGTTCGCGCGCCACGGCCCCGGCTTCTACGACGATCTCGCGCTCGTCGACTCGACGCCCGTGGAGTGCGCGCGCAGCGTCGAAACGACCCGGCGAAGCCAGCTCGCCGACGCCGCCGCTCGCGCATTGGACGAACAAGGGTCGTCTCGAGCCACCGGCTCTGGATTCGGGCGGATGCTTGGTTTCGGGAGGCGAGCGGTAGCGTCGCCGCCGTCGGCCGTGTAGGGCAGCGCCGGTATCTGCCTCCGATCCAAGGAGGTCTCCATGACCGTGGTGCCCGTGCTCGACGCGGCGGGCCCGCGCCGCTCGCCCGCGACCCTGCCCGGCTACCACGCCGGTCGTCCACCCCGCAACAAGGGACTCCGCCCCCGACCGTCGATGAGATCGTGGCGGTCATGCGCCACACGCCCGACGATCGCCACAGCTGGCGGCTGCAAGCGATGATCGTCGTGCTGTGGCGCGCCGGGCTTCGGATCCAGGAGGCGCTCGCGCTGGCCGAGCACGCCCTCGACCAGCGGCGCGGATCGATCCGCGTCCGCCAAGGCAAGGGCGGCCGCCGGCGCGAGGTCGGAGCTCGAGCGCCAGGTTGGCTGTGAGGGCGGGGAGTGCCGCGGCGACTGTCGCCGCGATCGCAAGCCCGGTGCCTGGCCGGCGGGCGGCCGTGCCGGTCATGAACAGCAGCGTGCCTCCGGGTCGCACTTTGTCGGCGGCGTCGCGGGCGACGTCGGCGCATGGCCAACTTCGCGACCTACTCGGCGTCGGCGCTCTACAACGGGATCGGCCGCTACGACGCTGCCCGCGACGCGACTCGCCGAGCCTTCGAGGACGACCACCTGGGATACAGCCCGTTCGTCGGGCCCGAGCTGGCCGAGGCGGCGTCGCGGACCGGCGATGCGGCGCTCGTCCGGGCCGCCGCCCAGCGGATGTCCGAACGCACGCGCGCGACGCCCAGCGACTGGGCGGTCGGCATCGGAGCCCGCGTGCACGCGCTCGCGAGCGAGGGAGACGCGGCCGAGCGCTCATACCGCGAGTCGATCGAGGGCCTCGCGCGCACCCGCGTTCGCGTCGAGCTTGCACGCGGACGCCTGCTGTGCGGGAATGGCTGCGCCGCGAGGGCCGTCGCGTCGACGCGCGCGAGCAGCTGCGCGTCGCCCACGAGACGTTCTCGGCGATGGGCGCGCACGGATTCGCCGAGCGCGCCAGGCACGAACTGCTCGCCACGGGCGAGAAGGCTCGCAAGCGGCGGGACGACACGCGGGACGAGCTTACGCCCCAGGAGGAGCAGATCGCGCGGCTGGCGCGAGAGGGGCGGACGAACCCGGAGATCGGCGCCGAGCTCTTCCTCAGCCCGCGCACCGTCGAGTGGCACCTGAAGAGGGTGTTCACCAAGCTCGGGATCAGCTCACGCCGGGCCTTGCGTGACGCGCTGCCGAGCCGGGAACCTGCGCCCGCGTAGTCCCCGGCGGGTGCGGTCGTCGCGGTTACTCCGCTCGTGTCGCTTCCGCCGCGGCCGGCTCGCCCGCTGCGGCGATCTCGGAGCGGAGGGCTTTCAGCGCGGCGAGGTAGATCTCCGAGAAGGTGGGGAAGGGCTGGATGGTGTCGGCCAGCACGTCGAGCGCGACGCGGGCGCGGATCGCCACGGTGGCCTGCTGGAGCCATTCGCCGGCCTCGGGGCCGAGCGCGTAGGCGCCGGTCAGTCGTTCGCCGTCGCTGAGCAGCGTCAGGAAGCCGTTGGATTCGGCGTAGGCGTGCGTGTAGGTGGCGGTCTTGGCGATCTCCGATACGAGCGCGGTGGCGCTGAAGGGCGCCTCGGTCGCGCCGACCGCGGCGGCGTGCGGGTCGGTGTAGGTGACGCGGGGAACGGCCTCGTAGTGGGCGTCGCGCTGCTCGCCGAGGATGTTGGCGGCGACGACGCGGCCTTGGTATTTGCCGACGTGGGTCAGCGGCCAGATGCCGGTGACGTCGCCGATCGCCCACAGGCGCTCGCCGGCGCGCAGCTGCGTGTCGACCGGGATCCCGTGACCGTCGGCTTCTATGCCGACCGTCTCCAGCCCGATGCCCGCGACCCGCGGTCGCCGGCCGGTGGCCACGAGCAGGCGATCGCCGCGCAGCTCGCGACCGTCCTCGAGCTCCAGGACGAAGTCCTCGCCGTCGCGGCGCGCGGCCGTTGCCCGCGTGCCGAGGATGAGCTCGATCCCGTCGCGGCGCAGCACCTCGCCGAGCGCCTCGCCCAGCGGCGCGGCCTCACGCGCCAGGACTCCTCCCCCGCCGGCCACGAGCACTACTTCGCCGCCGAGGCGGCGGACGACCTGCGCCATCTCGACGCCGACGGGGCCGGCCCCGAGTACGAGCATCCGGCGCGGGACCGCCTTCATGCCGGTCGCCTCGCGGCTGGTCCACAGCCCGTCGAGATCGCGCAGCCCCTGGATCGGCGGGATCACCGGATCGGCGCCGTTCGCGAGCACGACGTGGTCGGCTGTATGGCGCACGCCGTCGACCTCAACCACGCCCGTTCCGGCGAGCCGGCCGCTGCCGCGCAGCAGGTCGATGCCGTTGTCCGCCAGCCAGCGCTCCTGCCCGGCGTCGGAATAGTCCGACACCATGAAGTCCCGCCAGGCGAGCGCCGCCTCGACGTCGACCTGCGCGCTGGCCGCCGCCTCTCGTGCGCCCTGCGCCGCCTCGCCCGGCCGCAGCAGCGCCTTCGACGGGATGCACGCGTAGTACGAGCATTCGCCCCCGACGAGCTCCCGCTCGACGACGGCGACCCGCAGCCCCCCGTCGGCAAGCGCGCCGGCGCAGTGCTCGCCCGGCGAGCCGCCGCCCAGCACGATGACGTCGTAGTCGGCGCTCATGGCGACCTCCGTTGCCTCGTCTTTGGAGGGGACAGCTTCGCGCCTGGCGAGACGGTACGCAAACGCCGGGTCGAGAGCCGCGACGATCTGACCACGCAAGATCGCCCTGCTGGACCGTGTAGGAGACCCCGCCGGGGTCGGCGGGGTCTCCAAGACAGCGGCGAACAGGAACTCACGCGGACGGCACAACGACGTGCTTGACGTCGGCCATGTAGCGGCGGCGGCCGCGGAGGCCTGCTCGGGCGTGTTTCCGCGCTGGCGAGCGTCGAGGTAGGGCGCGTACCAGTCCCACCAGTCGTGCGGCGGGGCGACCTTCTCATAGCGGTCGTGCTGCTCCGCTGTCTCGTGCAGGAGCTGTGCGAGGGTGGCGACGTCCATCGCTCACACCCGGCCCGGGAGTCGCTCGGTGAGTTCCTGGAGCAGCCAGCGGTTGCCGTCGGGGTCGCTGAACGACGCGTACGAGGCGTAGGAACGCCGCTGGGGGTCGTGCCCCGGGGCGCGCGCCTCGGGGGCGGCGATGAAGCCGCCGCCGAGGCTGCCGCCGGCGTCGTGGAAGACCTCGCTGACGTCGACGCCGTGCGAGAGGAGCTCGGCGCGGGCCGCGTCGATGTCGTCCACCGCCAGGAGCAGGCCGGCGATCGACCCCGGCTGCGCCGGGGTGACGCCCTTGTTGCCGATGAGGATCGACGCGCTCGACCCGGGCGGCGTCAGGTGCACCGCCCGGTAACCCTGGGGGCCGGCGATGTCGACGTCCTCCCGCCATCCCAGCGACGCGTAGAACCGCATCGCGCGGTCGACGTCGGCGACCGGCAGAACCACGACCTCGAGCTTGAAGTCGACGGTCCCGGTCTCCGGAACCTGGACCTGCGTCTCGGTGTTCATATCGATGGTGCTCATGGTGTCCTCGGTTGAGGGTTGTGGTTGACGAGCGACACGGTCCCGCGATCTGGCGCTCGTCGCGCCCGGGGAAGTCCCTGGTTGTTCACCACCGGGTACCGTTGCGCGCAGATGGCCGTCGCTCAGCGCCCGCCGGCGTTCCGCGGCCGATCCAGCGAGCGCCAGACGCTGGACCGGCTGCTCGCGGATGCGCGTGCGAGCCGCAGCGGCGTGCTCGTGATCCGCGGTGAGGCCGGGGTCGGCAAGACCGCGCTGATGCGCTACGCCGCCGACGCGGCCTCCGGCTTCCGGATCGCCCAGATCTCCGGCGTGGAGTCGGAGATGGAACTGCCGTTCGCGGGACTGCATCAGCTCTGCGCGCCGCTGCTCCGCCGGCTCGAAGCGCTCCCCGAGCCGCAGCAGGACGCCCTGCGTGTCGCGCTCGGCCTCGCGTCCGGGGATGCGGGCGACCGCTTCCTGGTCGCCCTGGCGACGCTCAGCCTGTTGGCGGAGGTCGCCGAGGAACAGCCGCTGCTGTGTCTCGTGGACGACTTCCAGTGGCTCGACGGCGCCTCGCGGCAGGTGCTCGGATTCGTGGCGCGCCGGCTGCTCGCCGAGCCGATCGCGATGGTGTTCGGCGTCCGCGAGCCGAGCGACGAGCGCCGGACGGAAGATCTGCCGGAGCTGCGGCTCGAAGGGCTCGGCCACGAGGACGCACGCGCCCTGCTGGCGACGGTCGTCCCCGGCCGGCTCGATGACCGCGTCCGGGACCGGATCATCGCCGAGACCCGTGGCAATCCGCTTGCCCTGCTGGAGCTGCCGCGCGGCATGAGCGCAGCGGAGCTGGCGGGCGGCTTCGGCGGTCCCGACCCGGTGATGCTGTCCGGCCTCGAGGACGGGTTCCGGCGGCGCCTGGATCAGCTGCCCGCGGACACGCGGCGGCTGTTGCGGCTGGCGGCGGCCGATGCCGTCGGCGACCCGTTGCTCGTGTGGCGAGCGGCCGAGCAGCTCGGCATCGATCCGCGGGCCGCGACACCGGCAGTCGACGCCGGCCTGTTCGAGATCGGCGCCCAGGTGCGCTTCCGTCACCCGTCCGTGCGCTCGGCGGCCTACCGCTCGGCATCGCCGGACGAACGGCACGCGCTGCACGCGGCGCTGGCCGAGGCCACGGATCCGCAGCTCGATCCCGACCGGCGCGCCTGGCACCGCGCGCAGGGCGACGCCCGGGCCCGACGAGCAGGTCGCCGAGGAGCTCGAACGCTCGGCCGGGCGCGCACTGGCGCGCGGAGGCGTGGCGGCCGCCGCCGCGTTCCTCGACACCGCGGCGATGCTCACCCCCGACCCGGCTCGCCGCGCGCGGCGCCTGCTCGCTGCGGCGCGAGCGAAGCGCGACGCCGGCGCCCTCGACGCGGCGCTGGAGCTGCTGGTCGTGGTCGAGGCCGGGCCGGTCGACGCGCTGCAGGCCGCGGAGATCGAGCAGCTTCGGGGGAGATCGCCTTCGACCAGCGCCGCGTCGGGGAGGCCGCACGGCTGCTCGTCGGCGCGGCCCGCCGCTTCGAGCCGCTCGACGTCGAGCTGGCGCGCGTGACCCACCTCGAGGCGCTCGGCGCGGCGATGTGGGCCGGAGGCGGCCTGCTGGATGCCGCCGAGGCCGCCCGCGCCGCGCCGCCCGGGCCCGAGCCGCCGAGGACGGTCGACGTCCTGCTCGATGCCTTCGCGATCCGGGTGGCGGAGGGCCACGCAGCCGCTGCGCCGGCGCTCCGGCGAGCGCTGGAGGCCGTTCTTGCGCTCGAGCCCACCAGCGACATCGGCCGTTGGACCTGGCTCACCGGGTTCAGGGCCGGCGCCGTCGCCGCCCTCGAGCTGTGGGATGCCGACGCCTGGCATGCCCTGGCCGAGCGTCAGGTCCGGGTGGCGCGGGACACGGGCGCGCTCGTGCGGCTGCAGTTCGCGCTCCACTTCCTCTCCAGCAGCCACCTGCTCGCCGGCGATCTGGCCGCGGCGGCGCGGGCCATCGAGGAGGAGCGCGCGATCGCCGAGGCAACCGGGACCTCACCGGTCGCCTCCACCGAGATGACGCTCGCGGCCTGGCGCGGCCAGGAGGCGTCGACGTCCGCGTTGATCGAGCGCGACCGGCGGGAGGCGAGCGCGCGCGGGATCGGCCGGATGCACCACTTCGCGACCTACGCGGCGTCGGTGCTCTACAACGGGATCGGCCGCTACGACGCGGCGCACGACGCGGCCAGACGGGCCTTCGAGCAGGACCACCTGGGCTACATCCCGTTCGTCGTGCCGGAGGTGGCCGAGGCGGCGTCGAGGACCGGCGACACCGCGCTCCTGCAGGCCACGCTCGAGTGGATGTCGGAGCGCACATCCGCGATGCCCACCGACTGGGCGCTGGGGATCGACGCGCGCGTCCGCGCGCTCGCAAGCGAGGGGGACGAGGCAGAGCGGTTCTACCGCGAGTCGATCGAGCGCCTGGCCCGCACCCGCCTCCGCGTGGAGCTCGCCCGCGCGCGGCTGCTCTACGGGGAATGGCTGCGCCGCCAAGGCAGGCGCGTCGATGCGCGCGAGCAGCTGCGCGTCGCGCGCGAGATGCGTCTGTCGATCGGCGCAGAGGGATTCGCCGAGCGCGCCCGGCACGAGCTGCTCGCCACCGGCGAGAAGGTGCGCAAGCGCCGCGACGACACGCGCGACGAGCTCACCCCCCAGGAGGAGCACATCGCCCGGCTCGCGCGCGATGGGCGGACGAACCCGGAGATCGGCGCCGAGCTCTTCCTCAGCCCGCGCACCGTCGAATGGCACCTGAAGAAGGTGTTCACCAAGCTCGGCATCAGCTCGCGCCGGGCCCTGCGCGACGCGCTCCCGCGCGAAGCCGCGGCCGTCTAGTCACCCGGGTGCTTGGCCCGGATTCGGGCCTAGGCGCTCGTCCTCGCGGGCGCCGCGGCACTCGTCTTCATCGCTTGGAAGTCGCTCGCCGGCCTGCTGGTGGCGCGCGTTCTCACCGGCGTCGCGCTCGGCGCCACGGTCGCGACCGCCACGGCCTACATCGCCGATCTGGACGCCGGGCCGCACGGCGCGCCGAGCCGCCGCTCGGGCATCGTCGCCACGATCAGCAACATCGGCGGCCTCGCGCTCGGGCCGATGATCGCCGGCGCGCTCGCACAATACACGCCCGACGGACTCACCCTGCCCTACGTGCTGCTGCTGGGTGCGCTGTTCGTGGCGAGCATCGCCATCGTCCTGTCGCCCGAAGGCCACCAGCCGGTCCGTCCCCGGCCTCGTTATCACCCGCAGCGGCTGCGGGCACCGGCACAGGCGCGCGGCCGGTTCGTCGCGGCGACGAGCGGCGCGTTCCTCGTCTTCGCCGTCGGCGGGCTGTTCGCCGGACTCGCGGGTACGTTCCTGGCGGGGCCGCTCCAGCACCCCTCCGCCGCGCTGACCGGCTTCGCGATCCTCCTGAACTTCGGCGCCGG
>JBIOTP010000171.1:0-11743 GCA_044865965.1 Solirubrobacteraceae bacterium
GTTTGAACTGAGACCGGTTCGGGACGCTATCTTGGGGGTGCATGGCGCAGCCCCGGACACAGCGAACGTCGTCGCGCAGCAAGCGCGCGGACATCCTGGTCAAGGCGACCGAGTACTTCGGCCGCCACGGCTACGAGGACAGCAAGTGGGCGGACGTGGCGGCGGCCGTGGGGATCGGGTCGACCGCGCTGTACCACTACTTCGAGTCCAAGCTGCACTGCCTGTACGTCATTCAGGCGGAGGCCCTGCAGCACTTCAAGAGCGAGTTCGAGCGGGTCACGTCCGAGCACGACGACTACCGGACCGCGCTCGAGGCCGTGCTGCGCTCGAGCTACGACCTCACCGAGCACGAGGTGCTGCGCAACCGCGTGCTGGTGGCCGAGCAGGGCCTGGTCGGCATCGAGCGCACCTCGCCGCGCGAGGAGGAGGCTCGGCGGCTGGCGCGCTCGCTGACCCGCGAGCTGGAGTTCGCGTGGGCGACGTTCCTGACCCGCGGCATGGAGCGCGGCGTGCTGCCGGAGGCGGACCCGCGGCTGTCGGCGCGCGCGGTGCTGGGCCTCTACAACAGCGTCTGGCACTGGTACCGCCCCGGCGGGACGCTGTCGCTCGAGCAGATCGCGGACTTCTTCGTCGCCCGCAGCCTGGCGATCCTCGGCGTGCCGCCGGCGGCCGACGCGCCGCCCGCCCGCAAGCGCAGGCGGGCGCGCGCGGGCTGACCTCAGAACTCGAGGCCCGGCGTGCGGGCGACCATGTAGCGCGACATGCGGCCGTCCGCGTCGAGCTCGGCGGCGGCCAGGAACGTGGCGATCCGCGAGCCGTCGTTGCGCCGCGTCTCCCCGAGCACGAACTCGGTGCGCTCGTCGGAGTGCGCGACCCTGGTCACGTAGTGCGCCCAGTCGCGCATGTCGCCCGCCTCGATGAACTCGCGCAGCTCGGCGCGCCCGCCGAGGAACTGGCCGCTCTTGCGATCGCTCCCGGCGGCCCAGAAGATCGCGAACCGCACGTCGTCGGCGACGAGCTCGAGCGACGTCAGCGGCTCGGGGCCGTCGAGGGCGGCGAAGTAGCGCTCGAAGAAGCTCATGCCGCCTCCCGCTGCGCGCCGGGCTCCACGCCGACCATCATCAGCGCCCGCGCCTCGTAGAAGCCGGCGACGTCGTCGAGCGCGAGGATGCCGTCCGGCCGGTACCAGTGCCAGATGCTGTTGTAGAGGCCGAGGATCGCGCGCGTCAGCAGGCGCGCGTCGGACTCCGGGATGACGCCCTGCTGCATCGCCCGCGACAGGAACGTCGCCCACGCGAACTCGAGGTCCCGCGTGCGCGCGCGCGCGGCCTGGCGCGCCTCCTCCTCGCGCGGCGAGCGCCGGCGGGTGGAGAGCAGGCCCTGCTCGGCCACGAGGAGGCGGTTGCGCAGGACGTCGTGCTCGGAGAGCTCGAACGTGTCGCGCATGATCGCGACGAGCGCGTCGAGCGGGTCGGCATGCCGAGTCGTCAGCGTGTCGAAGCGCTCGCGGAATCCGGCCAGCGCCTGGTCCATGATCACGAACAGGCAGTGCTGCTTGGACTCGAAGTAGTGATAGAGGGCGGTCGGGCCGACGCCGACGTCGGCCGCGATGTCGGCCCATTTCGTGTCCTCGTAGCCGTCGCGGCCGAAGCGCTCGGTGGCCGCGGCGAGGATGTCGTCGCGCTTGGTCATGCCGGCGCCCCCGTGCGCTCGAGGATCTGCTGGACGATCTCGCGCTTGACGGCCTTCAGCGAGGACGTGCGCGGGAAGTCCTCGAACACCTCGACGCGCTCGGGCCAGGTGTACTTCGCCACGCCCTGGGCGGTGAGGAACTCCTGCAGCTCGGCGAGGGTGGGCGCCGTGTGGCCGCGCGCTGGGATCACGGCGGCGCAGCCGCGCTCGCCGAGCCGCTCGTCGGGGATCGGCACGACGGCGACCTCGTGGATCGCGGGATGGCGCTGGATGATCGGCTCGATCTCGGCCGGGACGATCGTCACGCCGCCCCGGCGGATGATGTCCTTGCTGCGGCCGGCGTAGACGAGGTGGCCGTCCTCGTCGAGGTAGCCGAGGTCGCCGGTCTTGTAGCCGCCCCACTCGGTCAGCGACTCGCGCGTGAGCTCGTCGTTGCCGAGGAAGCCGAGGAACCGGCTCGGGCCGTTGACGACGATCGCGCCGACCTCGCCGGGCGGCAGCGACGCGCCGTCCGGACCGAGGATGCGGACCTCGGTGCCCTCGTACGGGAGCCCCTCGGTCTTGACCATCTTGTCCCACTCCTCCGCGCGGCCGTGGGCGACGTGGCCGGGCACCTCGGAGAGGCCGTAGTCGGCCAGCGGCGGACGGCCGAACGTCTCGTAGAACGCGATCCGCCGCTCGGGCGTCAGGCCCGGCGCGGCGAGCGAGCGCAGGCTCGACCAGTCGCGCGGGGCCTGCTCGGCGGCCTGCAGGACGTCGGCCGCGTGCGTCGGCATCAGCAGGACGTAGGTGCATCGGTGCTCCTCGATCAGCCGCAGCGCGTCCTGGCCCTTCCAGCGCGTGAGCACGACGCCGGTGGCGCCCGACAGCAGGACGGGGAAGTAGCCGAACACGAGGCTGCCGATGAAGCCGAACTCGGCGACCATCAGCGCGATGTCGGCGCCGTTGAGCTCCCACCGCTTGCGCACCTGGTCGGTCGCGTAGCGCAGCGTGTTGCTCGAGTGCACGACGCCCTTGGGCGCCGACGTGGTGCCCGACGAGTGCAGCACGAGCGCCGGCGCGTCGGCGTCGACCGGCTCGCGGTCGGCCGGCGGGCGCTCGGCGACGAGCGCGTCCACGAGCTCCGGACGCAGGGCGATCATGGTGGGCACCTCGGCGCCGAGCGCCCGGCACTTCTCGATCTCGGCGTCGCCGCCGAAGCTCACGAGCGCCTTGGCCGAGGTCTGCGCGATCAGCGCCGACAGCTGGCCCTGGTTGAACATCGGAGGCAGCGGCGCCGCCACGACGCCGCGATGCAGGCAGCCGAGCAGCGCGACCGCGGCCTCGATCGAGTGGCGCCCGAGCAGCAGGACGACGTCGCCGGGGGCGACGGACGCCGCGGCGAGGCGGCCCGACAGCGCGATCGCGGCGCACTCGAGCTCGCCGTAGGTGATGGTGCGCTCGCCGGCGACGAGCGCGGGCTTGTCCGGCTGCTCGCGCACGCGGGCGGCGAAGTCGGACCAGAGGTCGCCCGATCGCCAGTGGCCCGCCGCATAGTAGGCGGCGGCCTCGGGTTGGAACGCGGGCCTGGACATGCTCTCTCTCACTCTCGTGTCTTGATCCGGGGAAGTCGACTGAAGCGAGATCAATTTAGCCGGGTTAAACGGAATTGGCAAATCGCTTGCCTTCTCCAACCACTCTCAATATGATTTCACTTCAACGAAGCTGGATCGGAACAACGAGGAGCGACGCCTCCCCGAGGCGGCGCGACTTCAATGCGACTGAACCTGAACGAGGACGAGCGACGGCTCCCGGAGGCGGCGCGACTTCAATGCGGCTGAACCTGAACGAGGACGAGCGGCGACTGCAGGAGGAGGTGCGCGCGTTCCTGCGCGACGCCCCGACGGACCTCCCGCGCTCGCTGGACGCGCGCATCGAGGCCCTCCGCGGATGGCAGGCGCGCTGCTACGCCGCCGGCTATGTCGGCCGCGCGTGGCCGCGGGAGTTCGGCGGCGGCGGCCGCCCGCCCGCCGAGCAGATCGTCGTCGACCAGGAGCTGGCGGCCGCGGGCGCGCCGGAGCTCGTCAACGTCGTCGGGCTGGACGTGCTGGGCCCCTCGCTGCTGGCATTCGGCACCGACGCCCAGCGCGCCCGGCACATCCCGGCGATCCTGTCCGCCGAGGAGATCTGGTGTCAGGGCTTCTCGGAGCCGGGCGCCGGGTCGGACCTCGCCTCGCTGCGCACGCGCGCGGTCGAGGACGACGGCCGCTTCGTGCTCAACGGGCAGAAGACGTGGGTCTCGTGGGGGCAGTTCGCGCGCTACTGCGGCGTGCTCGCGCGCACGGACGACGAGGGTCCACGGCACCGCGGGATCTCGCTGTTCATCGTCGACATGGCGGCGCCCGGGGTGGAGGTGCGCCCGATGACGCAGATCACCGGGCATGCGGAGTTCTGCGAGCTGTTCCTCGACGACGTCGAGGGGACGCTCCTCGGCGGTCGCGGGCAGGGATGGAAGATCGCGATGCACACGCTCGGGCACGAGCGCGGCACGGCCGCGCTCCCGCGTCAGGTGAAGCTGCGCACATGGCTGGACCGGCTCGTGCGCGCGGCGGCCGCGCGCGGGCTCCTCGAGGACCCCGAGGCCCAGGTCGCCCTCGCCCGCGCGCTGGTCGGCACCGAGGTCCTGCGCCACCATGCCTACCGGACCGTCGGCGAGTTCCTCAACGGCGGCGCCGTCGGCCCGTCGAGCTCGAGCGTCAAGCTCCTGATGGCCGAGGCCGAGCAGCGGCTCGCCGCCACCGCGCTGGAGGTGCTGGGCCCGAGCCTGCAGGCGGCCGAGCCGGCCGACCAGGACGAGAACGACTTCTGGTACGAGACCTACCTGTACTCGCGCGCGGCGACCGTGTACGGCGGCACGCAGCAGATCCAGCGCAACATCATCGCCGACCGCATCCTCGGACTCCCACAGGAGTAGGCATGGATCTCGAGCTGACCGACGAGCAGACCTGGCTGAGCGGGTCGGTGGAGACACTGCTCGCGCGGGAGGCCGAGCCGTGGGCCGCGCTGGTCGAGTTCGGCGCGCTCTCCCGCGATCTCGGCGCCGTCGAGCTGTGCCTCGTCGCGCGGGCGCTGGGCGCCGGCCTCGCGTCGGTGCCCTACCTGGGAAGCGCCGCCGCGCGCTACGCCGGCGTGCGGCCGGCGCGGGACGCCGCGACCGTCACGATCGCGCTGCTCGAGCCCGGCTGCGGCTGGGACGCGGCGCGCGTCGCGACGACCGTGGATGACGAGCCGGCGGCCGGCGGGACCGCGGGCGGCGAGGACGCGGGCGGCGAGGACGCCGGCACGGGCGAGGTCGCGGCCGGCGGGTCGGTTACCGGCGCCAAGGCCGCCGTCGAGCACGCCTGCACGGCCGACTTCATCGCCGTGGTCGCCGGACGCCGCGGCGAGACCGTGCTCGCGCTCGTTCCCCGCGACGCGGACGGCGTCAGCGTGGCGCCGCGGCCGGGGCTGGACGCGACCGTCCCGATGGGCGCGGTCACGTTCGACCATGCGCCGGCGGACACCGTCACCGACGGGGTCGAGCGGGTCCTGGCCGCCGGCTCGTTGCTGGCGGCCGCCGAGGCGGTCGGCGCCGCCGGCCAGATGCTGGAGGACGCCCGCGCGTACGCGATCGAACGCCGCCAGTTCGGCCGCGCGATCGGCAGCTTCCAGGCCGTCAAGCACATCCTCGCCGACATGTACGTGCGCCACTCGAGCGCGTGGTCGACGGTGTTGTACGCCGCGGCGACGCTCGACGGCGGCGGGGAGGACGCCGCGCGGACCGCGTCGATCGCGAAGGCCTACGTGTCCCGCGCGGCGCGCGAGGTCGCGCACGGCGCGATGCAGGTGTTCGGCGGCATCGCGTTCACGGCCGAGCATCCCGCGCACCGCTACCTGCGCCGGATCGTCGTGCGAGAGCAGCAGTTCGGGGACGCCGCGCACCATGAGCGCGCGCTCGGGCGCGCGCTCGCGCTCCGGTCGGCCGCGTAGCGGGTCCGACGAACTTGCAGGTGAAGGGAGCCCGAGTTCGCGCCTCGACGCGGCGATCGGTGCCGCCCGCGCGGCGGGCTCGGCGAAACAGCCGGCACGGTGCGGGGGAGCCCGAGTTCGTGTCTCGGCGCGGCGATCGGTGCCGCCGCGCGGCGACGATCGATCGCCCCCGGCCGCGGCAATCCAGGCTTCCTCCTCACTTGGAAGAAGTTCGCCGAGCGCGCCGCGCGGGCGGCGATTCGATCGCCCCCGCAGCGGCACTCCGGGCTCCGCCCTCACCTGCCAGAAGTTCGCCAAGCCCGCCCGCCCATGATAGGCTATTGAAATGACTTCAGTTCAAGACACGCCGGGAGCCCCCGGGCGGGCCGCGGCGGCGACCATGCAGGCCGTCCAGCTCACCGCGTGGCAGGCCGCGCCGGAGCTGCGCGAGGTGCCGCGGCCCGTGCCGGGCCCGGGAGAGGTGCTGCTGGAGGTGCGCGCCGCCGGGCTGTGCCACTCCGACCTCCACCTCATGCACTGGCCCGCCGGTACGGTGCCGTACGAGCTCCCGTTCACGCTCGGGCACGAGGTGGCGGGCACGGTCGCCGCGCTCGGGCCCGGGGCCACCGGCGTCGACGTCGGCGAGCCGGTGCTGGTCTACGGGCCGTGGGGCTGCGGCGTCTGCCCGCGCTGCAGCCTCGGCGAGGAGCACCTGTGCCTGCGTGCGTCGACGCTGCCGGGCCGCGGCTGCGGCCTCGGGCGCGACGGCGGGCTGGCCGAGTACCTGACCGTGCCGTCGCCGCGGCTGCTCGTGCCGCTCGGGGACCTCGACCCCGCCCACGCGGCACCGCTCGCGGACGCGGCGCTCACGCCGTATCACGCCATCCGGCGGGCGCTGCCGCTGCTGCGGCCGGGCTCGAGCGCGGTCGTGATCGGCGTCGGCGGGCTCGGGCACGTCGCGGTGCAGCTGCTGAAGGCGCTCAGCCCGGCGCGCGTCGTCGCGGTGGACACGCGCGCCGAGGCCCTCGAGCTCGCGCTGCGACATGGCGCCGACGCCGCGCTGCCCGCGGCAGCGCTGCCCGCGCCCGGGCTGCGCGCCGAGACCGGCGGCGACGCCGCCACGCTGACCGCGCGCGAGCTGCGCGCCGAGACCGGCCGCCAAGGCGCCGCGCTCGTGATCGACTGCGTCGGCGTCGACACGACGCTCGCCCTCGCGGCGGAGACCGTGGCCCCCGGCGGTCACGTCGCGATCGTGGGTCTCGGCGGCGGGACGTTCCCGATGCGCTTCGGCGCGGTGCCGATGGAGACCCCCGTCGTGTTGTCCAACTGGGGCACCCGCGCGGAGTTGGCCGAGGTCGTGGCGCTCGCGCGCGCGGGCGCCATCCACATGGAGGTCGAGCGGATCCCGCTCTCCGGCGCCCTCGACGCCTACCAGCGCCTCGAGTCCGGCGACGTGCGCGGCCGTCTGGTGGTGGAGCCATGAGGCTTGACGGGAAGGTTGCGGCCGTCACCGGCGGCGCATCCGGCATCGGCGAGGCCATCTGCCTGCGCCTCGCGGCCGAGGGCGCCCGCGTGGCGGCGCTCGACCTCAACCTCGAGGGCGCCCGGCAGACGGTCGACGCCGCCGGCGGCGGCCTCGCCGTGAAGCTCGACGTGACCGACAGCGCCGCGGTTGAAGCAGCCGTCGCCCAGGTCGAGGCGGAGCTCGGGCCGCTCGACGTCTTCGTCAACAACGCCGGCGCCACCGGCGCCGCGCACCTGCGGCGCGTCGCGCCGCGCTTCGCCGCGCGCCGGAAGGAGGCGGCGGCGGGCCGCATCGAGACCCCGCTCGACGCGCTCGTCCGGCTCACGGACGAGGAATGGCGCACCATGATGGCCGTGCACTTGGACGGCACGTTCCACGGCACGCGTGCGGCCGCCCGCGCGATGGCCGAGCGCGGGTCGGGGGCGATCGTGAACATGGCCTCGATCTGCGGGATCGAGGGCTGCACCGGCCATCCCCACTACTCGGCCGCGAAGGCGGGGATCATCGGCTTCACGCGGTCGGTCGCCAAGGAGCTGATCCTCCAGGGCGTACGCGTCAACGCGGTCGCCCCGGGCCACGTCGGCACCGCGACGCTCGCCGGCGAGCTCGACGACAGCCGCCGCGAGATCGCGCTGACGACTCCGGCCGGCCGGCTCGGGTGCCCGGAGGAGATCGCCGCGACGGTCGCGTTCCTCGCCTCCGGCGACGCCGGCTACTTCGTGGGCGCCACGCTGAGCCCGAACGGCGGGCTGGTCACCGCGGTATAGGCCTCCGGCTCCGTGTGCGACGGTCGACGGCCGCGACGCCGAGCCGGCGCGCCCGGCGCCTCATCCCGGTCGAGGCCTCCGGCTCCGCGGGCGGCCGTTGACGCTGACGAACGCCTCGTAGACCTCGAGCAGCGCGCGGCGCTGGCGGGGTGTGAGGTCCGGGTCGTCCTCGATCGCGCGGCGGACCGCCGGCTCCTCGTCTTCGTCAATCGGAATCCCAGCCTGCTCGTACAAGGCGTCCGCGGAGGTCTCGAGCGAGCGGGCGATCGCGTCGACCACGCGCTCGGACGGCTCCCGCAGCCCGCGCTCGATCTGCGACAGGTACGGGTTCGAGATCCCCGCCATGCGCGCGAACTGCCGCATCGAGAGGCGGCTGAGCTCGCGCTGGCGGCGGATCACCTCGCCGAGCGCATCCGAGGCCGGCATGGCGCCAACCATACCTTGGCGCAACAGGCCGACCACGATATGATCTGACTTCAGTTCAGCTAAATCGACGAGGAGAGATCATGAACGAGGTCGACCTGCTGGTCCTGGGCGGCGGCATGGCGGGCGCCGCCGCGGCGGCCCGCGCGCTCGAAGCCGGGGCGTCGGTCGTGCTGGTCGAGAAGGGCCCGGCGATCGGCGGGTCCGCGATCTACGCCGGCTTCGTCTGGACCGCCCCCACGCTCGAGGTCATGCGGGAGGTCAACCCGGATGCCGACTCCGCGCTCGCCGCCCGCCTCGTCGACGGGTATGCCGGCGCGCTCGAGTGGGTGAAGGCGCTCGGCGTCGCGGTGGGCGAGCCCGTCCCGGTCATCGGGTACGGGCGCGGCTGCGCCACCGACATGGCCAACCTGCTGCTGACCTGCGAGCGCCGCATCCGCGACGCCGAGCACGGAGAGCTGCTGCTCGGTGCGCGGGCGACGCGGCTGCTGCTCGACGACGGCCGCGTGTGCGGCGCCGAGGTCGTCACCGCGACCGGCGACTCCCGCACGATCGCGGCGCGCTCGACGCTGCTCGCGACCGGCGGGTACGGCGGCGACCCGGAGCTGCGGGCCGAGCACATCCATCCGCAGGCGCGCGACATCGCGCTGCGCGCGAACCCCCACAGCACGGGCGACGGGCTGCGCCTTGCACGCGCGGCCGGCGCCGCGTTCGGCCCCGAGCGCGCCGGCTTCTATGGGCACCTGATCCCGTCCGGCATCCGCTACGACGACCCCTACGAGTTCGCCAAGCTGACCTTCTACCACAGCGAGCACGGCGTCCTCCTGAACCTCGACGGCCGGCGCTTCTGCGACGAGACGCTCGCCGACCACCTGAGCACGCTCGCCGTGCTGGAGCAGCCCGAGGCGCGGGCGCTGCTGGTCACCGACCAGCGCGTGCACGACCAGTGGATGCTGGGCACGCCGTACGTCGAGGGCGCCGAGCCGGTCGACGCGTTCGCGCTGGCCTACCGGCGCGGCGCGCGCGCGGCGGTCGCCGAGGAGCTGGAGGAGTTCGCCTACCTGCCCGAGGAGTGGGGCTATCCCGGCGAGGCGGTGCGCGACGCGCTGCAGGCGCTCAACGACGGCGACCGAAATCCGCCCCGCCGCCGCGACGCCGCCCCGCTCGTCGATCCGCCGTACTACGTCATTGAGGTCGTCCCTGCGATCACGTTCACCTTCGGCGGCCTCGCGATCGACGCCGACGCGCGGGTCCTGGACGCGCACGGCGCGCCGATCCCAGGCCTCCTGGCCGCGGGCGCCGACGCCGGCGGCGTCTTCGTCCGCGCGTACGCGGGCGGGCTGGCGTCGGCGCTCGTCTTCGGCCTGCAGGCGGCGTCCACGGCGCTGCTCGCCCGGGTCTGAGCGAATTCAGTTCAGGAAAATTACGCCGATCCCTTGACGCTCCATCAGAGCGCTGTATATTGAACTGACTTGAGTTCAGGTAGAGAGGGATCGGTGCGAATGATTCTGAAGATCAGCGGCATGACCAAGGCGTTCCCGGGCACGCTCGCCCTGGACGCCGTCGACATGGAGGTGGCGGCGGGCGAGGTCCACGCCCTCGTCGGCCAGAACGGCTCGGGCAAGTCGACCCTCATCAAGGTCCTCGCCGGCTTCCACGCCCCCGAATCCGGGACGGTCGTGGAGGTGGACTCCGAGCCCGTGCACCTCCACGACGCGCAGGCGTCCGCGCGCGCCGGCTTTCGCTTCGTCCACCAGGACCTCGCCCTCGTCCAGGAGCTCAGCGTCCTCGAGAACGTCGCCCTCGGGCGCGAGTTCTCGCGCGGGCTGGCCGGCCGGATCCGGTGGCGCGAGCAGCGGCGCCGGACGCAGGCGCTCGTCGACTCGCTGGGCTATCGCTTCGACGTCCGCGAGCCGGTCTCGGCCCTCGGCGCCGCCGAGCGGACGGGCGTGGCGATCGCCCGCGCGCTGCAGGACACCGCCGCGGCGCGGATCCTCGTCCTCGACGAGCCGACCGCCACATTGCCGCGGCCGGAGGTCGAGGGCCTGTTCTCCGTCGTGCGCCGCATCCGCGAGCGCGGGATCGGCGTCGTCTACGTCTCGCACCGGCTCGACGAGATCTTCGCGATCGCCGATCGGGTGACGGTCCTGCGCGACGGGCGCCGGGTCGGCACCTATCGCGTCGCCGACATCGACGAGGAGCGGCTGATCGACCTGATGACCGGCGGCGCGCCCGTGAAGGTCGACAAGCCGGCCCGCACATCGCGGCTCGGCACGGTCCTCGACGTCCGCTCGCTCACGGGGACGGTGGTCGACGACGTCAGCTTCTCCGCCCGCGCCGGCGAGGTGCTCGGCCTGGCCGGGCTGACCGGATCGGGCCGCGAGGAGATCCTGCAGCTGCTGTTCGGCGCCCTGCCGGGCGACGGCGAGGTCACAGCCGGCGACGCCGTGCTGGACCTGGCCGCGGCCGATCCGCGCGCGACGATGAAGGCCGGCCTCGCGCTGGTCCCCGCGGACCGCCACCGCAAGGGCGGCGTTCTGCGGATGTCGCTCAAGGAGAACTGCACGCTGACCGACCTGGGCCGGCACCGCCGCGCGGGCGCGATCCGCCGCGGCAGCGAGCGCGCCGAGGTCGAGCACTGGCTGGGCGCGCTCGACGTGCGCCCGCCGGACGCCGCGCTGGCGCTCGACTCCCTGTCGGGCGGGAACCAGCAGAAGGTCGTCATCGCCAAGTGGCTGCGCCTCAAGCCGCGCGTGCTGCTCCTCGACGAGCCGACGCAGGGCGTCGACGTGGGCGCAAAGGCGTCGATCCATGCGCTCGTGCGCCAGGCGGCCGATCAGGGTGCCGCGGTCGTCCTCGCGTCGTCCGACGACGAGGAGATCGAGGACACCTGTGATCGCGTGCTCGTGCTGCGCGACGGACGGCTCGCGGGCGAGCTCGCGGGCGACGAGGTGCGCATGGAGGCGCTGGGACGGCTCCAGCTCGCGGCGGGGTCGCCCGGGCGCGGGTCCTCGGAGACCGGCGCCGGCTGACCACGGGCCGCCTGCTCCGGGCGCCGACGACGTCCGGGGCTTGACGGAACATTCCAGCGGCCGTATACTGAAGTGACTTCAAATCGGGAATACTAGGAGGAGAGATGAAGGTCAAGGGAAGGATGTTCACCTGCGTCGCGATCGCGGCGATGCTCGCGGTCGCGGGTTGTGGTGGAGATGACGACGCCGACCAGGCGGCCGGCGCCGGGGCGAACGCCCAGGGCGTTCAAGAGGCGACGACGTTCGTCGACGAGTGGAGCGCGACGCCGAAGTCGATCGGCATCAAGAAGCCGCTCTCGAAGGCGCCGGCCGAGGGC
>JBIOTP010000172.1:0-4816 GCA_044865965.1 Solirubrobacteraceae bacterium
CGCCGTCGAGATCGGGATCTACTGAGGCTCAGACGGTGGCCGGCGCCAGGGTCGGCACGCGGCTCGCCGCGAGCGAGCGGCGCAGGTAGAAGAACCACGTCGTGCCGGCGAGGAACACGTAGGTGCCGAGGAACAGCCAGAGGGCCGGCAGCGACCAGTCCGCATGGGCCTGCGCGACGGCCAGCTTCTCGGCCGGGCTGTCGGCCGCCTTGACGAGCTGCGACACGTCCAGGCTCGCCTGCCGGAAGGCGAGCTGGATCAGGAAGCCGCCGAACGCGCCGACCGCGCCGGCGATCCCGATCACCGCCGCCGCCTGGCGCTTGAACGCCCGCGCGGTGTCCGCGGCGGGCGCCCCGGTGCGCTCCGCCTCGCGCCGGCCGAGGACCGCGAAGATCGACGGGATCATCCGATAGGTGGACCCGTTGCCCACGCCCGCCAGCGCGAACAGCACGAGGTAGGACCCGAAGAACAGCGGGAAGCTGTGCTCCTGCACGCCGGCGATCGCGCCCGCGGTGCACAGCACCATCGCGGCGAACACGCCCACGGTGACGCGCGCGCCGCCGGCGCGATCGGCGAGCCAGCCGCCGAACGGGCGCGCCACGGAGCCGACGAGCGCGCCGGTGAAGCCGAGCCCCGCAAGGTACGTCGCGATGAACGGGTGCCGCCCGAGGAACTCGGGAAACGTGTTCTTGATCACGAGCGGCAGCGCGAACGAGTACCCGATGAACGACCCGAAGGTGCCGATGTAGAGCACCGACATCACCCACGTGTGCGGCTGGCGCACGGCGCGGACGTAGGACGCGCCGTCCGACCGCGCGTGGGTGAGGCTGTTCATGTAGCGCCACGCGGCGAGCGCGGCGACGACGATGAACGGGATCCACACGAGCCCGGCATAGGCGAGGTGCACCTCGTGGACGGGGAGCTTCAGCGCGGCCGCGGGGACCCCGACGACGATCACGAGCGGGACCAGCAGCTGGGTGACGGCGACGCCGAGGTTGCCGCCCGCGGCGTTGAGCCCGAGCGCCAGGCCCTTCCTGCGCTCGGGATAGAAGAACGAGATGTTCGCCATCGAGGAGGAGAAGTTCCCACCCCCCACGCCGGCGGTGGCGGCGCACGCCAGCAGGACCCAGAACTGCGTGTCGTGGCTGCGCTCGGCGAGCCAGCCGCTCGGGACGACGACCGCTACGAGCAGCGCCGGCACCAGCAGCAGCGCCGCGCTGACCGCGGTCCACGCGCGCCCGCCGAAGCGCGGCACGGCGAACGTGTACGGGATCCGCAGCGCCGCGCCGATCAGGTTCGGGACGGCCGTCAGCCAGAACGCCTCGGCGAGCGACATGGTGATGCCGACATTGGCCAGGTTGATCACCACGATCGTCCACAGCACCCAGATGCAGAATCCGAAGTGCTCGGCGAAGATCGAGATGGCGAGGTTCCTCCGCGCGACGCGCTTGCCCGTGCGCTCCCAGAACGCCTCGTCGTCGGGCTCCCAGTGGTCGATCCACGTGCTCATGGGCGGCGACGCTACGAGCGCCCTCACGCCGCCCGCTACGACCGGCGGTCGGAACATCGCGCGCGGGCCCTCGCCGGGGGGTCGAACCTGAACCCCCCGGTTCGGATTGGGCGCAGCCCGTTAACGCTGACGGCGCTTGTCCACCACGCGCACCGCCTTGCCCTCGCTGCGCGGCACCGCACCCGGATCGCACACAGTGACGGCGATCCCGACCCCGATGTGCGAGTGCAGCGCATGGCGGACCCGGTCGGCGAGGGCGGCGCGATCGGCGCCGCGCTCGGTCGGCTCGCAGTGGACGGTGATCTCGTCGAGGTCGCGCGGGCGCTCGACCACGAGCTGGTAGTGCGGCGCGATGCCCGGCTGGCTGAGCACGACCCGCTCGATCTCCGACGGGTAGAGGTTCACGCCCCGGATGATCAGCATGTCGTCGTAGCGGCCGCGGACGGCGCTCATGCGCGCCAGCGTGCGCCCGCACGCGCACGGCTCGCGCGTGACGGAGGCGATGTCGCGCGTGCGGTAGCGCAGCAGCGGCAGCGCCTCCTTGGTGAGCGTGGTGAACACGAGCTCGCCGTCCTCGCCGTCGGGCAGGAGCTCGCCGCTGTCGGGGTCGACCACCTCGACGAGGAAGTGGTCTTCCTGCACGTGGGAGCCGGCGCGCTCGCGACACTCGGCGGCGACGCCGGGGCCGATGATCTCCGACAAGCCGTAGACGTTCAGCGCGACGAGCCGGAGCTCCTCCTCGAGGCGGGCGCGCATCGCCTCCGTCCACGGCTCGGCGCCGAACAGGCCGACCTCGAGCGCGAGCTCGTCGCGCGCGACGTCCGCCTCCCGCAGTCCCTGCGCGATGTGCAGCGCGTACGACGGCGTGCAGCACAGCACTTGGCCGCCGAGGTCGCGCAGCAGGATCGCCTGGCGCGCGGTCACCCCGCCGGACATGGGGACGACCACGGCGCCGAGCGCCTCCGCGCCGTGATGGAAGCCCAGCCCACCCGTGAACAGCCCGTAGCCGTACGCGTTGTGGACGACCATGCCCGGCCGCACGCCGGCCGTGGCCAAGCAGCGCTTCATGACCTCCGACCAGACGTCGAGGTCGTGCTGCGTGTAGCCGACGACGGTCGGCCGGCCGCCGGTCCCGCTCGAGGCGTGGACGCGGCGCAGCGCCTCCCGCGGGACGGCCAGGAGACCGAACGGATAGTGCTCGCGCAGATCTTCCTTGACGCTGAACGGCAGCCGCGGCAGGTCGGCCAGCGAGGCGACGTCGCCCGCCGAGGCGACGCCGGCGGCGCGCAGGCGCTCGCGCATCGGCGCCACATGCTCCAGCACGCGAGCGACCGTGTTCTGCAGCCGCTCGAGCTGGAGCGCCTCCAGCGCCTCGCGCGGTGCTGTCTCGATGTCAGTCGCCGCGTTCGTGGGCACGCCAGTTCTCCTCCAGGTTTCGGATGAGCGCCGGACTGAAGTGGCACACCGCCTGCTCGCGCGCGTAGACGGCCATGTACTCGCGGAACGTCTCCAGCGGCTCCTGCGCGATGCGCAGCGCGCGGCGGTTCGCGACGCCGCTGACCGCTCCCGCGGTAAAGAGCTCCGCTGCCCGGCGCTCGATGGCGGCGTCCATCTCACCCGGCGCGACCATCTCGTCGGCGAGGCGCTCCGGCTCCAGCTCACGCCCCGAGAGGATCGCCTGCCGCGCCGCCCGGTCGCCGACGAAGCGCGGCAGCCGCAGGTTCGCCGCCCCGGGGATGATGCCCTCGTTACGGGCGGGGAGCGTGCAGCGGCAACCCTCCTCGGCCAGGATGTGGTCGACGGTCAGCAGCAGCTGGCACGCGCCGCCGATCGCGTACGTCTCAGCGGCGGCGATCCACAGCTTCTCCAGCGTGTCCTCGGGCGCGCGGTGGGGCGAGGTCAGCCCGCGGAACACCTTGTGCACGAGCCCGAGGTCGCGCACCGGGAAGAACAGGTAGGAGAGCTGCCCGCGGTACAGGTGCGTGAGGTTCAGCCCCGCGCCCAAGATCCGCCGCCCGGCGTAGCGCGGATGCTCCACGACGCCGCCGCGCAGGACGCACACCTCGATCTCGGGGTCCAGCAGCACCAGGTCGATCGCCGCCTCGAACGGGCCGAGCGTGGTGTCGTCCTCGGCGTTGAGGTGCCGCGGATTGCGCAGCTCGGCGATCCCGACCCGGCCCCGGCGCTCGACGTACGCCGTCCCGAGGTCGGCGCGGCCGGTCCCGCGCAGCTCGTCGAGGCGCTCGAGCGCCGTCTCAGTCGGCCGCAGCATGACCTCGATGAGGTGTCTCCCCGCGTCCGGCTGGGCGAGCACGTAGCCGAGCAGGCGCCCCTGGGCCACCTCCCAGCCGTCCTTGTCCTTCTGGAGGCGTCCCCGCTCGCTGCCCACCTCCGCCCGGCCCGGCGCGACGCCCGGCACGCGCTCGGCCGCGCGATAGACGAGGTCCTCGGCCCGCACGGCCCGCCTGCCGTCGTCGGTGAGCTCGGCGTACAGCGCGCCCGTGTGGCGGCGCAGGAAGCGGTCACGCGTCTCGTCGAGGGCGCCCATCACCTCCGCCACCGCCGCCTGCTCGGCCTCCGACCGGCGCGGGCGCTCCGGCAGCCGCGCCACGAGGTCCGCGCCCCGCAGCAGGAACCCGCTCGCAGCCTCAGCATCGGCGCCGAGGTCCCCGGCCAGCTCGGGCCGCGCCTCGCGCCACGCAGTCACGTCGGACTCTGAGAACACGTCGAGCGCCATGTCGCGATTGTTCCGGATGCTCCTGGAGGTCAGTCGCCGGGAACTCGCGCGGCAGCATGCTGCGTCGCCGCGGGAGCCGCCGCGAGGAACTCTCTCAGGCAATGCTCCGAGCAGAACCAGAGCTCCTCGTCACCCTTGCGTAGGCGCGCAGCCGGCGGCGCCTGGACGGTCCGCCCGCAGGCGGGGTCGCGCCGCTGCTCGTGGGGCTGGAGGCGGAAGAGCTTGACCGGCTGCTCGGCGCCGCGCAGCAACCGGACGCCCAGGGACTCGACGGGCGCTCCGTCGCCCAGCCTGCGCGCTACGGCCTCGGTCAGGACCGTCCGCCCTGCCGTGGCGGTGCCCGTGACTCGGGAGGCCAGGTTCACCGTAGCGCCGAGGTAGTCACCGGCTCGATACACCGCCGGTCCGCAATGGATGCCGACGCGAAGCCCGGGCATCGACGCGTCGCGCCCGGCGGCGGCGTGCAGCGCGCCGGCGAAGCTCACGGCGTCTGCGGGCCGGCGGAAGGCGAGCATCAGCGCGTCGCCGATCGCCTTGACGACCTTGCCGTCGCGCGCGAGCGCGAGGGC
>JBIOTP010000173.1:0-3418 GCA_044865965.1 Solirubrobacteraceae bacterium
GTCGTAGCCGCCGGGCGTCGCGACGGGGCGCGTGACGTCGAGCTCGGTCACGGGGCCCGGGCCGAGCGCGGTCACGGCGCCGTCGAAGGGGGCCTGGGTGCCGTGATAGCTCGGTAGCGCCAGGCCGGCGTCGGCGCCCGTCGCCGCGCGCAGGCCTGCGGCGATCAGGTCCGGCAGGTAGTGCGGCGCGCCGGTGCGGGTGAGCCACTGCTCGGACAGCTCGCCGACGACGCGTGTGCCGACGGCGTCGATCGCCTCCACGACCGGGCTGCGCTGCGCGGGCCGGATCGCCGGAACGCGGAAGACGCCGCGCACGACCGGCCGGTCGGCGAGGTCGACGACGAGCACCGAGTTCGCGAACAGGTGCGGCTCGCCCGCCGGCGTCCCGCTCAACTCGCCCACCCGGGCGCCGAAGTTGTGCCCCGCCAGGATTAGGTCGACCGCGGCCGCCCACGGCGCGGCGACTTCCCGCAGGCGGTCCGGGCGCGTCGCGATCGACGCGCCGCTCGGCCACCACTCGACGCCGTCGTGCAGCAGCGCGACGACCCAGCGCGCGCCGGCGCCGCGCAGCTCGTGCGCGAGCACGGGCACGCGCTCCGGCCAGTCGTCCGCGGGCGCCGGCGCCGAGGAGTACTGAGCGCTCGCCGGGTTCGTGAGCCCGATCACGCCGAGCGCGCCCGCGGCGGTGTCGAGCATCGCCGCCGGCGGCAGGCCGACGTCGACGTTCGCGCACAGCATCGGGAACGACAGCGCGCGAGCGGCCTCGAGCAGCGCGTCGACGCCGTCGTCGAACTCGTGATTGCCGGCCGCGGTCGCGGCGATCGGCAGTCCGGCCACGTCCGCCCACGGCCGCTCGCCCAGCAGCGCGTACGCGGGGCTGCCGACGACCAGGTCGCCGACGTCGAGCCAGATCGCCGGCCGGCGCTCCCGCTCACGCTCGAGCAGCTCCACCACCCCGGCACACGTCCCGCTCTCGCCGTAGCTCGCGCGCAGCGGCACGGTCGCCGCACCGAGGTCCGACGTGGCGAGGATCCGCAGCACGGTGCCCGGGACTGCGGGAGGCAGCAAGGTCATCCGCATCGACTACCCAAGGCGAACGTCTCGTGAGCGGGCGAGCGCGTCGTGAACCGCAGGGCGTGGTCCGCGCGACAGACGGATGTTGAGAACTCGACGAGGGCGACGGCGACCACGACGGCACCGAGGACATCGCCGTGCGCGACTTGACGATCCGCTTCGCGCTGCACGCGACCATGCCGGACATGCCGCTGTGCGACGCGCGCGTCGACCCGGCGCGCTACGGCGTCGCGCAAACGTCGCTCACCCAGGACGTCGCCGAGAGCACCTTCACGGACTTCTACGGGACGTCGGGAACGTGCTCGGCGCAGAACTCGGGCGCGACCGGCGGCGGGACGATCGTCTCCGCGAGCACGTCGCTCGTGTTCCGGCCGTCCAGCGACGCGGTATTCGACCTCGTGTGCGTCGACCCCTTCGTGCGCTTCGGCATGTCGGTCGACCTGCTGCGCGTCGCGGCCTCCATCGCCGAGCCAGGCCGACGACGGAACGCTCGTCGCGGTCCGGCAGACGTCGGAGAACGGCCGCACGCCGCGGCGGCTGCACCGGCTCGGTCGCGACGGCGCGCGCATCGGCGCGCCGATCGAGACGGTGCCGGTCGACAACGCGAACTACATCGGGCCCCGCAGGTGTCGCCGGACGGGTCGACGGTCGCCTACCACTTCTTCAACACCGGCGTCTCGAGCGATCGGGCGAACGCCTCGGTCGCCTACACGCGCGCGGGCGACCGGCTCGTCGCCGTCGGCGACCAGAACGACCTGCGCCTGTACGACGTCACGGCGCCCGCCCCCGCGGCGCCGGCGCTGCGCTGCACGATGACGGGGTTCTCCGGCGACGTGAGCGACCCGACGTGGTCGCCCGAGGGTGACGCGCTCGCGTGGGAGGAGGCCGACGGCATCCACGTCGCCGAGTTCGCGGACCTCGCCGGCTGCGCCTCGGCCGCCCGGCCGCTCACGGTCCCCGGCGGCACCGACCCCGACTGGGGCCCGCCGCCGCGCCCACCGCGTCGGGACCCGGCACTCCCGGCGGACCGGGCGCCGGCAGCCTCGACGTGCGGCTGTCGGGCCTGGCGGGCAGCGTCCGCGCCCGGACGGCCGCACGCCGCGGCGTCCGCGTGACGATCCGCTGCTCGGCGGCGTGCTCGCTCAACGCGACGCTGACGGTCGACGCCGCGACCGCGCGCAGGCTCAAGCTCGGCCGCAAGGCGACGAAGATCGCCGCGGCCAGCCGTCGCGGCGTGACCGGCACGACCACGCTGAAGCTGCGGCTGACCTAGACCGCGGCGCGCCCGATCAGCCGCACATCGCGCACCGACGCGACGCTCAAGGTGACGGCGGTCACCGCAAACGGCAAGCGCGCGACCGCCGGCCGCCGGATCCGCTTCACCCGCTGATCCCGCCCGGCGCGCGCTCGCGAGCTACCCCGCATAGCTCGCGAGCGTGCACCGGCGGGCGAGCGTGAGCGCGGCGCCCGCGGCGGCGATCGCTCCCGCGGCCAGCACGGCGGTCTCGTAGGACGCCGACTCGACGATCGTGCCTCCGAGCGCGTTGCCGGCGGCGGTGCCGGCGACGATCCCCATCACCCTCGCCGCGAACGCCTCGGTGGCGGTGCCCACCGGGGCACCGGTGTCGAGCAGCGTCGAAACGATCACGCCGGTCGGCGCGATCAGCAACCCGGTGAGCAGCAGCGCCGCGAGCACCGGCGGCGACTCCGCCAGCGCCAGCGTCGCGGCGCCGACGCCGACGCCGACCAGCACCACGACGAGCCGGCCGGGGAGTGCCCCCGGCCACGTACGCGCCCCGTAGACGAGCCCACCGATCAGGCTGCCCGCCGAAAGCGCGGCCAGCAGCACGCCGCCGGCCGCGGTCGAGCCGCGCGCCTCGGCGAACGCCGGCACGGCGACCTGCACGACGCCCATCGCCGCGCGGAACATGGCCAGCACGGCGAACACCGTGCGCATCCTGCGGGCGTGGGGCGGCCCGAACGGGCCGGCCTCGTGCCGCATGCCGCGCCAGTGCAGCGACGCCGGCGTCGCGGTGAAGGCCAGCGCGCTGCCGGTGGCGATCGACGCCGGCGCGATCACGGCAAGCGTCGGTGAGCCGGCGGCCACCATCGCCGCGACCAGCGCCGGCCCCGTCACGACCCCGAGCTCGAACACGATCCCCACCAGGGCGTACGCCGTCTCGTGCCGCTCGCGGTCCTCGACGAGCATCCCCACAGCGAGCGCATCGCCGCCGGGACCTGCGGGATCAGCGCGCCCCCGCACACGGCGCACAGCGCGAGCACTGACGTCGCCGCCTGGGCGTGTGCGGCCACGACGAGCGTTATCAGCGCGGGCAGGTGCCCG
>JBIOTP010000174.1:0-10204 GCA_044865965.1 Solirubrobacteraceae bacterium
CGCCCGAGCTGTTCCGCCGGCTGCGGCTGGACGCCGACGACGTGCGCGGCCGGCCGCTCCGGCTCCGCAACCCGCTGTCCGAGGAGCTCGCGGTCATGCGCACGACGCTGCTCGGCTCGCTGCTGGAGGCGGTGCGCCACAACCGCGCCCGCGGCGCCGACGACATCCGGCTCTTCGAGGAGGGCACGATCTACCTCGACCAGCCGCACGGGCGCGAGCCGAGCGGCGCCGAGCAGCGCGGCACGCCGCTGCCGGACGAGCACCTGCACCTCGCGGCGCTGCTGACCGGCCGGATGCGGCCGGCCTCGTGGCGCGACGCGGACCCCCCGCACGCCGACTTCTTCGCCGCCAAGGGCGTCCTCGCCACGTTGATGGGCGCGCTGCGGGCGCCGTGGAGCGTCGAGCGCGGCGCAGAGCCGTTCCTGCACCCGGGGCGCGCCGCGCGCGTGCTGGCCGGCGGCGAGCCGGCCGGCTGGCTCGGCGAGATCCATCCGGGCGTGGCGGCCGACTGGGACCTCGGGCGGGTGGCCGGCTTCGAGCTCGACCTCGGGGTCGTGCTCGCGCACGCGGTCCTCGCGCCGCACTACGAGGACCTGACGACCTTCCCGTCGGTCCGCCAGGACATCGCGTTCTGGATGCCGGCGAGCGTGCCCGCCGCGCAGCTCGTCGCCACCGTGCGCGAGGCCGGCGGGCCCCTGCTCGCGCGCGCCGAGGTGTTCGACGTGTACGCGCGCGAGGGGCAGTCCTCGCTGGCGCTGCGGCTCGAGTTCCGCGCCGGCGACCGGACCCTGACCGACGAGGAGGTCGCGGAGCGGCGCGAGAAGATCGTCGCCGCGGTCAGCCAGATCGGGGGCGAGCTGCGTGGCTGAGCCGACCGTCGCGGTGCTCGGCGCCGCCGGCTACGCGGGCGCGATCGCCGCCCAGATCCTCTATCGCCACCCGGGGTTCGCGCTCACGCACGTGACCGCGCGCGCGGAGGCCGGCGCGCGCCTGGACGACGTGCACCCCCGCACGCGCGTGCCTTTGCAGTTGGAGCCGTATGAGGCGGACCGGCACGGGGGCGTGGACGCGGCGGTGGTCGCCTACCCGCACGGGGCGGCCGCGCCGGTCGTGGCCGAGCTGCGTGCGCGGGGCGTACGCGTGGTCGACCTGTCGGCCGACTTCCGCCTGCGCGACCGCGCGATCTATGAGGACTGGTACGGCCCGCACGGGGCGCCGGAGCTGTTCGGCGAGGCGGTCTACGGCCTGCCCGAGCTCACGCGCGAGGACGTCCCCGGCGCCGACCTGGTGGCCAACCCGGGCTGCTACCCGACCGCCGCGCTGCTGGCGCTCGCGCCGCTCGCGCGCAACGGGCTGATCGGCGACGTGGTGATCGACGCGAAGTCAGGCGTGTCGGGCGCGGGCCGCGCGGCGACCGACACCACGCACTTCATCAGCGCCGACGAGAACGTCACGCCCTACAAGGTCGACCGCCACCGCCACACGCCCGAGATCGAGCAGGAGCTGGCGGCGCTCGGCGCGGGCGTGACGATCACGTTCACGCCGCACCTGGTGCCGCTCGCGCAGGGCGAGCTCGTCTCCTGCTACGTGACGGCGGCGCGCGCGATCGCGCCGGGCGAGCTGGCCGAGCTGTTCGACGACGCCTACGCGCGCGAGGAGTTCGTCGAGCTGCGCGACGGGCCGCCGGGCGTGCTCGACGTGCGCGACTCCAACTACTGCCGCCTGTCGGTCCACCACGACCCCCGCACGGACCGCGTGCTGGTGTTCGCCGCGATCGACAACCTGTGGAAGGGCGCCGCCTCGCAGGCCGTCCAGAACCTCAACCTGATGTTCGGGCGCCCGGAGGCCGAGGGGCTGCGGTGAGCTTCGAGTCGCGCTGGCTCCAGACCCCCGCGCACGTCACCGAGCGCGCGGGCGAGCTGCCCGCCGGATTCCGCGCGTCCGGCGTGGCGTGCGGGCTCAAGCCGTCCGGCGGGCGCGACATCGCGCTGCTGGTGTCCGACGCGGCGGACACGGTGAGCGCCGCGCGCTTCACGCGCTCGGGCGTGCTCGCCGCGCCGGTGGTGCTGACGATGGAGCGCACGCGGCTCGATGCCGTCCGCGCCGTCGTGGCCAACGCCGGCAACGCGAACGCCGCGACCGGCCGGCGGGGGTTGGAGGATGCCGCGCGCATGCAGGGCGCCGCGGCGATGGCGGCCGGCGTGCGCGAGGACCAGGTCGCGGTCGCCTCCACCGGCGTGATCGGGGTGCCGCTCGACACGCGGACCGCGATCGGCGGCATCGCGGCGGCGCGGCGCGAGCTGCGGCCGGACGGGGCGGGGGACTTCGCCGAGGCGATCCGCACCACCGACGCGTTCGCGAAGGACGTCGCGGTCGACGTCGCGCTGCCGTCGGGCACCGTGCGGCTGTGCGCGCAGGCCAAGGGGGCCGGGATGATCTCGCCGGCGTTCGCGACCATGCTGTGCTTCGTGCAGACCGACGCCGGGCTCGCGCCGGAGACCGCCGACGTGCTGCTCGGCGTGTGCGTGAGGCGCTCGTTCGACCGCGTGTCGGTCGACGGCCAGCTCTCAACCAACGACACCGTGCTGCTGCAGGCGTCGGGTGCCTCGGGCGTGACGGTGGCGCCGGAGAGCGAGGACGAGCTGCGCTTCGGCGAGGCGCTGGACTGGACCCTGCGCCGGCTCGCGCTGGCGATCGTGCGCGACGGCGAGGGCGCCCGGCGCGTCGGGCGCGTCGTCGTGCGCGGCGGCCACGAGCCGACCGCCGCGGCGGCGGCGCGGGCGGTGGCGAACTCCCCGCTCGTGAAGGCGGCGCTGCACGGCGGCGACCCCAACTGGGGCCGGATCGCGCAGGCGGTCGGCGCCGCGGTCCACGACTCGGCGCCGCTGCCGCTCGACATCTGGATCGAGGACGTGCGGGTGTGCGCCGGCGGCGCGGCGGTGCCGTTCGACGAGCCGGCGCTGGCGCTGGCGGTCGCCGGCGAGGAGGTGGAGTACGCGGTCGAGCTGCCGGGCGAGGGCGCCGAGGTCGAGGTGTTCTTCTCCGACCTCTCCCACCAGTACGTGACGATCAACGCGGAGTACACCACGTGAGGGACATCGGGACCCTGCTCGAGGCGCTCCCGTATATCCGGGAGTTCCACGGCAAGACGGTGGTCATCAAGTACGGCGGCGCCGCGATGAACGACCCGCAGCTGCGCGAGGACTTCGCGCGCGACGTCGTGCTGCTCAAGTACGTCGGGCTGAACCCGATCGTCGTGCACGGCGGGGGGCCCGAGATCACCGCCTACATGGAGCGCCTCGACATGCCGGTGCAGTTCGTCGGCGGGCTGCGCGTGAGCGACGAGCAGACGGTCGAGATCGCCAAGATGGTGCTCGTCGGCAAGGTCAACAAGGACATCGTGGGGCGCATCAACCGCCACGGGCAGCCGGCCGTGGGGCTGTCCGGCGACGACGGGCAGCTGTTCCGGGTCTCCACGATGGAGGGGCCGGGCGGTGAGGACATCGGGCTGGTCGGCAAGATCGAGCGCGTCGACACGGGCGTCATCCGCCACATCGCCGAGGACTACATCCCGGTGATCGCGTCCGTCGGCAACGACCGCGCGGGCCGCTCGCACAACGTCAACGCCGACGAGGCGGCCGGCGCCGTGGCGCGCGCGCTGGGCGCCTACAAGGTGATGTTCCTGACGGACGTCGCGGGATGGCTGCGCGACCCGGCCGACCCGCTGTCGGTGATCTCCGAGTGCGGGGCCGACGTGGTGGAGGCGGCGCTGCCGGCGCTGGAGGGCGGCATGCGGCCGAAGCTGCAGGCGTGCGTGGATGCGATCCACGGCGGCGTGTCGTTCGCGCACATCATCGACGGCCGCGAGCCGCACTCGCTGCTGCTCGAGCTGTTCACCGACGCCGGGATCGGCACGAAGATCCGACCCGCGGCGTGACGATGCGGCCCGGTTCGATCTTGCCGCCGGCGGCGGCACGGCCATGCGGAGCAGGTGCGTGACGGCACTCGCCCCCACCTACGCGCGCTACCCGATCGAGTTCGCGTCCGGGCGCGGCTGCGTCCTGCGCGATTCCGACGGGGTCGAGTATCTCGACTTCCTGTCCGGCATCGCGGTCTGCAACACCGGCCACTGCCACCCGCGCGTGGTCGCGGCCGTGCAGCAGCAGGTCGCTTCGTTGATCCACGTCTCCAACCTGTTCACCACCGGGCCCAACGTGTCGCTCGCGGAGCGGCTGTCGCGGCGGTCGCTCGGCGGCGTCGTGTTCTTCTGCAACTCCGGCGCGGAGGCCAACGAGGCGGCGATCAAGCTCGCGCGCAAGGCGCGGCCGCGCGGCGAGATCGTCGTCGTGCACGGCGCCTTCCACGGGCGCACGTACGGCGCGCTGTCGGCGACGCCGCAAGAGTCAAAGCAGGCGCCGTTCGCGCCTCTGGTGCCCGGCTTCCGGGTCGTCCCGCCGACGGCCGAGGCGATCGCCGGCGCGGTGGGGGAGCGGACGTCGGCCGTGCTGCTCGAGCCCGTCCAGGGCGAGTCGGGCGTGCACATCCTCGGCGACGACGTGCTGCGCGCGGCGCGAGCGGCGTGCGACGCGACCGGCGCCGCGCTGATCTTCGACGAGGTGCAGTGCGGCATGGGCCGCACCGGAACGCTGTGGGCCTACGAGCAGACCGGTGTCGTGCCGGACGCGATGACGCTCGCCAAGGGCCTCGGCGGCGGCCTGCCGATCGGCGCCCTCGTGATCGGCCCGCGGCTGGCCGACGTGTTCGCGCCCGGCGACCACGGCTCGACGTTCGCGGGCGGGCCGGTGGCGTCCGCCGCCGCGCACGCCGCGCTGGACGTGATCGACTCGCCGGAGCTGCTGGCCTCGGTGCGCGAGCTGGGCGGGCGGCTGGCGGCGGGCTTGAACGAGCTGTCAGGCGTGCTGACCGTCCGCGGCCGCGGGCTGATGGTGGCGTGCGAGGTGGGGGGCGAGGCGCCCGAGCTCGCGCGCCGGGCGCTGCTCGAGCAGCGGCTGGTAATCAACGCCACGGGGCCGACGACGCTGCGCTTCCTGCCGCCGCTCGTGGTCTCGGCGGCGGAGGTCGACGAGGCGCTCGCGCGCGTGCGCGCGCTGCTCACTGCCTAGCGGTCCACTTCACCTTCCCGCTGTCGCAGGTGTCCTTGACGGTGCCGGCGGCGTCGCGGATGACCTCGCGCAGCGTCCAGGTGCCGCTGGCGGTGCCGCGCGCGCGTGAGATCCTCCCCTTCACGGAGCCGCTCAGCTCGCTCTTGGTGCCGTCCCCGTTGTCCTCGGTCTGGGGGCCGAAGCGGCTCGAGAAGGTCCCGGAGAGGCTGATGACGATCCGGCGGTAGCCGTCGCGCGTGGCGACCCGCCCGCCGGAGGTGCAGGTGAGGGACAGCCCGGTGACCGTCCGCGTCACCGCGCGGCCGTCGCGGGCGACCTGGAGCATCACCGGCCAGTCCTGGGCGGTGACGCCGCCGTAGACGACGCCGGTCGTGGCCGCGCCGGCCGTGGCGATCGGCGCGATCGCGGTGGCCGCGACGGCCGCCACCCAGATCGTCCTGGTCATGGGGTCCTCCTCATGGTGGTCGAGGAAGTCTCACCGATCGGGCATCGGCGTGCGAATTTCGCCGCTGCTCCGGTTTGACGAGCATCGAGTGGCGGTATCAGGGGGCGTGGAGAGAGAGCAGACGTTGCGCGTGCGATGGTTGGTGCTGGCTGGCGTCGCGGCGATCGGGTTCGCAGCGCCGGCGCGCGCGATCGACCCGCCCCTGCCGGTCCCGACGCCCCAGCTGCCGGTGCCGACCCCGACCGTGCAGCTTCCGGTGTCCACTCCGACCGTGCGGTTGCCGGTCCCGACGCCGGCCGTCCCGACCGTGACGCCGACGGTGACCGTGCAGCCGCCGAGTACGGGGGGCGGCGGGGGGCCCCCGAGCCGCGGCGGGTCCCCGAGTGGGGGCGGGTCTCCGAGTGGGGGCGGCTCGGCCGGGAGCGGGTCGGCCGGACGGGGGCCGGCGGGCGGCTCGGCGGCCGGCTCCACGCGCGGTGAAGGCTCAAACGGCGCCGCCGCGAGCGGCGGCACAAGTGGCGGTGGATCGAGGGAACCGACCGCCGCCGGCGGCTCGGGGCGCGTCCCTACCTCGCGCCCCGGGCCCGGCTATTCCCCCGGGCCGCGCGGGCGGCGCGAAGAGCGCGGGCGCGCCGCCGTGCGCCGCCGCGACCAGCGCCTGCGCGAGGCCGTGCTCGCCCGGCGCGGCTGCCTCGGAGACCTGCCCGAGCAGGAGCGCCGTGTGCTGACGCTGCGGGCCGGCGTGGGCGCGGCGCACGTCCGGTCGCGCCGGAGCGTGGCGCGGCGGCTGGATCTCTCCGTGCGGCGCGTGGTGCGGCTCGAGCGCGCGGGCCTGAGGCGGCTGCGACGCCTCGCCGCGAACGGGTGCGGCCCGCCGACGGTCGAGGAGAGCCTCGTCAGCGCGCACGTGAGCGTCCCGGCCGCCGTCACCGCGCTGCGCCGCGGGGGCGCACGGGGCGCCGGTGAGCCGGCGCCGTCGTCGTCGGCCGAGCCGGGTGGCGGAGGCGGCGCGGAGCCCGTCTCGCCCCCTGAGGAGGAGCCGGCGCGCGGGGGCGTGGCCGGCCGGTCGGTGACCCACACGCCCGCGGGCGGCCTGGATCTCACGGTCCCGCTCATCCTGTCCGCGCTCGCCATCGCCGCCTGGGGCCTGGCGCGCGTGCTGCGGCGCGACGTGGCGGCGGCCCCGCCGCCTCCTCCTCCCGAGCCTCCCGATTCGTCGTGGAGCGCGCCGCCGCCCGGCGGCACCGGGGACGAGTGGACGTCGCCGCCGCGGCGATGACTACCACCGCATCGCCCGGCGTGCTTGACTGACACCCGCGATGGACCTGCGTGAGCTCCTCGCCCAGCTGGACCTCCCGCCCGGCGACAGCTACTACCGGAGCCGCATCCCGTGTCCGGACGACGAGCAGATCGCGCGGGTGGTGCGCGCGTTCAGCGAGGCCTCGCCGGGCCGGCAGGCGGTGTTCCGCGAGGCGATCGACGGCGCGCGGGCGGGGCTGCTGCTGGTGTTCAGCGAGCGCGTGGCTGCCTTGGCCGTGCGGCTGGAGAGCTCGGAGCCGCTCGTGCAGGGGCTGGTGGCCGCCAGCCTCGCGCAGGAGGGCGATCCGCGCGAGGCGCTGGCCGTGCCCGCGCTCCACCGCCGCAGCGCCGAGATCCTCGGGATCGACGGCGGCCGCATCTTCGACGCGGCGGCCGGCCGCACCGACCTCTCGGGCGCCCGCTGGCTCGCCGACGTGCGCGACGCCGAGGAGGGCCCCGAGGACGTCGGCTACGTCGAGGACGACGACGGCGAGGGCTTCCGCTACGAGCGCGCGATCGCGCGCCAGCCGCGCCGCTACTGAGCGCTCTCGTAGTCTGTCCGCCCGTGACTGCCGAGCCGCGGGATCCGACCGCCCACACCGAAGTCCATCGCGTCGCCGACCCGGCCCACACGCGGGTCGCGAGCTACCTCGCGCACCCGCACGAGGTCGGCCGCGTCCTGCTGCTGTACTCCGGGGGCCTGGACACGAGCGTGATGCTCAAGTGGATCCAGGACGAGTACGACGCCGAGGTCGTCGCGTTGACCGTCAACCTCGGGCAGCCGGGGGAGGACTACGACGTGGTGCGCGGCAAGGCGCTCCACCTCGGCGCGCTGGACTGCCACGTCGTCGACGCGCGCGAGGAGTTTGCGCGCGACTTCGTCCTGCCCGCGATCAAGGCGAACGCCGACTACGGCGACGGCTACCCGCTGTTCACGGCGCTCGGGCGGCCGCTGATCGCCAAGCTGGCGGTCGAGTACGCGCGGCGCGCCGGCTGCGACACGATCGCGCACGGCTGCACCGGCAAGGGCAACGACCAGGTCCGGATCGAGGCGACGGTCGCGACGCTGGCGCCCGAGTTGAAGGTGATCGCGCCGGTGCGCTCGTGGCAGATGGGGCGCGACGAGGAGATCGCCTACGCCCGCAAGCACGGCATCCCGGTCAAGGGCGGCACGGAGAGCGCCCCCTACTCGATCGACGACAACCTGTGGGGGCGCTCGTCCGAGGGCCGCTGGATCGAGGACCTCTCGCACGCGCCCGACGACGACGTGTTCCAGCTCGTGACGCGGCCGGAGCTGGCGCCCGACGAGCCCGAGGTCGTCGAGGTCGCGTTCGAGGCGGGCGTGCCGGTGGCGCTCAACGGCGAGCGGCTGGATCTGGTTTCGCTGCTCGAGCGGGCGGCCGAGATCGGCATGCGCCATGGCGTCGGGATCGTCGACCACATCGAGGACCGCATCGTGGGCCTGAAGGTGCGCGACATCTACGAGGTGCCGGCGGCGGCGATCCTGCTCAAGGCGCACCGCGAGCTCGAGCGGCTCGTCGGGACGATCCACCAGAACCAGTTCAAGCCCGAGCTCGACCGCAAGTGGGCGTACCTCGTCTACGCCGGCCTGTGGTGGGAGCCGCTGCGCGAGGACATCGAGGCCTATGTCGAGCGTGTCAACGAGCGCGTCACGGGGACGATCGGGCTGAAGCTGTTCAAGGGCTCGGCACGGGTCGTGACGCGGGAGAGCCCGAATGCGGTCTACGACGTCCAGCTCGCGACGTTCGCGGAGTCCGGCGGCCTGTTCGCGCAATCGGCCTCGCCCGGCTTCATCGAGCTGTGGTCCCTGCAGTCGCGGATGGCGCGACGGCTGCGCGGCGCCGCTGACGGGTAGGTTCACGCCATGTTCTACTCGCTGCTCGGGCGGATGGTGTGGTTCGGGATCAAGTTCTTCCTCCGCCGCCGCTACGGCCCCACCTACGTGCCCAAGCCGCTGCTCGCGGGCGCCGTACTCGCGCTCGCGCTCGGCATCGCGCTCGCCGTCCTGCGTATGCGCTCGAACTCCTAGTACTCGGCCCGGGGCGCGCCTGCCGGCGCACGGCAGGCGCACCCGCCATCGCGGCCGGGCGGCGCCGGCGGCCCACACTGGCGGCCGCGCGGCGCCCGCGGCCCTCCGCTCCTACCGGGTGCTCGCGGCCGGGGGCGGCGCCCGCGTCCACCGTTCCTCCCGGGTGCTGGGCGGCCGGGGGCGGTGTCCGCGCCCCAGCATCCCTCCCGGGTGTTGGCGGCCGGGGGGCGGTGTCCGCGCCGCAGCGTCCCTCCCGGGTGTTGACGGCCGGGGCGGCGCCCGCGAGTTGCCGCCGGTCCGCCTGGGACCATGGCGAGCGGACATGGCCGAGTCACCTCAGTCCGCCCTGCCCGGCGCGCCGGGCCCGGTGGTCGAGTCCGCCGAGTGGATGCCGTCGCTCGGCGGCGGCAGGCTGGTGCGCGTGCGCGGCAACGGCGCCCCGGTTCAGCCGCCCACGCTGATCCTCGCGGGGCCTGGCGGCGAGCAGCGCGTCGAACCTCACGCCGAGGGCCGCTTCGCGCGCGAGGGCTGCTGGCGGGCCACGTTCCACATTCCTCCGGAGTCCGTGTCGGCGGGCTGGGACGCGGTCTGGCTCCACTGGCCCAGCGGCACCCGGTTCCGCCTCCCCGAGCCGGCGCGGCCGCCCCGCGCGGAGGTCATCGACTCGGCGGTCCTCGCCGAACGGCGCGCCCGCCGCGTGGGCGCCGACATCCCCGCTCCCGCCGAGCACTGCGCGGCGTGGACGGCGCCGCCGCCGGACCAGCTCCAGATCGCCTCGGCGTGGGGGAGCCGCCGCGCCGAGCTGGAGCGCGACCTCGCGGCCGCCCGCGCCGACCTGCGCGCCGCCCGCGCGGCACGCGAGGCGGACGTGTCGACGCTCGCGGCGCTCGCCGCAGAGCGCGAAGCCGAGCGCACCGCACACGCGGTCACGCGCGGGACCGTCGCCGGCCTCGCGAGCGCGCTCGTCGCCGCGCGCGCGGAGCTCGCCGCCGCGCGGTCAGAGGTCGCGGCGGGCCGCGCCGAGCTCATCGCCGCCCGCGACAGCGCGGACTGCGTCCGCACCCACCTCACCACAGCCCGCCGCGACGCGACGCTCGCCCGCCGCGAGGCGGCCGCGCTCCGCGCCGACCTCGAGGCCGAGCGCCTCGTCCGCACCCGCGCTGAAGAGGCCCTGCGCGAGGCGCGCGCCGTCGTCGCCGCCGACCTCGCGCGCCACGCGCGCGAGCAGGCGGACGCGGCCGCCGCGGCCAAGGCCCTCACCCCCGCGGACCCGGCACGCCTGGTCGC
>JBIOTP010000175.1:0-16223 GCA_044865965.1 Solirubrobacteraceae bacterium
GCGGTCGGGGCAGCCAGGCCCCTTCGTCCGCGCGGCGACCAAGGCCGGCGTCCCCGCGACGACGCCCTACACGCTGCGGCACAGCTTCTGCTCGCTGCTGCTGCACGAGGGCCGCTCGGTGATCTACGTGGCGCAGCAGATGGGCCATGACGCGAAGCTGACGCTCGGCACGTACGGGCACGTGATCGCCGAGCTGGAGGACGCGCCGCGCGTGCCGGCGGAGGACGCGATCGGGGCCGCGCGCGGTGGCCCGTGTGTCAATGGTGTGTCACGGAGGGCCGGCTGATGCGGGCGCTGCTGGTCCTGCTAGTCGCGGTTTTCCGCGCTCTGATGCGGAAAACGGGCGAGAGCCCTCTGCCGGACTCGAACCGGCGACCCCTTCCTTACCATGGAAGTGCTCTACCAACTGAGCTAAGAGGGCGCGAGGCCCTGTACGGTAGCGCGCGGCGCGCCTCGCCTCCGCGCTAGCCGTCCTTCCAGTCGCACCACGCGCGGATGGCGCGCTCGAGGTCGGCTCGGCCGGCCTCGAGCTCGTCGAGGTCGCGGAAGCGCATCGTGCGCACGAGCTCGCCGTCGCCCTCGAGGCGCGGGTGGTCGCCGGGGATCTCGGAGCCGCGGTGGAACATGATGCTGACGAGGTTCCTCGAGGGGTTGAAGCTGGCGATGTTGCCCTTGTAGGAGAACGTCGGGGTCTTCCACTTGATCGTCTCGGTGACGCGCTCGTCGGCGCCGAGGATGATGTCGCGGCCGCGGCGCATGGCCGCAGGTCGATGCTGCAGCTCGTGCTGGACCGCGAGCTACCCGTCACGGAGCTCGCCGAGCGCACCGGCCTGAGCCAGCCGGCCGCCAGCCAGCACCTCAAGATCCTGCGGGACGCGGGCCTCGTCCGGGGACGCGTGGACGGCCGGCGGCGCCTGTACCGGGTCGACATCGAGGGGCTCGAACGGCTCCGCAGGGAGCTCGACGCCTACTGGGGCCCCGCACTCGCCGCGCTGAAGGACGCCGCCGAGGAGCGCCCGTGAGGCTCGCCTCCTACGAGCTCACCATCGCGGAGACGATCGACGTCGTCTACGCACACCTCACGACGACCGCCGGGCTCGTGCGCTGGGTCGACCTCGAGGCGGCGGCCGACCCGGTGCCGGGGCGGCGGATTGCGCTGGACGCACCCCAACGGGGCGACCGTCGTCGGCCGCTTCCTGGAGCTCCTGCCGCCGCGGCGGGTCGTCTTCACGTACGGCTGGGAGGACGGCCGTCTCGGCGTGCCGCCGGAGAGCACGACCGTCGAGATCGACCTGGTCGAGCACGAGGGCGCGACGACCGTGCGGCTCGTGCACCACGGCCTGCCGCCCGAGGCCGTCGCGGACCACGAGCGGGGATGGGCCTACTTCCTCGGCGTCCTCCGCGACTCGCTGGCGAGCGAGGTCAACGCAGGTTGAGCTGGGGCCCTCGCGCCGGTGGGCCTCAGCGCTCAAGCCGGTCCGCGACCACCCGCGCGATGGCGAGCGCGGAGGTCGCCGCCGGCGAGGGGGCGTTGCGCACGTGCAGGACGGGCGGCGAGCCCGCGAAGGCGAAGTCGTCGAGCAGCGTGCCGTCGCGCGCGACGGCCTGGGCGCGGACGCCGGCCGGCCCGCGCTCGACGTCGGCCGGCGTGAGCTCGGGCACGTAGCGCGCGCACGCCGCCACGAACGCGCGGCGATCCGCCGCGAGGCGGATCTCGGCCACGCCGGTGCGCCACCAGCGGCGCGCCATCCGCCACGTTCCGGGCCAGCGCAGCGCATCCACGACGTCGCGCGCGCGCACGCGCGTGAGCCGGTAGGCGTCGCGGGCCGGCGCCAGCAGCGCGGTCGGCCCGAGCCAGACGTCGCCGCCGACGGTCTTCGTGAGATGGACGCCGAGGAACGGCAGCGACGGGTCGGGCACCGGGTAGATCAGCGAGCGCACCAGATGGCGGGCGTGCGGGCGCAGCCGCAGGTAGCCGCCGCGGAACGGCACGATGCGGGGATCGGGGCCCTCGCCCGAGGCGATCGCGAGCCGGTCCGACCAGGCCCCCGCGCAGCACACGACGCGGCGGGCGAGGAGCGGGCCCTCGGCGGTCTCGACCAGCGTGCCGCCCGGAGAAGCCACGCGCTGGCCGTGGGCGGCGCCGATCCGCAGCACCGTCACGCCCGTGCGGACCTCGGCGCCCTGCTGCGCGATCTCCGCCGCGAAGCTCCGCGCGACCGCCGCGAAGTCGACGATCCCGGTCGCCGGGGAGTGCAGCGCGGCGACCCCGCGGGCGTGCGGCTCGAGCTCGCGCAGCTCCTCCGGCCCGAGGCGGCGCAGGCCCTCGACGCCGTTGGCGCGGCCGCGGCGCTCGAGCTCGTCCAGGCGCGGCAGCTCGTCCGCCGACAGCGCGACGATCACCTTGCCGCAGCGCTCGTACGGGATCGCGCGCGCGTCGCAGTACTCGTACAGCTCCCGCGCGCCCGCGAGGCACAGCCGCGCCTTCAGGGAGCCGGGCGCGTAGTAGATCCCGGCGTGGATCACGCCCGAGTTGTGGCCGGTCTGGTGCGCGGCGACCTCCTGCTCGCGCTCGAGCACCGCCACCCGCGCGCCGGGCTCGCGGCGAAGCAGCTCGCGCGCGGTGGCGAGCCCGAGGATCCCCCCGCCGACGATCGCGACGTCGATCAATGGATCGCCGGCTCCGGGACCCCGCCCGCGCCGTGCAGGAAGTCGAAGTCGCAGCCCGCGTCGGCCTGCGTGACGTGCTCGGCGAACAGGCGCGTGAAGCCGCGCTCGGCCGGCCGCGGCGGGGGCGCCCAGGCGCCGCGCCGGCGCGCGAGCTCCTCCGGCACCACGCGCAGCTCCAGCCGCCGCGCCGGGACGTCGAGCTCGATCGGGTCGCCGTCGCGCACCAGCGCCAACGGCCCGCCGACGAACGACTCCGGCGCCACGTGCAGCACGCAGGTGCCGTACGCGGTGCCGCTCATGCGGGCGTCCGAGATCCGCACCATGTCGCGCACGCCGGCGCGCAGCAGCTTGCGCGGGATCGGCAGCATGCCCCACTCCGGCATCCCCGGCCCGCCGAGCGGCCCGGCGTTGCGCAGGACGAGCACGGAGCGCTCGTCGACCGCGAGCGCGTCGTCGTCCACGCGCGCGTTCATGTCGTCGTAGTCGTCGAAGACGACCGCCGGGCCCGTGTGGCGCAGCAGCGACGGCGACGCCGCCGAGTGCTTGATCACGCAGCCGTCCGGGGCGAGGCTGCCGCGCAGGATCGCCAGCCCGCCCTCGTCGCGCAGCGGGTTGGAGACCGGCCGGATGACGTCGGCGTCGAAGACCTCCGCGCCGGCCACGTTCTCGCCAACGGTCCGCCCGTTGACCGTCAGAGCATCGGCGTGCAGGTCGAGCTGCGCCATCAGCGCCCGCAGCCCGCCGGCCTCGAAGAAGTCCTCCATCAGATACGTGCCCGACGGGCGCAGGTTCGCGAGCACCGGCACGCGCCGCGAGAGCTCGTCGAAGCGATCGAGCGACAGCGGCACGCCGGCCCGCCCCGCCATCGCCACCAGGTGGATGACGGCGTTCGTGGAGCCGCCCAGCGCGAGCACGACGCGAACCGCGTTCTCGAACGCGCCGGCGCTCAAGATCGACGACGGACGCAGCCCCTCGCGCACCATCTCCACGATCCGCCGCCCCGCCGCGGCGGCCATCCGCGGGTGCGCGGAGTCGGCCGCGGGGATCGACGACGCGCCCGGCAGCGTCAGCCCCAGCGCCTCCGTCGCCGCGGTCATCGTCGACGCCGTGCCCATCGTCATGCAGTGGCCGGGCGAGCGGGCGATCCGCTCCTCGATCTCCTCCCACACGTCCTCGGTGATGCGCCCGGCGCGCAGCTCGCCCCAGTACTTCCACACGTCCGAGCCGCTGCCGAGCGTGTCGCCGCGCCAGCGCGCCCGCAGCATCGGCCCGGCGGGGACGTAGATCGCCGGCAGGTCCACGCTCGTCGCGCCCATCAGCAGCGCCGGCGTCGTCTTGTCGCAGCCGCCCAGCAGCACCGCGCCGTCGATCGGATAGGAGCGCAGGAGCTCCTCGACCTCCATCGCGAGCAGGTTGCGGTAGAGCATCGTGCTCGGCTTCTGGAACGGCTCGGACAGCGACAGCGCCGGGATCTCCAGCGGGAACCCGCCCGCCTGCCAGACGCCACGCTTGACCTCCTGCGCGCGGTCGCGCAGGTGCGTGTGGCAGGGGTTGATGTCGCTCCACGTGTTGACGACCGCGATCACCGGCTTGCCGACGTACTCGGAGCGGTCGTAGCCCATCTGCAGCGTGCGCGAGCGGTGCCCGAACGAGCGCAGGTCGTTGACGCCGTACCAGCGGTGGCTTCGGAGCTCGCTCACGGCCGGCCATGTTGGCACCTGCTGGCACGAGTAGCGGGAGTAGTGATAACCGCACCGCATCTCTAGGGCTGGCCGGGCGGCGCTGAAGCGCTCCAGGCGGGAAGCTTCCAAGCGTGCTGAAGCTCTCCTCCTCTCCCATCTTCAGCCGCAGCGCCGCAGCCGCCATCGCGCTCTCACCGGCGGCCGCCGCCCGCGTCCCTGGCAGCGCAACTTCGGACGCACACCGCGCCGGTACTGACCACACCGGCGCACCCACCTTGTAGATCCTCCCTGCAGCGCGAGCCGAGCCCGTTTCCCCGCGGGCTCGGCTCCGCCGCGCAGTGATCCCGCCCGCCGGGTACGCGTGCCGTCCAGGTGGACGCTGGCGCCGGCTGGCAAGGACGCAGACCCGCAGGAATCCCTCTGGGATTTCAAGTGGTCGCGAGGCGAAGCCGGTGACGAGGGACGAAGTCCCGAGGCAGTGCCGCCAGGTGGTGATCAGCGGCCGCTTGGCGGCGCGTGTACTCGGGGGCGTGGTCACCTACGCTTCGGCGATGGACGACGCCGCGCTGCGCCGCCGGCTGTGGGAGGGCTTCGCCGCACTCCAGGCCCTGCTCGGCGGCAGCTCGCGGCGCGGGCGCGTGATCGAGCGTGCCGGGCTCGTCGCCTCGATCGTCCCCACCGCGCCCGACTCGCCCGCGCTCAACGCCGCCGTGGCGATCGAGCCGCACGCGGCGCCCGCCGCGCTGCCCGAGCTCGCCGACCGCTACGCGCACGCGGGCGTACGCCGGTGGGCGATCTGGATCGACGGCGGGGCGCGCGACGCCACGCGCGAGCTGCGGCACGCCGGCCTGTCGGTCGCGTCGGCGTCGCCCGGCATGGGGGCCGCGATCGACGAGCTGGACCTGCAGCTCACGCCGACGCCGTGGCTCCCCGGCGCCGACCTGCGCACGGTCGGGCGCGTCAACGACCTCGCCTACGGCAACGTGGACGCGCGCCTGGAGCGCACGCTCAGCATGCTGCCCGACGGCGCCCTGCGCGCGTTCCGGGCCGACCTCAACGGCGCCCCGGCGGCGGTCGCGCTCGCGTTGCACCACGGCGGCGACTGCGGCGTGTCGTTCGTGGCGACCGTCCCCCAGGCGCGCCGGCGCGGGCTGGCCACGCAGGTGATGCGCGCGGTGGTGGCCGACGCGCGCCGCCACGGCTGCAACACGGTCTCGCTGCAGGCGACCGAGCTCGGCGAGCGGCTGTACGCCGGGCTCGGGCTGCGCCGGCTCGGCCAGATGGAGCTGTGGGAGCACCGCTCGTGAGCCTCAACCCGGCGCTCGAGGACGTGCGCTACTGCCCGCGCTGCGGCGCGACGGCGACCGTCCAGTTCCCGCGCTCGATCCGCTGCGCGACCTGCGGCTACGGCGCCTACTACAACCCCAAGCCGGTCGCGTGCGCGATCCCGGCGGACACGACCGGCTCGCTGTGGCTGATGCGCCGCGGCTTCGAGCCCGGCCGCGGGCGGTGGTCGATGCCCGGCGGCTTCGTCGACCTCGGCGAGACGGTGGAGGACGCCGTGCGGCGCGAGGTGATGGAGGAGATGGCGGTCGAGATCGTCCTCGACGGCCTCGTCGGCGTGTACTCGCGGGCGCAGGATCGTACAGTGGTGGTGGTCTATGCGGCATCGGTCCGGGGCACTCCGTCCCGGACGGAGGAGGCGCTGGAGGTCCGCGCCTTCGCGCCGACGGAGATCCCATGGCAGGACCTGGCGTTCTGGACCGACTCCCGCGCTTTGCGCGATCTCCTGAGCCGGAGCACCCCCGCGAGCGGCGCCGGCGCATCGTCCTGACGGCGCGCCGCGCGCTGTCGCTGCTGATCGTCTTCGCCACGACGCTCGCCGGCGGTTACCTCGGGCTGGTCGCGTTCCATCAGGACCGCAGGCTGTCGGTGGGCGAGATCCGGCTCTCGATCTCGCCCGGCCATCGCGGCGCGCTCGACGTCTACGTGCCGCTGGTGGACTGGGGCGCGCGCTTCGAGGCGATCCGCCTGCCGGCGCGCCTGCGCGTCGACCTGGTGACGGTCGACCGCGCGGTGGTGACGAGCGTCGCCAAGGGCCGGCCGCTGAATGTGCACGCCGTCCGCGGCCAGGCGCGCGACGCGATCGCCGCCTACCTGCGCACGCTGATCGCGTTCGTCGTGCTGTGCGCCGCGGCGCTGGGACTGCTGGTTGCGTTCGCGATCCGCTCCCGCGCCGGTCCCCGATTGCGCTGGACGAGCGCCCTGGCGGTGGTGACGGCGCTCGGGGTCGGCGCCGCGCTCGTCGTGCTGATCCCGCCGCGGGGGGAGATCTCCTCGCCGCAGTACTACGCCCACGGGCCGGACATCCCCCGCGCGCTGGACGCCGTGGAGGCCGCGCGGCGCTCCGGCGGCACGCTCGACCAGGAGCTCGACGCGCAGCTCGTGGGGCTGGCGCGGCTGGTCGTGCGCCCTGGCGAGCGCCAGCGGCTCGCCGGCAAGCCGACGGTCACGGTCGCCTCGGACATGCACAACAACGTGATCGCGGTGCCCGTGCTGGAGCGCGCCGCGGCCCGCGGGCCGGTGTTCTTCGTGGGCGACCTGACCGACCGGGGCTCGCCGCTGGAGACCCAGCTCGTGCGGCGCGTGGTGCGCCTGGGCCACCCGTTCGTGTTCGTGACCGGCAACCACGACTCCGACCTGCTCGCGCGCGAGCTCGTGCGCGAGCGGGCGATCGTGCTCACGCGCCACGGGCGGCTGGAGCGCGGTGGGGGCTACGGCCCGCTGATCGTGAACGTGCGGGGCCTGCGGGTGGCGGGCTACGACGACCCGTTCGAGCGCCGTAGCCAGGAGGACTTCGCCGACCGCTACGACAACAAGCCGAACCCGCTGATGCAGGACCAGTTCACGGCGTGGCTGCGGCCGCTCCTCGGCAAGGTCGACGTCGTCATGGTGCACGAGCCGCAGCTGGTCGGGCCGGCGCTCGCGATCCTGCGCGACAAGCCGCCGTCGCGCCCGCTGGTGTTCCTCGTCGGCCACACGCACAAGGCCGACCTGGAGCAGCAGCCGGGCGTCACCGTGCTCAACGGCGGCAGCGTCGGCGCCGGCGGCACGGGAAACCTGGCCGAGCGCACGAACATCGGCATCGCGCGGTTCATCTACACGACCGAGCCCTCGTTTCAGCCGCTGGCGGCGGACCTCGTCACGATCGACCCCGGCACCGGCTTCTCGTCGGCGCGTCGCGAGCGGCTGGGCGAGGGGTAGGCTGCCGCCTCCATGGCGGTCATGGCCGACGAGCTGCTCGACCTGGATCGGCGCCTCGTGTGGCATCCGTACGGGCCGATGCCGGCGTCTGTCCCGCCGCTGCGCGTGGTGTCGGCTGCGGGCGTGCGGCTGCGGCTCGCGGACGGGACGGAGCTCGTCGACGGCATGGCGTCCTGGTGGTGCGCGATCCACGGCTACCGCCACCCGGCGATCGACGCCGCGCTGCGCGACCAGCTCGACCGGCTGCCGCACGTCATGTTCGGCGGCCTCACGCACGAGGGCGCGGTGCGACTGGCGGAGCGGCTGTGCGCCTGGACCGGGCTCGACCACGTGTTCTTCGCCGACTCCGGCTCGGTGTCGGTGGAGGTGGCGATCAAGCTCGTGCTGCAGTTCTGGCACGGCGAGCGGCGGCGGCTGCTGACCGTCCGCGGCGGCTACCACGGGGACACGTTCGGGGCGATGGCGGTGTGCGACCCGGTCAGCGGGATGCACTCGACGTTCACCGGCGCGCTGGCCGAGCACGTCTACGCCCCGCGGCCGCCGGACGGGTTCGGCGTGTCGCTGGATCCCGAGTGGGCGGACACGGTGCGGACGCTGGTGGAGCGGGAGGCCCCGGCGGCGATCATCGCCGAGCCGGTCGTCCAGGGCGCCGGTGGGATGCGCTTCCACTCGCCGGCCTGCGTGCGCTTCCTGCGCGACCTGTGCGACGAGCACGGGCTGCTGCTGGTCCTGGACGAGATCGCCACCGGCTTCGGCCGGACCGGCGCGCTGTTCGCGGCCGAGCACGCGGGCGTCGCGCCGGACGTGATGTGCGTCGGCAAGGCGCTGACCGGCGGCACGATCACGCTGGCGGCGACGCTGTGCACGCGGCGCGTGGCGGAGGGACTCGACGGCCCGCTCATGCACGGTCCGACCTACATGGCGAATCCGCTCGCGTGCGCGGCCGCGCTGGCGTCGACCGGGCTGCTGGCGGACGGGCGCTGGCGCGACGACGTCGCGCGCATCGAGCGCGGCCTCGCCGCCGGGCTGGCGCCGGCGCGCGAGCTGCCGGGCGTGGCCGGCGTGCGCGTGCTCGGCGCGATCGGCGTCGTCGAGCTCGACCACGACGTCGACGTCGCCGCGGCGACCCGCGCGGCGATCGCCGAGGGCGTGTGGCTGCGGCCCTTCCGCAACCTCGTCTACACCATGCCGCCATACGTGACGGACGACGACGACCTCGCGCGAATCGCGCGGGCCGTGGTCGCGGGGGCGGCCGCGTCGTGACCGGGCCCGATGACCTCGCGCGAATCGCGCGGGCGATGGTGGCCGGGGGCGCGCGATGAACGTGCTCGTCGTCACCGGCACCGATACGGGCGTCGGGAAGACCGTCGTGATCGCCGCGCTCGCGGCCCTCGCGCGCGCGCGCGAGCAACGGGTGGCGGTGGTGAAGCCGGCCCAGACCGGCGTCGCGCGCGGCGAGCCGGGCGACCTGGACCACGTGCGCGCGCTGTCGGGCGTGACCGACCTGCACGAGCTGGCGCGCTACCGCGAGCCGCTCGCGCCCGGCACCGCGGCGCGCCGCGCGGGGGTGCCCGGGTGGTCGCCCGCGGCGATAGCGGCCGCCGTCGAGCGCCTCGCCGACCGCGACCTGGTGCTGATCGAGGGCGCCGGCGGCGTACTCGTGCGCCTCGACGACAGCGGGACGATCGCGGACGTCGCCGCGCGGCTCGGCGCGCCCGCGCTGGTCGTCGCGCGCGCCGGGCTCGGCACGCTCAACCACACCGCGCTCGCCTGCGAGGCGCTGCGGGCGCGCGACGTGCACTGCGCGGGCGTCGTCATCGGCGCCTGGCCGGCCGAGCCCGACCTCGCGAGCCGTTGCAACCTGGACGACCTCGCCGCGTACGCGGGTGCGCCGGTGCTGGGCCGGCTCCCCGAAGGCGCGGGACAGATGCCCCGCGACGAGTTCCTGGCGACCGCCCGCGACACCCTGGAGGTGAAGATCCCCGCATGACCGGCATCCTCGACACCGCCCGCGAGCGGGTCCTCGAGCGGGGCCGGGGGCTCGACGAGGCGCAGACGCTCGCGGTCCTGCGCCTGCCCGACGCCGCGCTCGACGACGCGCTCGCGCTCGCCCACGAGGTGCGCATGCGCTGGTGCGGGCCGGAGGTCGAGGTCGAGGGCATCGTGAGCCTGAAGACCGGCGGCTGCCCCGAGGACTGCCACTTCTGCTCGCAGTCGGGGCGCTTCGAGAGCCCGGTGCGGGCGGTCCGGCTCGACATCCCGTCGCTGGTCGAGGCGGCGCGCCAGACCGCCGCCACCGGCGCGACCGAGTTCTGCATCGTGGCCGCGGTGCGCGGGCCGGACGAGCGGCTGATGGCGCAGGTGCGCGCGGGGATCGCGGCCATCAACGCCGCCGTCGAGATCAACGTCGCGTGCTCGCTCGGGATCCTCACCCGGGCGCAGGCCGCCGAGCTGTCGGAGCTCGGCGTGCACCGCTACAACCACAACCTCGAGACCGCGCGCTCGCACTTCCGCTCCGTCGTGACCACGCACACGTGGGAGGAGCGCTGGGACACGCTGCAGCTCGTGCGCGAGCTCGGGATGGAGGTGTGCTGCGGCGGCATCGTCGGCATGGGCGAGACGCTGGAGCAACGGGCGGAGCTGGCCGCCCAGCTCGCCGCGCTCGCGCCCGACGAGGTGCCGCTGAACTTCCTCGACCCCCGCCCGGGGACGCCGTTCGCCGACCTGCCGGTGATGGAGGCGCCCGACGCGCTGCGCACGATCGCCGCGTTCCGGCTCGCGATGCCGCGCACCGTGCTGCGCTTCGCGGGCGGGCGCGAGCTGACGCTCGGCGACATCGGCGCGCGGCAGGGCGTCACCGGCGGCATCAACGCGATCATCGTCGGCAACTACCTGACGACGCTCGGGCGCGACCCCCAGGAGGACCTCGACCTGCTCGCCGAGCTCTCGATGCCCGTGAAGGAGTTGAGCAAGACCTTGTGACGGGGCCGGCGGCGACGAGCATCAAGGGATCAGACCCCTTCAAGTCGTCGCGCGGCGAGGGGGCGCCGTTCTGCGACGGTTGCGGGCGGCCCGCCGTCGAGGGCGACCACGCGCGCTGCCGGGCGCGCCGCGCCGCGACCGACCCGCCGCGCTTCTGCACCGACTGCGGCCGCAAGCTCGCGGTGCAGGTCCTGCCCACCGGCTACACCGTCCGCTGCGTCAGTTGCGGGCCCCGATGACCGACGTCGAGGCGACGCTCGAATCGCTCCGCCAGGCAAACCTGTTCCGCGAGCTCCGGGTGATCGAGAGCGCGCAGGGCCCGCGGGTGATGCTCGACGGGCGCGAGGTGCTGCTGCTGTGCTCCAACGACTATCTGGGCCTCGCGGGCGACCCGCGCCTGCGCGCAGCCGCCGCGGAGGCGGCCGAGCGCTGGGGTGCGGGCGCCGGCGCGTCGCGGCTCGTGTCGGGCAACATGGTGCCGCACCGCGAGCTCGAGCAGCGGCTCGCGGAGCTCAAGGGCACCGAGGCGTGCGTCCTGTTCGGCTCGGGCTACCTCGCCAACACCGGCGTCGTCGCCGCGCTCGCCGGACCCGGCGAGGTCGTGCTCTCCGACGAGCTCAACCACGCCTCGCTCGTCGACGGTTGCCGCCTCGCCCGCGCGGAGACGATCGTCTACCCGCACGGCGACCTCGACGCGCTCGCCGCCGCCCTGCGCGACCGCCGCCCCGCCACGATCGTCACCGACGCGGTGTTCTCGATGGACGGCGACCTCGCGCCCCTCGAAGGCATCGTCGAGCTCGCCCGCCGCCACGGCGCGCGCGTGGTCGTCGACGAGGCGCACGCCACCGGCGTGATCGGACCCGAGGGTCGCGGCCTCGTGACCGAGCTCGGCGTCGAGGCCGACGTGGTCATCGGGACGCTCGGCAAGGCGCTCGGCAGCTACGGCGCGTTCGCGTGCTGCGACGCGGAGATGGCGAGCTTCCTGGTTAACCGCGCGCGCACGCTGATCTACTCGACCGCGCTGCCGCCGCCGTCCGTGGGCGCCGCGCTGAAGGCGCTCGACCTCATGGACCGCGACCTGGTCGGCCGCCTGCACGCCAACGCGGCGACGCTGCGCGAGGCGCTCGGGGCGGAGCCCGGCACGATGCCGATCGTGCCGCTCGTCGTGGGCGAGCCCGAGGCCGCGCTCGACCGCTGCGCGGCGGCGCTGCGCCAGGGCGTGTTCGCGCAGGCGATCCGGCCGCCGACCGTGCCCCGCGGGACCTCGCGCCTGCGGGTCGTGGCCACCGCGGCGCACCGCCCGGCGGACCTGCGCGCCGCCGCGCGCGCGCTTCAGCCGACGTCGATCTCCACGTACTCGGCCGTGCACGGCTGACCGGCGGCGACCCGCAGCCGCCGCGCGGCCAGGTCCATCACGATCGAGGCCAGCGTGACCGTCCGCTCGGCCCACGGGAGCGCCGGATCCTCGTGACGGCAGACCCCGCGCGGGTGGCCCTCGTGCGAGGACAGCGCGCCGAGCGCCTCGCGCCGCAGCACGTCGAGGCGGGCAAGCGTGTCCGGGCGCTCGGCGGGCTTGGTGTCGACCCCGGCAGGCGGCGAACGCAGGAAGTGGTTCGTGTGGCAGCCTCGCCGCCGCGGATCACGTTCGGCCCGCCGGGCGAGAGCTCGACGGTCACCGCGTCGCCCGTCGTCGCGACGGTCACCGCCGACGACGCGCGCACCGTCGCGCCGCACAGCAGCTCGACCGCCGCCTCGACGCTCCGGCAGCGCTCGAGCACGGCCCGCAGCAGCGCATGGATCGGAACGCCCTCGGCCCCGCCGTCGGCGGTCGTCGTGAGCAGGTTCAGGCCCACGCCCAGCCCGGCGTCGTTGAGCCCGATCTTGCCGAGCATGCCGGCCTCGGTGAGCGTCGCGAACCGGCCGCCTGGGTGCTCCACGACCCACACCAGCGTCGACGACGCGAGGTCTGGGTGCCAGTCCCAGTTCTGCGCGAGCACGTCCGCGCGCCACCACCGAGCACTCGGTCCCGCACCCGCGGCGAGGCCCCGGCGGACCGATTGACCGTCAGCGAGACGGCGACGTCAGCGCCGCCCGGCCAGTCGGAGCGCATGCGAGGGCATTGTGCCGCAGCTCCGCGGCCGGCACCGGGCGGCTGAACAGGAAGCCCTGCCCCATGCCGCAGCCCAGCGCGCGCACCACGTCAGCCTGCTCGGCGCGCTCGATGCCCTCGGCTACCAGCGCCAGGCCGAGGCTCTCGCCCATCGCTACGATCGCGCGCACGAGCGCGCTCTCCGCGTCGACGTCGCGCACGAACGAGCGGTCGATCTTCAGCACGTCCATCGGGAAGCGGCGCAGGTAGCTCAGCGACGAGTAGCCGGTCCCGAAGTCGTCGAGCGCGAGCCGCACGCCGAGCGCGCGCAGCGCCTGCAGGCCCTCCGCGATGCCGTCGCGGTCGTCGATCAGCGAGGACTCGGTGACCTCGAGCGTGAGCCGCTCCGGCGCCAGGCCGGCGGCGTGCAGCGCCGCGTCGACCTCCGCGACGAAGCCCGGCTGCTCCAGCTGGGCGCTCGCGACGTTGACGCTCACGTACGGCTCGCCCGGCCAGTCGCTCGCCTCGCGGCACGCCTCGCTGAGCACCCAGCGGCCGAGCGCGACGATCATGCCGGTCTCCTCGGCGAGCGGGATGAACTCGCCCGGGGCGAGCAGGCCGCGCTCGGGATGCTGCCAGCGCACGAGCGCCTCCAGTCCGGCGGGGCGGCCGTGCTCGAGGTCGACGATCGGCTGGAAGTGCAGCACGAGCTCGCCGCCCTCGATCGCCCGCGCGAGCTCCTCCTTGCGGTTGCGCCGCTCGAGCGCATCCACGCGCATGGCGTCCTCGAACAGCGCGTAGCCGTTCTTGCCGCCACGCGACTTGGCGTCGTGCATCGCGAGCGTGGCGTCGCGCAGGAGCTCGACGGCGGAGCCGCCGGAGCCGGCGACGGCGACGCCCAGGCACGCATCGAGGCGCAGCCACTTGCCGTCCAGCGTGACCGGGCTCTCGAGCGCCCCGAAGACGCGCCGCACGAGCGCCTCGGCATCGACTGGGCCGCGCACGAGCACGGCGAACTCGTCGCCGTCGAGCCGCGCGACCGTGTCCTCGGAGCGCAGCGCGTGGCGCAGGCGCTGGGCGGCGATCTCCAGCAGCCGGTCGCCGGCGGTGTGCCCGAGCGAGTCGTTGACGTGCTTGAGGTCGTCCAGGTCGAGGCATGCCACGGCGGCGTCGCCGGCCCCGAGCGCCTCGCGGATCCGCTGCTCGAACAGCACGCGGTTCGGCAGGCCCGTGAGCCCGTCGTGGAAGGAGAGATGGCGCAGCTCGTCGTCGAGCGCCCGCCGGCGCGCGGCCCGCTCGGCGGCGACCAGCAACACGGTGAGCGCCAAGGCGGCGAGCCCGATGACCGCGGCGGAGCCGATCCAGGCGAGGCGCTCGCTGCGGTCGGCGACCGCGGCGTTGCGGGCGGAGGCGCGCCGCAGGCCGTCGCTGAGCCGAGCGAAGGCGGACTCGACGTCGGCGGCAAGGACGTCCTCGGCAGCCGCGATTTCGCGGGCGCGCAGATAGGCGTACTCGTTCTCGATCGCGGGCCGGTAGCGGTCGAACGCGGCGAGCGGCGCGGCGATGCCCTCGCCGCCGGTGCGCTGGAGCCGCAGCAGCTCGCCGTGCATCCGGTCCAGGCGCGCCTCGACCTCGGCCTGCGCCGACACCGACACGCGCCGCTCGGCGATCGCCTGCCACTGCAGCGTGCTCAGCCGGTTGGCGCTGGCCTCGACCTCGATCAGCGCCTGCCGGCGCGCCTCACGCTCGCCGGCGTGGCGGTGCAGCAGCGTGATGCCGACCGTCGCGGTGATCGCGATCGACGCAACGGCCGCGACGACGAGCGCGAGCCTCGCGCGCGCCCAGCGTCCGCGTACTGTTCGGCGCCATTGCATCTTCACGGGTTGTCGGCGCGTGACTTGCGCGCTTTAGGTCAACTGTCAGAGCGAAGCGCCTTCTTTGTGACCTTCCCCATCGCGTTGCGCGGCAGCTCGTCGAGGTAGCGGACCTCGCGTGGGCGCTTGTGGGGGGTCAGCAGGCGGGCGACGTGATCGGCCAGCTCGCGCTCGCCCGGTCGCTCGCCGCCGGCCGGCACGATCCACGCGACGATGCGCTCGCCGAGGTCGTCGTCGGGCTCGCCGGTGACCGCCGCCTCGGCCACGCCCGGGTGCTCGAGCAGCGCGTTCTCGATCTCGCCGGCGCCGATCTTGTAGCCGCCGCTCTTGATCAGGTCGGTGGCGCGGCGGCCGACGATCCGCACGTAGCCGTCCGGCGCGCGCGTGGCCATGTCGCCGGTGGCGAACCAGCCCTCGCGCATCGCCTCCGCGGTCGCGTCGGGGCGGTTGAGGTACTCCAGGAACAGGTTCGGGCCGCGGACCTGGATCTCGCCGACGGTCTCGTCGTCGGCCACGTCGAGGACGCGGCCGTCGTCGTCCACCAGCCGCAGCTCGACGCCGTCCAGCGGCGGGCCGACCGTGCCCGGGCGGCGGTCGCCGTCGGCGCGGATCGCCGTGTTCATCAGCGTCTCGGTCATCCCGTAGCGCTCGACGATCCGCTGCCCGCAGGCGGCCTCGATGCGCTCGTGGTCGGCCGCCGGCAGCGCCGCCGAGCCGGACACCAGCAGCCGCGCCGCGCGCAGGCCGCGCGCGATCGAGTCGTCGCCGGCGGCGTCGTCCGCGAGCCGGTGGTACATCGTCGGGACGCCGAAGAGCATCGTCGCCGGGCCTTCCAGCGCGGCCGCCGCGGCCTGCGACGAGAAGCGGCCGAGGTGCACCACTCCGCCGCCGCGCCGCAGCGGCCCGAGCACGCCGAGGATCAGCCCGTGGACGTGGAACAGCGGCAGCGCGTGAGCGACCACGTCGTCGCCGGTCCAGTCCCACGCGCCGGCGAGCGCATCGAGGTTGCTGGCCAGCGAGCGGCGCGGCAGCACGACGCCCTTGGGCGGCCCCGTGGTGCCCGACGTGTAGACGACGATCGCCGGCGCCTCGGCGTCCGGCTCGGCGGGCCAGTCGCCGCCGCGCGCGGACAGGTCCACGTCGAGCCGGCCGGCCGCCTCGAGCGCGTCGGGCAGCTCGGCGCCGCGCGCGCACAGGACGGCGGCCGGCGCGCTGTCGGAGACGATGTGCGCAAGCTCGCGCTCACCCGCCTTCGGGTTGACGGGGACGATCGGCACGCCGCCGGCGAGCGCGCCGACCACCGCCGCGCACGTCTCGAGCCCGGGCACCGCGAACACCGCGACCCGCTCAGCGCCCGCGATCCGCTCGGCGAGCGCGCCGGCGACGCCGTGCAGGTCCTCGTAGCTGAGGGCGTCCTCGCCGACCCGGATCGCCTCGCGCCCGCCGGGCTCGACCAGCGGCTCCAGCAGCCTCATCGGCAGGACCTTAGTGGCCCCGGCCGGAGGTTCGACGCATTCCGGCGGCGCCGGCCCGCGCCGGCCGGAACCACTGATATGGAGAGGGAGTTGTCAAGGGCGTTCGTCGTTTGATCGTGGTGTTGTTGGCGCTGGCGGGGCGTTGGCGGGGCGGCACGAGCTGAAGGTCCAGTGCGGTCGACTGCGG
>JBIOTP010000176.1:0-32717 GCA_044865965.1 Solirubrobacteraceae bacterium
GCGCGGGAACGCGTGGTGGTTGTGGTGCCAGGACTCGCCGAAGGACGGGATGGCGAGCCAGAAGACGTTGGTCGAGTGATCCTCGACGTCGAAGCGGCGCTTGCCGAAGAAGTGGCAGACCGAGTTGACCGACCACGTGACGTGATGCTGGAGGAAGATGCGCACGAAGCCGCCCCAGATCAGGCCCGTCAGGGCGCCGTGCAGGCTCCAGCTCAGCAGCCCGCCGAGCACGGCCGGGATGGCGAGCGACGCGAGCGCGATCATCGGGAACTTCTTGTTGAGGATGCGCATGCCGCGATCTTCGACAAGGTCCTTGGCGTACTTGTGCGCCCGTGCCTGGCCGTGCGTGCGCCACAGCCACGCGGTGTGTGCGTGCCAGAGGCCGCGCAGCGCGCCCGTCACGCCGTCGCCGTGGCCGACGTGCGGCGAATGCGGATCGCCCTCGACGTCGGTGTGCGCGTGGTGCTTGCGGTGGTCGGCGACCCAGTCGATGACGGGCCCCTGCACCGACAGCATCCCCATGTAGGCGAACACGTAGCGGGTCGCCTTGTGCGTCTGGAACGCGCGGTGGGTCAGCATGCGGTGGAAGCCGACCGTCACGCCGAACCCGCTCAGCGCGTACATCAGCGCGAAGACGGCGACGTCGGACCACCCGATCCATTCGCCCCACAGCAGCGGCACCGCCGCCGCCACGGCGGCGAACGGCACCGCGACCGCGGCGATGTTGACTCTGCGTTCCAGTCTCGTCATATGCGTCCACCCTATGGCCGGGCCGGGCCGATCGGCATGGCCCGCCGGTCCATACCCGACGTTCCGGGGGTTGGCGCCTGCTAGCGTGGATGTCACGGGTGGCACCGCCGCCCGCGAGGTCTGCTTGCTCTGAGTTCGCCCCTTCTGCGGTTCCGGGTCAGTCGAAGCCTCATCCGGAACAGAAGGAGTGCCAACTCATGACGTCCTCATTCGCCGCGCTCGGCGTCTCCGCCCCTGTGGTGGACGCGCTCGCCGCCCGCGGCATCCACGAGCCGTTCGCGATCCAGCGACTCGTGATCGGCGACGTGCTCGCCGGCCGCGACGTGCTCGCCAAGTCGCCCACCGGCTCGGGCAAGACGCTCGCGTTCGCGGCGCCGCTGGCCGACCTGGTCGCGCCCGGCGACGGCTGCCCGAGCGCGCTCGTGCTCGCCCCGACGCGCGAGCTCGCCGCGCAGATCGTCGAGGAGACGGCGCCCGTCGCGCGCGCCCGCGGGCTCAGCGTCACCGCCGTCTACGGCGGCGTCGGCTTCGAGCCCCAGCTCCGGGCCGTCCGGCGGTCGCACATCCTCGTCGCGACGCCCGGCCGGCTGCTCGACCTGATGGCGCGCGGCGCCGTCTCGCTCTCACGCGTCCGCGTGCTCGTCCTCGACGAGGCCGACCGGATGCTCGACATGGGGTTCCGCCCCGCCGTCGACCGCATCGTCCGGGCGTGCCCGCAGCGCCGGCAGACGCTGTTCTTCTCGGCGACGCTGGACGGCGAGGCGGGGCGCGCGGCGGGCGCCTACACCCACGACCCCGTCCGCCGCGAGCACACGCCGCCCGCCGTCTCGGCGGCCGACATCGAGCACCGCTTCCTCGCCGTCGCGCACGAGGACAAGCTGTCAGCGCTCACCGCCGAGCTGCTGCGCGACGACGGCCTGACGCTCGTCTTCGTGCGCACCAAGCGCGGCGCCGACCGGCTCGTCAAGCGCCTCGCGGGCGCCGGCGTCGAGGCGGTCGCCATGCACGGGAACAAGTCCCAGAGCCAGCGCGAGCAGGCGCTCGCGCGCTTCGAGGCCGGGCGCGTACGGACGCTCGTGGCCACCGACGTCGCCGCGCGCGGGCTCGACGTCGACCGCATCGCCCACGTCATCAACTTCGACCCGCCCGCGGACCGCGAGGGCTACGTGCACCGCGTGGGGCGCACGGGCCGCGCCGGCCGCGCGGGCGTCGGCACGACGTTCGTCGGCGCCGACGACGAGCGCGAGGTCGGCCGGATCGCGACGGCGCTCGACCTCCACGACGAGTTCGCGCAGGGCGGCCTCACGCCGCCCGCCCGCCCGAAGGCGCGGCCGCACGCCGCCCCGCCGGCCCGCGGGCGCGACCAGCGGCGCGGGCGAGCGCCGCGCCGCGGCCGGCGGGAGCGGTAGGCTGGGTCGAACATCGTCGCCGCGGGGCTTTCCTCGCCTCCCTTCCTTGCGTGCGGCCTCCATTCCCGCAGGGAGCGAGGGAGGATGTCGAACGATGCAGTCTTCCGGACAGCCGCGCGGAGCCTCTCGGCCGCGCTTCCAGACCCCCGCCGAGCGCGCCGAGCTGTTCGCCGCCGACCAGCGCCGCCTGAAGCAGGAGGCGGCCGAGCGCCGGGAGCGCAGGGCCGCCGAGGCGGCGGCCGCCGGGCCGCCTGACGAATCCCCGCGCCCCACCAGTCATCGCCGGGCGGTGTAAGCCGCCGACCCCCGCCATGAGCACCGAGCGCCACGGACTGCGGGCGAATCCGTTCGCCGCGCTCACCGTCCTGAGCCTCGGGCTCTTCATGACGCTGCTGGACGTGACGATCGTCAACGTCGCGATCCCGCAGCTGCTGGACTCGCTCGACGCCTCGATCGACGAGGCGCTGTGGGTCATCAACGCCTACATCCTCGTGCTCGGCGTGTTCCTGATCACCGCCGGGCGGCTCGGGGACATCTACGGGCCGCGCAACGTCTACCTGGTCGGCACGGCGCTGTTCACCGCCGCGTCGGCGGCCTGCGGCCTGTCCAACAGCCCCGGGGCGCTGATCGCGGCGCGCGCCGTCCAGGGCTTCGGCGCCGCGCTGCTGACGCCGCAGCCGCTGGCGATCGTCGTCCCGCTGTTCCCGCCCGAGCGGCGCGGCGCCGCGTTCTCGATCAACGGCGTCGTCGCGGGCGTGGCGGCGATCTCCGGCCCGACGCTCGGCGGCGTCATCGTCACCCACTGGGACTGGCGCGGGATCTTCTTCGTGAACGTCCCGGTGGGGCTGGCGTCGATGGCGCTGACGCTGTGGATCGTGCCCGACCTGCGCTCGGGCCGGAGGCACCGGCTCGACCTGTCGGGCGTCGCCGTCGCGACGACGGCGCTGACGATGATCACGTTCGCGCTGATCGAGGGCCAGCGCTACTCGTGGAGCCAGTGGATCTTCGCCCTGCTGGTGGGCGGGTTCCTCCTGCTCGGCGCGTTCGCGTGGATGCAGAAGCGCAAGCAGGCCGGCGAGCCGCTCGTCCCGTTCGAGCTCTTCCACGACCGCAACTACACGCTGATGACGCTCGTCGGCGCCGCGCTGCACTTCGGGATGGCCGGCCTCTTCCTGCCGTTCACGATCTACCTGCAGTCGGTGCTGGGGCTGACCGCGCTGCAGGCCGGCCTCGTCTACGTCCCGTCGTCGGCGCTGTCGATGGTGCTGACGCCGTTCGTCGGGCGGCTCGTGGACCGCATCGGCGGCAAGTTCATCCTGATGGCCGGGCTCGCGCTGTTCGCGTTCGGCACGCTGATCCAGGCGTTCGTGTCCGATGTCGGGACGTCGCGCTGGGCGTTCGTGCCGGGCGTGGTGATCTCGGGCGTGGGGATCAGCTGCATCTTCGTGCCGATGATCACCGTGGCGATGCGGGACGTGCCGGCGCGGCTCGCGGGCACGGCCTCGGGACTGTTCAACACGATGCGGCAGCTCGGCGGGGCGATCGGCGGGGCGATGGTCGGCGCGCTCCTGCAGAACCGCCTCGCGGCGTCGCTGCAGGACGAGGCGGCGCGGCGCGCGGGCGCGGTGCCCGCGCAGGCGCGCACCGGCTTCGTCGACGGCTTCAGCCATGCGTCGCAGAGCGGGCTCGAGGTCGGCTCCGGCCAGACCGGCGCGCGGCTGCCCTCGGGGCTGCCGGCCGCGGTCGCGCGGCAGATCGAGGCGGTCGCCCGGGCCGTGTTCGACCACGCGTTCGTGATCGCGATGCGCTGGGCGCTCGTGCTCCCGGTCGTCGTCCTGCTGGCGGCCTCGCTCTCGTGCCTGGCGCTCAAGCGCCCAGTCCGCCCGGCGCCCGCGCCGGCGCGCGAGCGCGAGCCCGCGGTCGCCTGATGGAGCGCCGCGCGCTGGGCGCGGGCGGGCCCGAGGTGCCGGTCGTTGGGATGGGGACGTGGCAGACGCTCGACGTGCGCGGGGAGCGCGCCGAGGCGTCCGCGCGCGCGGTGGTGCGCGCCGCGCTGGACGCGGGCTCGACGTTCGTGGACTCGTCCCCGATGTACGGCGAGAGCGAGCGCATGCTGGCGGACGGGCTCGGGGACCGCCGCGACGAGGCGTTCGTGGCGACGAAGGTGTGGACTTCGGACGCGCGCGAGGGCGAGGCGCAGGCCGAGCGGGCGCTCGCGCTGTACGGCCGCGTCGACCTCTACCAGGTGCACAACCTCGTCGCCTGGCGCGAGCAGCTCGCGTTGCTGGAGCGCCTGCGCGACGAGGGCCGCGTGGGGCTTGTCGGCGCCACTCACTACAGCCCGTCGGCGTTCGGCGAGCTGGTGGAGGTCATGCGCAGCGGCCGGATCGCCGCGATCCAGATCCCGTACAACCCGCGCGAGCGCGCGGTCGAGCGCGTCGTCCTGCCGCTCGCGGCCCACCTCGGGCTCGGCGTCGTCGTGATGCGGCCGCTGGGCGGGGGCGCGCTCGTGCGCCGCGAGCCGAGGCCGCGGGACCTCTGGGGGCGGACGAGCGCGAGCGGGTCGCCCGCCTCGCGGGCGCGCGATCAGCCGCCGCCGCTGACGAGGCCCGCGACGGCGTCCTTGGCGGTGTCCGCGGTGCTGCCGAGATCGATCGGGCGCAGCGTGCCGCCGGTCTTGCCGGCGGCGAACGACGGCGTGCCCTGGAAGCCGAACGTGACGAACTGGCGCGCGATCACGTCGAGCTGCTCGCGCGTGGAGCGCTTGTGGGCGTCGGCGACCATGCGGTCGGCGTCCAGCCCCGGCACCCCGCTCGCGATCCGGCGCGCGAAGGCGTCGTTGACGTAGTTGGTGTTCTCGTCGCCCTGGTTGACGTACCAGATCTTCGAGAACGGCCAGAGCTTGTCCTGCGCGGCCGCCGCCCAGCCGTACTCGGCCGCCGGCGTCGAGTAGTCGCGGACGAAGCCGAACAGCCGCAGCTCCATCCGCAGCTTCCCCGTCCGGACGTACTGCTGGATGACGGGCGGGAGGATGTTGTCGGAGAACTCCTTGCAGGCGGGGCAGATCAGGTCGCCGTACTCGACCATCGTGTACGGCGCCTTCGGGTCCCCGAGCGCCGCGCCCTGCTGCGGGATCCCGTTGAACTCCTCGGCCGCGAGATCCTTGCCGGCGATGGGCTCGCCGGGCGACGTCTGCGGCTCGCCGCTCCCGCCCGAGGACACGACGATCGCGACCACGACCACGACGGCCGCCAGCGCGAGGATCGCGCCGAGCTGGATCAGCCGCCGCCTGCGCGCCGCCGCCGCGGCCGCCCGCTGCTCGGCCTCCTGGCGCTCGGCACGCGCCTGCTCGCGGCGCTCACGGCGGGTTCCCTGCGGAGTTGCCATGCGTCCATGATGACCGACTTCGGTGAGAGGAAGCCAAGCGGCCGCGGCCGAAAGCGCGACGCATTCCGGCGGCGCCGGCCCGCGCCGGACCTCCGGCCACGACCACTAGGTGAGCGCCTCCAGGTGCGCGCGCAGGCGCTCGACGTCCGCCCGCCGGCCGGTGAACAGCTCGCAGCCGTGGCGCGAGTCGAGGCGCGTGCGGCGGACGACGTCGGCCATGAACGCGTCGCAGGTGACGAGCCGGCAGCGCGGCAGCGCGGTCGCCAGCGCGCGCAGGTCGGCGGCGTCGCTGCCGCGCGCGGCGCGCTCCGGCAGCTCCCGGGCGATCGCCGCGGCCAGGCGCCGCTCGATCTCGGGGTCGGGGTCGTCCGGGAGGACGCGCCCGCCCGAGAGCCCGCGCAGCAGCTCGAGCAGCCCGAGGTCGGGCCGCGGCGCCGACTCGGCGGCGTGCACGGCGGACTCCGCGACGCCGACCGTTCCGGCGGCCACCGCGCGGCGCAGGACCGGCTCGAGCTCGCGGAACGCCGGCTTGCGCTTGGCGATCCCGCTCAGGTAGTTCTGGTCGAGGTAGAGGAGGATCACAGCCACCGCCCACCACCGCCACCCGCTCACGCGCGGAGGTTGACAGTCGCGATACGTTCCGCGGCGATGGAGTCCGCTCGCACCACAGCTCTCGTGGCCGCTGCGGATTCCGGGCGCCTCACCATCGCCATCATCATCCGCTAGGCCTGCGGCTCACCGCGCCGCAGGCCGTGACCGTCCTCCGGGACGTCGGCGGGTTCGGCGCGATGCTCCGGGGACAGAAGGGAAGTCCCCCCATGCTGCTCCTGCCTCCCGGCGTCGCCCCCGCCTCGGTGTCGCGGCTGACCGTCGACGTCGCCGACCGGCCGGGCGCGCTGCTGCGCGTGCTCGGCGTCTGCCAGCGCCGCGGCGCCCGCGTGCTCGCGATGACCTACGGCCCCGCGCCCGAGCCCGACCAGGCGCGCATCGAGCTGGCGGTCAGCGTCGACGAGCGCCGCGCCCGGCTGCTGCACGGCCGCCTCGAGGGCGTCGTGGACGTCACCGCGGTGCGGGCGCAGGTGGGCCGGTGATACGCGTCTGGAACGATGGCGGGCATGGACTATCGCCAACTGGGAGGGTCGGGCCTGCGGGTCTCGGCGCTGACGCTCGGGACGATGACGTTCGGCGGCCGGGGCGGCGCCGCGATGGTGGGCAACACCGACGCCGAGGGCGCGGCGCGCATGATCGACATGTGCCTCGAGGCCGGCGTCAACTTCATCGACACGGCCGACGTCTACTCGAGCGGGCTCTCCGAGGAGATCCTGCAGAAGGCGCTCAAGGGCCGCCGCGACCGCGTGCTGCTGGGCACCAAGGCGCGCATGCCGATGGGGCAGGGCCCGAACGACGCGGGGCTCTCGCGCCACCACCTGATCGCGGCCTGCGAGGACAGCCTCCGCCGCCTCGGGACCGACCACGTCGACCTCTACCAGGTGCACGAGTGGGACGGCCAGACGCCGCTCGAGGAGACGCTCGACACGCTGGACACGCTCGTGCGCGTGGGCAAGGTGCGCTACATCGGCTGCTCGAACTACGCCGGCTGGCAGGTGATGAAGGCGCTCGGCATCTCCGAGCGGCGGAGCCTCCAGCGCTTCGTAAGCCAGCAGATCCACTACACGCTGCAGGCGCGCGAGGCCGAGTACGAGCTGGTCCCGGTCTCGATCGACCAGGGCCTCGGCATCCTCGTCTGGAGCCCGCTGGCCGGCGGCCTGCTGTCGGGCAAGTACCGCCGCGGCGAGGCGTGGCCGGAGGGCGCGCGCCACACGACCGAGTGGGACGAGCCGCCGATCCGCGACGAGGAGGCGCTCTACGACATCGTCGACGCGCTGCTGGAGATCGCCGGGGAGCACGGCGCGTCGGCCGCCCAGGTCGCGATCGCCTGGCTGCTCGGGCGCCCGGCCGTGACGTCGGTGGTGATCGGCGCCCGCACCGAGGACCAGCTCGCCGACAACCTCAAGGCGGCGGAGCTGGAGCTCAGCGACGAGGAGCGCAGCCGGCTCGACACGGTCAGCGCGCCGCCGCTGCTCTACCCGCACTGGCACCAGGCGAAGACCGCCTCCGACCGCCTCGGCCCGGCCGACCTGCTGGCAAGCCGAACCTAAAGAGGGTCAGACCCCCTTTAGACGAAGATCGGGCCGACCTGCGGATAGGCGGCGATCAGCTCCTTGCGCAGGTCGGTCAGCGTCGGCGCCGGCTCCGCGTCCGGGTGGACCGCGTAGCCGGTGTCGAGCAGCATCGGCTGCCCCCAGGCGATCAGCGCCTGGAGGCGGTCGATGTCGGTGGGGTCGGCGAGCGCGCGCATCCAGTCCGCGCGCCCGTACGTGAGGTCGCCGTCGATCATCACCAGCTCCACCCATGACGGCTCGGCCAGCGCGATGTTCTCGTAGGCGTCGTCGTGGCGGCGCTCGAAGACGACGAGGTCGGCCGGCCGCCCCGCTGCCAGCGCGCCGAGCTCGTCGGACAGGCCGGCGATCGCCGCCGCGTCGGAGGTCACCATCTCCACGAGCTTGCGCGCCTCGACGTCCATGCCCTGCTCGATCAGGCAGCGGCGCGCCACCTTGATCTCCGCCAGCAGGCTCGGGCTGCCGCTCGGGAGCCAGTCGGCGCCCAGCCCGACCGTCAACCCGATGTCGATGGCGTCCTTCGCGCTTGTCGTCTCCGCGTACAGGCGCAGGTTGCTCTGCGGCGACCACACGAGCTTGGCGCCGGCGTCCTTGGCGGTCCCGAGCTGGTCGCGCGAGAGCGCCGTGCCGTGGATCATCACGGTCGCCTGCGTGAGCCCGTCGAGCTCGACGAGGTGCCCGAACTCGTCGCGCGAGCGCTGGTTGGACTTCTTGCCCTCGGCGAGGTGGACGTAGAAGGCGTCGACCTCGCCGCCGGCGATCCCCTTGAGGATCCGGTTGAACGACTCCAGCCCGAAGTCGCCCGACGGCAGGTCGATCGCCGCCCGCGCGCGGTGGCGGCCGAAGATGAACTTGTCGACGTTGCGGACGAGCGACTCGTCGCTCAGCCGCGTGACCATCTCACTGGTCCCCTGAATCGCGGTCACGCCGCCGACGAGCGCCCGGATCTCCGCGTAGCGCAGCTGCGTCTGGTCCGACAGCGCGGTCTTGAGGATGTTCTGCGGGTCGCGCACGAGCTGCTTGTAGAGCGCCGAGCCGCGCCACGAGTAGCGGTTGGTGAACTCGACGGGCGGCTCCCAGGCGGCGAACACGTTGAACTCGGGATGCCCGTGCAGGTCGATCAGCCCGGGACAGATCACGCCGTGGGTCTCCTGCACGCGGACGCCCTGCGGCGCCGTCTTGCGCACGGCCTCGATCGTCTTGCCGCTGACCACCACGCAGCCGGGGTCCATCACCTCCTCGGGCGTCACGACGCATCCGCGGAGCGCGAACGGCTCCGCCGCCGCGGCGGCGCGGATCGTCGGCCGGTCGCGGTGCTCCGGCGCCGCGATGGCGTCCGGAACGCCGGCCAGGTAGGCGGCCTCGAAGGGATCGTCGGCGGCGGGGGCGGTCATCCGGCGATCCTCTCATCCCGACGCCGGGCGTGGGATCCTCCGGCAATGTTGTTCAACCACGTCGACCTGGTGGTCGGCTCGCTCGACCGCAGCCTGCCGTTCTATCGGGAGCTGTTGGGGCTCCTTGGCCAGTTCCACCGCGAGAACGAGGTGGTGGGCGAGCAGGGCGAGACGATCTACTACCTCTCCGGCGGGCTCGGCCTGCGCGAGCGCCGCTCGGAAGGTGCGATCGACCGTTACGCGGTCGGCCTGCACCACGTCGCCTTCGAGGCGCCCTCGCGCACCGCCGTCGACCACGTCGCCGCGTGGCTGCGCGGCGCCGGCATGGAGATCGAGAGCGGCCCGCGCGAGTGGGACTACGCGCCCGGCTACTACGCGGTCTTCTTCCCTGACCCCGACGGCATCAAGCTCGAGGTGGTCCACCAGCCGGACTGATGCTCCCGCTGCACTGGCTCGCGATCCCGGCGGCGTTCGTGTCGCTGCACGACGCCGACCCCTCGATCCTCGTGGAGATGCGCCTCGCGGGCCCGCACAACTTCATCGGCCGCCGGATGCCCGGCTACGACGAGCCGCTGTGCCTGCTCACGCGGCGGGCGGCCGCGGCGCTGAGGCGCGTCCAGGCCGATGTGCGCCGCCGCGGCTACACGCTGAAGGTCTACGACTGCTACCGGCACGGGCAGCGGCTCGTGTCGTGCACCGCGCCGGGCGGCCGGCGCTTCGGCGACAACTCGATCGACATGGGCACCGGCATCGACTGCCTCGACCCGCTCTCGCACCCGTTCACAGGCCGTGTGAACGGTGTACAGCGCCGCAACCGGATGCTCCTGCGCAACGCCATGGCCGCCCGCGGGTTCGTGGGCATCGCCACCGAGTGGTGGCACTTCACGCTGCGCAACGAGCCGTATCCGGCCACCTACTTCGACTTCCCGATCCGGCGCTCGTCGTTCCGCCGTCGCGGCGGGTCCGGTGAACTTCGGGCAAGTGAGGAGGGGACGAGCCCGACCGCGCCGCGCGGGTGATCGGGCGTGGTCGGCTGGCTCAGGCTCGCTGCCCTACCGCGCGCGATCGAGCACATTCGATCGGTCATCGCAGGGGTGGTGCAATCCGGTTGCGTATAGCGATACCTGGTTACCCCACCCCCACGCGGCGGTGATCGATTCCCGCCGTGCCACTCCGGGCTCCCCCTCACTTGCAAGCTGTTCGCCGGACCCGCCGCGCCGGCGGAATCGATCGTCTAGGCGCTCCAGTCGGCCGGCTGCAGCGGCAGTGACAGCACGGCCTGCCAGGTCGGCGGGTCGGTCGTGCCGGTAACCGGCAGGCCGCGGGAGGCCTGCAGGTTCCGCAGCGCCTGGTCGGTGGCGGGGTCGAAGGTGGCGCTGACGGCGACGGCCGGGTCGAACGAGCGCAGGTGCTGCTGCAGCCACACGACCTCGTCGCCCTTGTTGCCCGACGCCAGCGCCGGCCAGCCCGGGTCGGGCTCCGGGAACGGGTTGGTCGGCGCCGTGATGGCGCTCCAGGCATCGGGGCCCGTGGACTGCCACGACCACCACGACAGCCCGCCGCTGCCGTAGCCGGCCCAGAGCGAGCGGAAGCGCTGGATGTCATCTGGCGGCGGGTCGGCGTAGCTCTGCCCGAGCGGCGCGATTGCGGCGCCGTAGAGCCGGTTGTGGGCGAGCGTGTGGGCGCTGACGGCGTCCACGGTGCCGCCGATCGTCTTCCAGTAGACCTGCGGCACGTTCGCCTGCGCGCCGCCGGGGCCCAGGAACACGGAGTACGGCAGCCGCGGGTGGTAGTCGACGAACGGGAACGAGGTCAGGCCGACCGGATAGGCCGGCCCGACCGCCGCGCGCAGCGCCTGCACGTACTGCTGCGCGGCGGCGTAGCGCCCCTGGTACTCGGACTCGGCGTCGACCACGAGGCAGTCGGCGCCGTCGGCGACCGCGTCGGCTCCGAGGCTCGCCTCGCCGACCGGGTCGGTGCCGTACACGTACTGCCACGCGCAGGCGCGCAGCCCGTTCGCGTGCAGCGTCTGCACGAGCGTCGGGTCGAACTGCGCCCAGCGGTTGGCGGGGCCGTCCGAGCTCTTCACGAACACCGTCGAGATCCCCGCCGCGTGCGCGCGCGCCGCGATCGCGTTCAGGTCGCCGCCCTCGCTCTTGGCGAGCTCCCAGATCCACATCCCGCTGCCGGCGAACGCTGCGGGCAGCTGCCCGCGCGCCGGGGCCGGCCCGCCGACCCGCGGGACGGGCGCGACCCGCAGGCGGATCACGTTCGAGCGCCGGCCCGCGCGGTCGCGGACGGTCACCGACACCGCGCCCGGGCGCGTCCCGGCCGGCACGCGCGCCACGTAGCCCACGCGCGTGTGCGCCAGCCGCGTGGCGATCGCGCCCCGCGGCCACCGGAACGAGACCCGCATGCCGTGGTAGATGCGGCGGCCGCTGAGCTGGATCTGGCGGCCGATCATCACCTTCACGCCGGCGCGGCAGGCGACCGCGGTCGCCGGCACGCACCGCAGCCGCGTGAGCTGCGGCGGCCGGTGGCGCGCGCCCTGCGCCGCCTCCGGCGCGGCCGCGCCCGCGAGCGCGAGCACAGCGAGCGCGCAGCATGTCCGACGTCCCGGCACCACTCGCGCCAACAGCGTAGGCGCCGCGAAGTTCCGCCGCGCAATCAGCCGTTCAGGCGCAGCGTGCTGACAACTCCGCCGTGATCGGACGGGTGGACGCCGCCCGCGGTCTTCTCACCCGGCGGCGACCCGCACAGCAACGCTAGGACAGCGCCTTGCCGACGGCCTCGAGGACGCGGTCGGCCTGGAACGGCTTGACGACGAAGTCCTTCGCGCCGGACTTGATGGACTCGAGCACCTTGGACTCCTGTCCCAGGGCGGAGCACATGATCACGCGCGCGTTGGGATCGAGCTGCATGATCTCCTTGAGGGCGGCCAGGCCGTCCTTCTCGGGCATGGTGATGTCCAGCGTCGTAAGCTCGGGCTTGAGCTCTTGGAAGCGAGCGATCGCCTCCTGGCCGTTCGCGGCCTCGCCGACCACCTCGTGGCCACCCTTCGTCAGCGCGTCGCTGACCATCTTCCGCATGAACGCGGCATCGTCGACTACCAGGATTCGGGCCATCGGGCCACCTCCATTCGGGATTCGATACTTGACTTGGTCTGGTCGAGCACGTGCTCGATGCGCACGGCCCAGTCGGTTCCGTCCACCACGACCAGACGGCCCGTGGCAAAACGCCTTCCGTTGACGTAAAGGTCGATCGGCTCGTCGGCCTGGCGGTCGAGCTCGACCACCGCGCCCGAGGGCAGGCCCACGAGCTCCGCCGAGGGCATCCGCGAGCGCCCGAGCTCCGCCCAGACGCGCACGGGGATCCCGGCCAGCGACGGCGTCGTCGCCGTCGAGGCGGCCGGAGCCGTGCCGGCGCCCCGGCCGGCGTCGCCGGCCGGCACCTCCATGCTCAGCTCGTCGAGCGCGCTCGACATGCGGACCACGAAGGCGTTGGGGACGAGCTGCACGAGCCGCGCGGGCTCGCCGCAGATCGTGAACGCCGTGCGGATCGCGTGCGGCGTGCTCGGGTAGGCGGCGGCGATCTCGTCGGCGGACGCGAGCGTGCGCGTCTCCGGCGTGCCGATCTCCACCTCGGTGCCCAGCAGCGTCGACGTGGCGCCGGCCGCGCTGGCCATCATCTGGTTCATGGCCTCGGAGACCGCGGAGACCTCGAGCTCCGACAGCTCGGGCGCGTCGGGGTCCTCGGGGCCCTCCATGCCCATCATCGCCGCAGCGAGGCGCTTGGCGCCGTTGAGCGTCATGAAGAACACGTTGCCGCCGGTGACGCCGTCGACATAGGAGACCGAGGTCGCGACGGCCGGCACCGCCACGCCCGCGAGCGCCGTCGCGGCGTCGGCCGGGACGTGGACCTCGCCGACGGTCACCTTGCCGGGCGCGAACATCTCGAGGACGCCCGCGCCGGCCTCGGCGGTGGACTGACCCAGGCGCTCGAGGGCCTCGTTCGGGCTCATCGCCGGCCTCCCAGGCGCTCGGAGACCTGCACGGCGCGGCGGCTGCCGCTGCGGCCGGGGCGCGCGGCGTGGACCGGCACCTTGTCGGCGAACAGCGTCACGCCCGCGGCGGCCGGCGCGTTGAGGCGCACGAGGTCGCCCTCGCGCAGCTCGAGCACGGCCTCGATCGGCATCTCGACGGCCGCGACCTCGGCGCGCAGCGTCATCTCGACGCTGCCCACCGCCCGGCGGACCGACTTCGCGTCCTCCTCGTTCTGGACCCCCTGGGCGTCCTCGCGCGCGGTGAAGCGCTCCGCCATCGGCGCGAGCGCCGACCACGGGACGAGCAGGGCGAGCGTCGAGGAGGCGCCGCCCAGGCGGGCCTCCATCATCAGCGACAGCGTGGGCTCGGAGACCGGCACCATCTGGGCCGTCTCCATGTGGGAGTCGAGCGTGTCGAGCTTGAGCGACACCTCGGCGACGTCGGTCCAGATCATCGACAGCTGCGCCAGCATGCGGTCGAAGAAGTGGCGGCCGAGCGCGAGGTCGATGTCGGTCATGCGGCGCTCCTTGACGCCGCCCTCGATCGACCCGCCGAGCAGCAGCTCGATCGCGCCGCGCACGAGGTTGCTCTCGCCGGCCATCAGCATCCGCGTGCCGATCGGCTGGACCTCGAAGATCGCGGCGATCGAGTTGGCCGGCACCTGCGTGTGCGCGTTGGCCCACGTCAGCTGGGTGCTGGTCAGCAGCTCGAGCTCGAGCGGCACGCGCAGCTCGGCCGACAGGCGCGTGGACGCCGTGCGGCAGAACGCCTCGAGGGTGCGCCGCAGCCGGCGCTCCTGGTCGGACGTGAACTTCGTCGGGCGCGTGAAGTCGACCGCGCGCATGCGGCGGCGCCGCTGCGGCGCGGGCGCCTCCTCGGGGAGGCGGCCGTCGCGCGCGGCGTCGACGAGCGCGGCGATCGCGTCGGGGCTGAGGACGGGCCCGCCGGTCACGACCCGCCCTTCACGAGCTCTGACTCCTTGCCGCCGGCCTCCTTGACGATGACCTGGCCGGAGGCGACGTGGACGCGGATCGTGCGCCCGCGGTCGCCACCGGTCTGGGCGGCGATCACGGGGATCCGGTGCGACTCGAGCTGCTCGCGGACCGCGGCCTCGTTGCGCTGGCCGACCTCGAGGGTGCCCGAGCCGACGGCGAACATGCTCGCGCCGCCCACCAGGACGGCCTCGAGGCGCACCAGGCGGCCGCCGAGCGCGACCACGCGGTCGACGAGCTCGGGCACGGCCTTGTCGGCGAACTTCATCTCGTTCTGGCCCTTGTGGCCGTCCGAGTCCGGCAGCACGACGTGCGCGAGCCCCGCGACCCTCATGCGACGGTCCACGAGCGCGAGCCCGATGCACGAGCCGAGGCCGAGCGACACGAGCGTGTCCTCGCCGGCCTTCGACGCGGCGAGCTCGCCCATCCTGACCATCGTCTCGCTCATGCGAGGCCCAGGCGCGCGAGCAGCAGCTCGACGCCCCCCTGGTCCGGGACGAGCAGGAACGACACCGAGCAGTCCTCGCCCTCGACGACGAGGTCGGAGTCCAGCAGCAGCGCGACGTCGCCGGCGGCGGCGCGGGCGGCCAGCACGGACTCGACGATCGCGGCCAGCATGTCGGTGGCGGTCGCGGGCGGGGTCGGCTCGATCGCCATCCCGGTCATGCTCGCGAGCGCGTTGATGTACGAGCTGCCGACGATGTTGCCGATCTCCATCAGCGCGGAGTCGCCGATCTCGGTCCCGGCCTCGACGCCCAGCAGCCCGCACATCAGCGCCGCGTCGCCGGGCGTGACGAGCAGCAGGACGGTGGCCTCCATGTCGCCGATCACGCCGAGGACGATCCCGGTGACCTCCTGCTCGGGGTCGCCGATGTTCTGGACGGCGTCGGCCATCGGCGTGACCGACACGCCGGGGACCGAGATGTCGACGCTGCGCCCGAGCATGCTGGACAGCGCCGTGCTGGCGGTCCCGGAGCCGATGTTGGCCAGCTCTCGGAGGGCGTCGAGCTGGAGATCGGTGTACTGGGTCACAGCGATCGGTTTCCTTTCGGGTCTCAGACGGGAAGCGGGATGTCGGCGACGGCGTCGCAGTCGACGATCAGGGCGATCTGCCCGTCCGAGAGAACGGCGGCGCCGGACAGCGCGGCGCCCTCGGCGACCTCGGGCGGCAGCGGACGGGTGACCAGCTCGTGCTGGCCGACGAGCTTGGTGACGGTCACGGCCAGCCGCTCGGCGCCGCCGCGCACGACGACGGCGTACTCGGCGTCGGTCGCCGGGCCGCCGAAGCGCTCGGAGGCGTCGATGATGGGCAGCACGCCGTCGTTCATGACCAGCATGCGGCGGCCGGCGACAGAGCGCACGGCCTGGTCGGCGAGGCGCACGAGGCGCTCGATGCGGTCCAGCGGGATCGCGAACGGGCGGCCGTCGGCCTCGACGATCAGCGCGGCCATGATGGCCAGCGTGAGCGGCAGGCGGATCTGGGCGCACGTGCCCTGGCCGAGCTCGGAGGTCATGATGACCTCGCCGCCCAGCTCGCGGATCGTCGTGCGCACGGCATCCATGCCGACGCCGCGGCCCGAGATGTCGCTCGTGACCTCGGCGGTGGAGAAGCCGGGCGAGAACAGCAGCTCGACGGCGCGCGCGGTGTCGATCGAGTCGACCGCCTCGGCTCCGATCAGCCCGCGCTCGGCCGCCTTCTTGGCGACCTTCTGCGGGTCGATGCCGCGGCCGTCGTCCTTGACCTCGATCACGACGTTGCCGCCGGCGTGGCGGGCGCTGATCTCGAGCGTGCCCGTGGCCGGCTTGCCGGCCGCCTTGCGCTCCTCCGGGCCCTCGAGGCCGTGGTCGAGCGAGTTGCGCACCAGGTGCACGAGCGGGTCGCCGAGGGCGTCCACGACGGTGCGGTCGAGCTCGGTGTCCTTGCCGACCAGCTTGAGCTCGACCTGCTTGCCGAGCTTGGTCGACAGGTCGCGCACGAGGCGCGGGAAGCGCAGGAAGACGGCCTCCACCGGGATCATCCGCACCTGCATGACCATCGCCTGCAGGGCGTGGGAGGTGCGGGTCAGGTTCTGCATGGCCTGGGAGAGGCCCGGCACGTCGGCGCGGGCGGCCAGCGCCTCGACCTGGGTGCGGTGCAGCACCAGCTCGCCCATGAAGTGCATGAGCTGGTCCAGGCGCTCGGCGTCGACGCGCACGGTCGAGGAGCCCTTGCCGTGGGCCTTGGCCGGCGCGGCGCCGGCGGCGGGAGCGGCGGACGGGCCGGCCTGCTCGACCTCCTCGGGCGCCTCGACCGCGGAGTCCTCGACGGCCTCGGTGACGTTGACGTCGGCGACGTCCGGCACGGCGCCGGCGGCGTTCGCGAGCTCGGCGTCGGTCCGCTCCGACACCATCCAGGCCTTGATCTTCGTGCCGGTGAACTCGTCCACGGCGTCCGGGGCCGGGACGCATGCCAGCGTCTCGCCGAGCTCGGCGAGCGTCGAGAGCACCATGTAGGCGCGCACGGACGGCATCTGCACGTCCTCGGAGAGGGTCGCGGTGACCTGCACGACGCGGCGTCCGTCGGCGAGCTCGGAGAGCTCGGCGGGCGCCTCCCGTCCGGCCGCGCTTGCGGCCGGCTCCGGCCTCTGCTCGCGCACGAGGCCCTTCAGGCGCTCGATCAGCGGCGCGGGCTCGATCTCCTCGGCGCCGGTGGTGTCGATCGCGTCGACCGCGGCGGACAGCGCGTCCAGGCACTCGAGCAGCACGTCGATCGCCTCGCGCTCGAGCCCGCCGCGCCGCTGGCGCAGGAGCTCGAAGACGTTCTCCATCTCGTGGGTGAGCGCCGCCATCCCGGCGAAGCCCATCGTCGCGCTCATGCCCTTCAGCGAGTGGGCGATGCGGAAGATCTCGTCGACCGTCTCCTGGTCGTCGGGGGTCTCCTCGATGCGGACGACGGCGAGGTTGAGCTCCTGAAGGTGCTCGCGCCCCTCGGCCAGGAACATCGGGAGGTACTCGGAGGTCTCCATCAGCTCTTCCGGTAGATGAAGTGGAACGGCGAAGTCAGGCCAAGTCCACGGGCGTCGGCGACGCGCTCAGAGGTCCCCACGACGAGGTATCCACCGGGAGCGAGCGCGCGAACCAGGCGCTCGTGCAGCGCATCACGGACTTCTTCGGTGAAGTAGATGACCGTGTTGCGGCAGAAGATCACGTCGTACTTCTCGGCAGGAACCGGCATCCGCAGGAGGTCGCCGGTCTCGAAACGCACCATCCGGCGCAGCTCGGCGGACGCCTGCCAGCCGCCGTCGGGCTGCGGCTCGAAGTGACGCTGCAGCACGGCGCGCGGCGCGGTGCGGGCGTCCTCGGCGCTGAAGCGGCCCTCGCGAGCCCGGGCGACCATGCGGCGGTCGAGGTCGGTGCCCTGGATCTCGACGCGGAGGCTCGGCACGGTCTCGCGGCAGACGGCGGCGATCGTGTAGGCCTCGGCGCCGTAGGAGGAGCCGGCGCTCCAGATGTTGATGCGGCTCTTCTTGGCGGCCAGCTCGGGAAGGATCGAGCGCTTGAGGGCCTCGAACTGGCCCTCGTGGCGCCACAGGTGCGAGACGTTGATCGTCACGCGGTCCAGGAAGGCGTCGAGCTCGTCCTTGTCGCGGCGGAGGATCCGGCCGTACTCCGCGAGGTCGGGCGTGCCGCGGCGCTGGGTCCAGGTCCGCACGCGGCGCTCCATCTGCGCGCGCTTGTACTGCGTCAGGTCGACGCCGCACAGCGAGCGCACGAGCTCGCACAGGGCCACGAAGTCGTCCGCCTTGAGGTCGGCCGTGAAGGCGCTCGGGCGAGTGGCCGCGCCCAGGCGCGGCGCGGTGCGGCTCGGGAGGCTCACGAACCGGCCTCGCGGGCGATCGCGGCGGGCAGCTCGTCCAGCGGCAGGACCTCGTCGGCGAGGCCCGCCTCGGCCACCGCGCGCGGCATGCCGTAGACGACGCAGGTGGACTCCGCCTCGGCAAGGACGCGGCCGCCGGCGGCCTTGACCGCCCTGGCGCCCTCCAGGCCGTCCTTGCCCATGCCCGTGAGGACCACGAGCAGGAGCGAGGACCCGTAGATGCGGGCGGCGTCCTCGATCGTGAGGTCCGCGCGCGGGCGCAGGCCGGCCACCGGCGCCTCGTCCGAGAGGCGCGCGCGGCGGTCGTCGCCCATCCGCAGGTGCGAGCCGCCGGGAGCCACGTAGATGTGGCGCGGGTCCATGGCCTCGCCGCCGGCGGCCTCGCGCACGGTCAGCGCCGAGGCGCCGTCCAGGCGGGTCGCCAGCGAAGCGGTGAAGCCGGGCGGCATGTGCTGCACGATCAGCGAGCCGGTGCCGAGCGGCGACGGGAGCTGGGGGATCAGGTCGCCGAGCGCCTTGGGGCCGCCGGTCGAGGAGGCGATCAGCACGAAGCGGCGCGTCCCGCCGCGGGTGCGCAGCGGCGTGTGGGACGGGCGGCGCTCGATCGGGCGCGCCGCGAGCGGGCGCCGGCGGCGGCCGCTGTGGGCGGCCGCGCCGACCATGCGCCCCAGCTCGGCGGTGAACGCCTCCATCGACTCGCCCACGGCGGGCTTGGCCACCACCTCGAACGCGCCCTCGGCGAGCGCGTCCACGGCACGGGCGCCATGGGCGGGGGAGAAGGCGGAGACCACCACGACCGGGACGGGAACGGCCTTGCCGGCCTTCAGCGCCTTCAGGACGCCGATGCCGTCCATGCCGGGCATGGCGAGATCGAGCGTCAGCGCGTCGGGACGGTGCTCGCGGCAGGCCGCGAGCGCCTGGTCGCCGTCGTCGGCGGTCGCGACGACGTCGAAGCCCTGGCGGCCGAGCGCGTCGGTCAGGATCCGACGCATCAGGCGCGAGTCGTCGGCGACGACGATCCGCTGCCGGCTGATCGCGGCGGAGCTCACGCGTTGGTCCTACGCGGCGGCGCCGAGCTCCTCGGCGCCCTCGCGGGCGAAGAGGCCCTCGGGGTTGAGCAGGATGACCAGGCGGTCGCCGATCTTGGCGATGGCCTCGATCGTGTCGCCGTCGGCCGTCGGGACGCCCTCGAGCTGCTCGGCGGAGACCGTGAGCACCTCTTCGACGTCGCCCACCACGACGCCGGCCTGGCCGGTGCCGGTCTCGACGATGACGATCTTGCCGGTCTCGGAGTCGGCGGCCGTCAGGCCCATCCGGGAGGCGAGGTCGAAGATCGGGATGATCTTCCCGCGCAGGCCGATCACGCCGCGGATCCAGGGGACCTCGGACGCGACGGTGCGGGGCTCGGTGAAGCGGATGATCTCGTGGACCGCCCCGATGGGGAGCGCGTACTCCTCGCTACCGAGCGAGAAGACGACGAGCTGCTGTGAGGTGATGTCGGACATGGCTCCCCGGAATGTCGACCGGAGAGCCGGGAACTTAAGGTGCGAGGCCCGTCGGAAAACGCACGACGAAGCGAGCTCCGCGCCCGTCCAGCGGGGGCTCGAGCGCCACACGGCCATGATGGCTCTCCGCGACCGCGCGGACGATCGACAGCCCGAGCCCGCTGGAGCCCGAGCGGTCCCCCTCGCCGCGGAAGAAGCGCTCGAAGATCTTCTCGTGCAGCTCGTGCGGGATGCCCGGGCCGTCGTCCTCCACGGCGAGCACGACCTCGCCGTTGCGGCGCTCGACGCTGGCCTCCACGGCCGTCCCCGGGTCGGTGTGGCGCAGCGCGTTCTCCAGCAGGTTCAGCACGAGCCGGTGCAGCTCGTCGCGCTCCCCCTGGATCTGGACCCCGGGCTGCGCCGCGACCGAGATCTCGTGGTCGCCGGCCACCGGCTCGAGCTCGGCGGCGGCGTCGGTGACGACGTCCGAGAGATCGACGGGCCGGTGCGGCGCGACGCGGCCCGCGTCGGCGCGCGCCAGCAGCAGCAGGTCGGCGACGAGGCGCCGCATGCGCCGGGAGGAGCGCAGCGCGGAGGCGGCGGCGTCGCGCTCGTCGCCCGTGAGCACCTCATCGAGGAGCTCGAGGTTGGCGAGGACGGAGGTGAGCGGCGTGCGCAGCTCGTGGGAGGCGTCGGCGACGAACTCGCGCTGGCGCGTGAGCGCGGCCTCGGTCTCCGCGCGCGCCTCGTCGAGCGCGTGCAGCATCGACTCGAGCGTCCGGGCCAGCTCCGCGACCTCGTCGTTGGCCTCCGGCCGCGGCATCGTGAGCGACGGGTCGCGCGTGCGCTCGATCCGCCGCGCGGCGGCGGTCAGCTCGGTGATCGGCTCCATCGCGCGCCGCGCCGTTGCCAGGCCGGCCAGCAGCGCGAGCGCGGCGCCGCCGAGGACGCCGAAGGCGAGGAACAGCTTCACGCGGTTGGCGGTGCTCTGGACCTCGGACACGCGGCGCCCGTACTGGGCGAAGACGTAGACCCTCGTCGTGCCCAGGGGCTGACCGGTCACCTCGAGCTGGCGGGTCTCCACGCGCCAGCCGCCCACGACGCTGTCGCCGAGGATCGGCGGCCCGAAGTCCGGCGCGCCCCGGGAGGCGTACTGCAGCTTGCGCCCGGACGCCTGCTGACGCGGCACCACGACGCGCACCGCCGCGCTCTGGCCGGCCACGAACGCGTCGAGGTCGCGCACGCCGTGCGGGATCAGCACGGCATTGCCGTCCTTGTCGAACGTGTACTCGTAGGACAGCCGGCTCTTCAGGCGGTCGGCGGCCGCCGCCACCTGGCGGTTGAAGTCGTCCGAGATACGCCGCGTGGTCAGGACGCCCACGATCGTGGCGAAGCCGCACAGGATCACGAGCGTCAGGGCCGCCGAGCCGCCGGCGAGGCGCCAGCGGATCGGCTGCCGCTTATACGCGGAGTACGTAGCCCGCGCCGCGGACCGTATGGAGGAGTCGAGGCTCTCCACCGGCTTCGAGCTTCCTTCTGAGGTTGGACACGAACACCTCGATCGTGTTCGTGATCGAGAACGGGTCGTAGCCCCACACCTCGTCGAGCAGCTTCTGGCGCGAGATCACGAGGCGCTCGTTGCGCATCAGGTACTCGAGCAGCTCGAACTCACGCTGCGTGAGGTCGATCTGGCGGTCGCCGCGCGACACCTCGTGCGTGTCGGGGTTCAGCGTGAGATCGCCGACGCGCAGCGGGGCCATGCCGCGCGGGGGCCGGCGGCGCAGGAGCGCGCGCATGCGGGCGAGCAGCTCCTGGCGCTCGAACGGCTTGACCAGGTAGTCGTCGGCGCCGACGTCGAGCCCCTCGACGCGCGACTCGAGCGCGTCGCGCGCGGTCAGCATGAGGATCGGCGTGTCGTCGCCGTCCTCGCGCAGGCGCTTGGCGACGTCGATCCCGTCGAGGCGGGGCAGGCCGAGGTCGAGCACGATGATGTCGGGCAGGAAGGCATGCGCCTCGTCGAGCCCGCGCACGCCGTCATACGCGAGCTTGACCTCGTAGCCCTCCAGGCGCAGCGAGCGCTGGAGGACCTGGGCGATGTCCTCGTCGTCCTCGACTACGAGCACGCGAACCGGGCGGGTGGCGGCATCCATCCGGCGCTGATGGTAGGGCGCGCGGGTTAGGAGTAGCTCAACGGAATCCCGGAGGCGGCGGATCGCGTACGGGCGAGGGTTCACGACACCGCTGCTCCGATCGCCGCGATGCCCGCGCCGAGGCACCCGAACAGCAGGCCGATGTATCACCTCCCCCGGCAGGGCTGGGCCGTCTGGCGTCGAAGGGGGCCGGGCCAGATGCCGACCCGCCGCCCAGCCCGCCGAGCGCGCCGCTCGCTCCCGTCATGGCGCCTGCCCGCGCTCGAGCAGCGCCATCTCGACCTGATCGGCCTCGGCCTCGTGGCGCTGGCGGCGTTCTTCGCGTTCCTCATCTATGTGGGCGTCGATGGCGGGCAGGTCGGCTCGCAGGCGGTCGAGGCGCTGCGCTGGCTGCTCGGCGCCGTGCACTACCTGGTGCCGGTGGCGCTGGCGGGCGCGGGCGCGATCCTCATGCTGCGGCCGATGCTGCCCGCCGTGCGCCCGTTCCGCGCGGGCGCGGCGTGCCTGTTCGCGGCGCTCACGCTCGGGCTGGCGGCCGGGACGCTGGGCGCCGGCCCCGGCGGCGAGCGCCCCGGCTGGTGGGACCCGGTGTGGGTGAAGGCGCGCGGCGGCATGCTCGGCGAGGCGCTGGACTGGGCGGCCTCGACGCTGCTGGGCACCGTGGGCGCGCACATCCTCGCGGTCTTCCTGCTTCTCGCGGGCGTGCTGCTGCTCACCGGCGCCTCGGTCGCGGGCGTGGTGAAGGCGACCTCGGAGACCACGCGCGAGCTGCGGACGGCGGTCGTGCGCCGGCGCCCCGCGGCCACCGAGGAGCTCGCGACGATCGAGCGCAGCGGCAGCCCGCGCGTGAGCCGGTCGGATTTCGTGTCGCCCAGCGAGGACTTCCCGAGCCTCTACGCCGAGGTTGAACCTCAAGCCGAGGCTGAGCCTCGGCTCGCCGAGGATCCGCCCGAGGACGAGCCGGGCGTGACCCGCGCCGCCGTGGAGCCGGAGCAGCTCACGCCGCAGGGCCGCTACCGGCCCGAGGTCACCGACTCGCCGGACTTCGTGTGGACGGTTCCGGAGCCTTCGTTCTTGAAGCGCTCCTCGGGCGATGCCGCACGGCCGGACACGGCGGGCCAGGAGAAGGTCGCGGCCCAGCTGCTGGAGGCGCTCGGGCACTTCGGCGTCGAGGCGCGCGTGATCGGGATGGTCGCCGGCCCGCACATCACGCGCTACGAGCTGCGGCTGGCGCCGGGGATCAAGGTGGCGAAGGTGGCGCAGCTCAAGGACGACCTCGCCTACGCGCTCGCGGCCGCGGACATCCGCATCCTGGCGCCGATCCCGGGCAAGCAGGCGGTCGGCGTGGAGGTTCCCAACGCGCGCCGCCGGATCGTGCATCTCGGCGACGTCTTCCAGGCGCCGCCGCGGGACTGGTCGCCGCTGACGGTGTGGCTCGGCAAGGACGTCGCGGGGCGGGCGATCGGCGCCGACCTCGCGAAGATGCCGCACCTGCTGGTGGCGGGCACCACCGGCGCCGGCAAGTCGGGCTGCGTGAACGCGATGCTGTCCTCCGTCCTCCTGCGCGCCACGCCGCACGAGGTGCGGATGGTGCTGGTCGACCCCAAGCAGGTCGAGCTCACCCACTACGACTCGATCCCGCACCTTCTGACGCCGGTGATCACGTCGCCGCGGCAGGCCGCGGTCGCTTTGCAGAACCTCGTGCGCGAGATGGAGCAGCGCTACTCGCTGATGTCGCTCGCGCGCACGCGGACTCTGAGCGATCTCAACGAGGCGCGGGCGCGGCGGGACGAGCCCGCGCTGCCCTACGTGCTCTGCGTGATCGACGAGCTGGCCGACCTGATGATGGTCGCGCCGGCCGACGTGGAGGACTCGATCATCCGCATCGCCCAGAAGGCGCGGGCGGTCGGGATCCATCTGGTGCTGGCCACGCAGAGCCCGCGCGTGGACGTCATCACCGGCATGATCAAGGCCAACGTGCCGTCGCGGATCGCGTTCGCGGTGTCGTCGCAGACCGACTCGCGCGTGATCCTCGACCACAACGGCGCCGAGTCGCTGCTCGGCATGGGGGACATGCTGTTCTCGCCGGTCGGCTCGTCGCGGCTGCAGCGGATCCAGGGCGCATTCATCGACGAGGAGCAGATCGCTGCGTTGACCGAGGCGTGGAAGCGCCAGGGCGAGCCGGAGCTGCGCGAGGACCTGCTCGAGGCGGTCGAGGATCCCGGGGCCGAGGAGGGGTCTTCCGAGGACGGGTTCGATCCCGACGAGGACCCGCTGCTGGAGGACGCGATCCGGCTGGTGGCCGAGATGCAGACCGCGTCGACGTCGATGCTGCAGCGGCGGCTGCGGCTCGGCTACACGCGCGCCGGGCGGCTGATCGACATGCTCGAGCGGCGCGGGGTGATCTCCGGCTATGAGGGCTCCAAGCCGCGCCAGGTGCTGGTCACCGAGGCCGACCTCCCGCGCGTGCTGGCGGCGTTGGCGGGGGATGGCCGCGGGGCCGCGGACGACGAGGGGGATGGGGCAGGGCGCTTGTAGCCTTCGACCAGGCTCATGCCGGAGATCGGTGAGACGCTTCGGGAGACGCGGATGCGGCGCCGCATCGACATGTCGGAGGTCGAGGCGGCTACCAAGATCCGTGCCAAGTACCTGCGCGCGCTCGAGAACGAGGGATGGGACCTCCTGCCGGGTCCCACCTTCGTCAAGACCTTCCTGCGCACCTACGCGGAGTACCTGAACCTCGATCCCCGGCTGCTGGTCGAGGAGTACCGCCAGCGCTACGAGCGGCCCTCCACGCAGGACCTCACGCCGTTCGGGCCGCTCGGCGCCCAGCGGAGGCGCCGGCGCCGCTCGCCGCTCGCCGGGCCGATCTTCGGCGTGGTCGTGATCGTCGTCGCGCTGCTCGGCGCGCTGTACGCGCTGGGCAAGTGGGGCGAGAACGACGAGAAGGGGGCGGGGGCGGGCCCTGCGCAGCCCACGGCGACCGCGACCGCGACGCCGCGGCCGAAGCGCAGCTCCCGCAAGCGCAAGAAGCCGGCGCCCACGGTCGTCAGCCTGCGGCTCACCGCCGTCCGCGCGGTCTACGTCTGCCTCGAGGACGCGCGCGGCCGGCGGGTGATCAACGGCGCGACGCTGCAGCCGGGGCAGCGCACCCGCACCCTGCGCTCGAAGCGCTTCCGCGCGAACTTCGGCAACGCGGGCATCCGCGTCCAGGTCAACGGCCGCTCCTATTCGCTGGCGGAGTCGAGCGACCCGATCGGCTACGAGATGCGGCCGGGCAAGCGCCCGCGCAGGCTGCCGGAGTCCGTGCGCCAGAGATTGTGCGCGTGACGTGAGCGTCCGCGCGGGAATCGTCGTGACCGGCACGGAGGTGCTGTCGGGCATCATCGGCGACCGCAACGGCCCGTGGCTGTCCGAGCGCCTGCGCGAACGCGGCGTGCAGGTGGGTCACATCGTCGTCGTCGGCGACCGCCCGGCCGACCTGCGCGCGGCGCTGGAGTTCCTCGCGCGCGAGGGGATGGACCTGATCGTCACCACCGGAGGCCTCGGCCCGACCGCCGACGACCTCACGGCCGACGTGGTCGCCGAGTTCTGCGGGCGCGAGATGCGGCTCGACGAAGAGCTCGAGGCCCGCATCTGGTCGATCGTGGGCCGCCTCCGCGGCCGCCTGGCCCACGCCTCGTCCGCCGCGCCGCCCCCCGCCGAGTCGTCGCCGCCCGCCCCCGGCGCATGGCGGCCGCCGGCCCCGCCCGAGCCGCCCCCCGGCGCGTCACCCCCGCCCGGACTCTTCATCCGTGCCGACGAGGAGGCCCTCCGCGCGGGCGCTCGCAAGCAGGCGCGGGTGCCCGAAGGGGCGACGGTGCTGGAGCCGGTCGGCACCGCGCCCGGGCTGATCGTCGGCGGGCCGCCGGTCGTGTTGGTCCTACCGGGCCCCCCGCGCGAGCTGCGGCCCATGTGGGAGACGGCGGTCGAGACCGAGCCGCTGCGGACGCTCCTGGCGAGCGCGGGCGTGTACGAGCAGCGGATCCTGCGCCTGTTCGGCATCCCGGAGTCCGAGATCGCGGCGACGCTGCGCGCCCTCGAGGCCGCCGGCGCGCCACTGGACGAGCTCGAGATCACGACCTGCTTGCGCGGCGGCGAGCTCGAGGTGGCGACGGTGTTCCGGCCGGACGCCGCCGAGGCCTACGCGGCGCTGGAGGACGGGATCCGCGCCCGCCACGCCGACACGCTGTTCTCCTCCGACGGCGCCACGATCGACGAGATCGTCGCGGACCTGCTCGCCGGCCGCACCGTCGCGACCGCAGAGTCCTGCACCGGCGGGCTGATGGCGGGACGCCTCACCGACCGCGCCGGGTCGTCCGCCTACGTGCTGGGCGGCGTGGTCGTCTACTCCAACGAGTCGAAGGTCGCCCTTGCCGGCGTCCCCGCCGAGCTGATCGAGCGCCACGGCGCGGTTTCCCCCGAGGTCGCCGCCGCCCTCGCCGCCGGCGCCCGCGCCCGCTTCGGCGCCGACGTCGGCATCGGCATCACGGGCATCGCCGGCCCCGGCGGCGCCACGCCCGGCAAGCCCGTGGGCACGGTCTGCATCTGTGTCGCGACAGCCACGACCACCGATCAGCGCACCGTCCACCTCCCCGGCAACCGCGCCGACGTCCGCGAGCGCACCACGACCGTGACGATGCACATGCTCCGCCACCTCCTCACCCGGGCCTCGGCCCCCACAGCCGGCGCCCGCCGACCGCGAGAGGTCGCCGCCTCATCGCCGGGGCCCGCGGCCGCCGGTTCGCCGCCCGCGGCCGGTTCCCCGCCCAGCGCCGGCTCTCCGCCCGCCGCGACCCGGCGCGGGCCTCGCGGCGACCGCTCGGCCGCCGGCGGCGAGCGGCCGCTGCGGCTCTTCGTCGCGCTCGACCTCCCAGCCGCGGTGCGTGAGGCTTTGGTCGCCTTCCGCGACGCGGCGGCCGACCCCGCGGTCTGGCGGCCGGTGGCGCCCGACGCGATGCACCTCACGCTCGCGTTCCTCGGGCCGCGCCCGCCCGCCGACGTGGCCGCGATCGAGGAGGTGCTGGCGCACGAGGCGGGCGGCCCGGCGCCGCGCGCCGCACTCGCCCGCGCGCTGCTGCTCCCACCGCGCCGGGCGCGCGTGCTCACGGTCGCGCTCGAGGACGCCGACGGCGCGCTCGCCGCGCTGCAGGCACGGGTCTCGGCCGGGCTGACGGCGGCCAACGTCTACACGCCCGAGGCGCGCCCGTTCCGCGCCCATGTCACCGTGGCCCGGCTGCGCCCGCGAGCCCGCCCGCCGCGCACCGTCGACGCCGCCCTCGAGCCGCTGGCGTTCGCCGCGGAGTCGGTGACGCTGTACCTGTCCCGCCTGCACCCCGCGGGCGCGCACTACGAGGCACTCGCCCGCGCGCCGCTGTCGTCCTGACAAGGTGACGAGGTCGAGATCGCAGTTGAGCCCGACATGGGGGCTTGAGGTTGCACTCGACTATCGAGCGGGCCCTGAAGCCGGTCGCGCCCCTCCTTCACTGCCGTGGTTCACGCGACCCGCAGACCGCCCGCGCGCGCGTGTCGGCATGCTGACCCGAAAGCCGCCTGCCGGCGCGCCGGGATCGTATTCGGCACAGCCGCGGCGGATACCCTCTGGCGCCGAATGCTCACCGCCCTGGCCCGGGGCGCCCGCTCCAGGCCCGCGGTCCCGGACTCGGGGGTCGCCACGTCGGCTCGCCGGGGAGGGCTCGCCGGCCTGCTCGCCCTCGCCGCGCTCCTCGCGCTCCCGCACACCGCGTCCGCCGCGCTGCGCTGGAGCGCCTGCCCCGACTTCCGCGGAGTCCGGTGCAGCTCGCTCACCGTGCCGCTCGACCGCACCGGGGTCGATCCCGGCCAGGTCCGGCTGCGGATCGCGCGGATCGGCCGGCGGTCCGGACCGACCCTGATGTACCTCTCCGGCGGCCCCGGCGGCGCCGGGGTGAGCGAGATGCTCAGCATCATGGACGTGGTCCCGCAGCTGCGGGGGCGCTTTCGCATCATCGGCTACGACCAGCGCGGCACGGGCCGCTCCGGCCTGCTGCGCTGCCCCGCGATCGAGCACGACCCGCATCTGCGCTCCCCGCGCGCCGCCGCCAAGTGCGCGCAGGGCCTGGGCGCCGCGCGCCGGCACTACACCACGCCGGACTCGGTCGAGGACATGGAGGCGATCCGGCAGCAGCTCGGCGTCGACAAGCTGACGCTGTTCGGCATCTCCTACGGCACCGACCTTGCGCTCCAGTACGCGCGCTTTCATCCCGATCACGTCGCGCGGCTGATCATCGACTCGGTGCTCGACCCCGACGATCGCGACCCGTTCTTCCAGCCCAGCTTCCACAACATGGCGCCGACGCTGCGCGCGCTCTGCCCGGCGCGCTGCCGCGGGCTCTCGGCGGACCCCGCGGCCGACCTTGCCCAGCTCGTCACCCGCCTGCGCGCGAAGCCGATGACCGGCGTCGCCTACGACGCGCGCGGCCGCTCGCACCGGGTGACCTTCGGGCCCACGGCGATGCTCGACCTCATGTTCAACGCCGACTACGACCCGGCGCTGCGCGCCGCCCTGCCGGCGGCGCTGCTGGCGGCGCTCGCCGGCGACCCCGACCCGCTGGCGCGCCTGCTCCGCGAGGGGGAGAAGTTCAACGACCTCGGCCCCCCGAGCGAGTTCTCGAGCGCGCGCTACGCGACCGTCTGCGAGGAGACCCCGCTGCCGTGGGATCCCGGCACGCCGTTCGAGGCGCGCGGCGCCGCCACCTCCCAGCGCCTGGCCGCGCTGCCGCCGAACGCGTTCTTCCCGTTCGACGCGGCCGCCGTTGTCGAGGACGAGATCAACCTGTGCCTGAACTGGCCCGACGTCCCGCGCCCCGCGCCCGTGACTCCCGCGGGCGGCTATCCCGCGGTGCCGACGCTGATCCTCCAGGGCGCCGAGGACCTGCGCACGCCGCCGGAGGAGTCGGCCGCCGTGGCGGCGAAGATCCCCGGCTCCAAGCGGCTCGTGGTCCCGGGCGTCGGCCACGCGATCGTCGGCGCCGATCCGAGCGGCTGCGGCGTCAGCGCCCTGCTGCGCTTCGTCGCGAACAGGCCCGGGCCCACCACCTGCCGGCGCGTGCCGACCCGCGTGCCCGGCGTCCACTACGCGCCCGCCTCGTTCACCGCGCTCCGCGGCGTGCCGGGGCTCCCGCGCAAGGTCGGCCGCACCGTCCGGGCCGTCGCCGCGACGATCGACGACCTGCGCCTCGTGCTCTCGCCGGCGATCCTCGCGAACTCCGGCGGCGGGCTGCGCGGCGGCAGCTGGGCCGCGCACGGGCGCCGGCTGGACCTGCGCCGCTACGAGGCGGTCCCGGGCGTGACGCTCACCGGCGGCGGGAGCCGCGCGCTGCGGATGCGGGTCGGTGGCGGCAACGCCGCGCACGGCACGCTGATGCTGCGCTCCGGCGGCCGGCTCAGCGGCATGCTGGACGGCAAGCGGATCGCGCTGCGGATCGGGACCTCGGCCGCGTCGGCCGTGGCGGCCCACGCGTCCGCCTCCCGCCCCGCCGTCCGCGAGCCGTAACGCTTCCGGCACATATCCGCGCGTCTATCGGCACGATCGCGCGTTGTCTTCCGTCCGGGGCCGGGCCTAGCGTGCTGACCTCACGAGCACGTTCAAGGAGCCCTCCCCCCGATGAGCAGCCAGGACCCACTGAAGGCCCGCGATACCGCGCTGCAAGGCGCGCTGACCCAGATCGAGCGCCAGTTCGGCAAGGGGACCGTCATGCGCATGGGCGACCCTGGCGCTCAAGTCAAGGTCGAGGCCATCCCCACGGGCGCGCTGTCGCTCGACCTCGCGCTCGGCATCGGCGGCGTGCCGCGCGGGCGCATCGTGGAGATCTTCGGCCCGGAGTCCTCGGGCAAGACCACGCTGATCTACCACGTGATCGCCGAGGCGCAGAAGCTCGGCGGCATCTGCGCCTTCATCGACGCCGAGCACGCCATGGACCCGCTGTACGCCCGCAACATCGGCGTGAACATCGACGAGCTGCTGGTCTCGCAGCCCGACTACGGCGAGCAGGCGCTGGAGATCGCCGACATGCTCGTGCGCTCCGGCGCCGTGGACGTCGTGGCGGTCGACTCCGTGGCGGCGCTGACCCCGCGCGCCGAGCTCGAGGGCCAGATGGGCGACCAGAGCGTCGGCCTGCAGGCCCGCATGATGTCCCAGGCCATGCGCAAGCTGGCCGGCAACCTCAACCGCACCAAGACCCTCTGCGTGTTCACCAACCAGATCCGCGAGAAGGTCGGGGTCATGTTTGGTTCGCCGGAAACTCAACCGGGCGGTCGCGCGTTGAAGTTCTACTCGTCCCAGCGGCTCGACATCCGGCGCATAGAGACGCTCAAGGACGGCACGGAGGCGATCGGCAACCGCGTCCGCGTCAAGGTCGTCAAGAACAAGGTCGCGGCGCCGTTCCGCCAGGCGGAGTTCGACATCGAGTTCGGCACCGGCATCTCCACCTCCGGCTGCATCCTCGACCTCGGGCTCGAGCACTCGATCGTCTCCAAGTCCGGCTCGTTCTTCTCCTACGGCGAGGAACGGCTCGGTCAGGGCCGCAACAACGCCAAGGCCTACCTGGACGAGCACCTGGAGATCGCCAAGGAGATCGAGGCCAAGGTCTACGCGGCGCTCGGCGTCGACCAGGACCTCGTGGAGCCGATCGAGGCGCCCGGCGAGCACCGTGCGGAGGTGGCCGCCGCCGCGCTCGGGCGGGAGGTCGCGGCCTAGCGGTCCCACTAACCCGGCGCCGTGCCGCCCTTCGACGAGCCCGCCCGGGACCCGCCCGCGCTCGATGTCGAGTCGCGCCGCGCCGACGCGTTCGATGTCGCCGCGCGCGCGCTCGCCAAGCGCGATCGCACGGAGGCCGAGCTGCGGCAGGCGCTCGGGCGAGCGCGGGTGGAGCCGGCGCTCGCCGAGGAGGTCCTCGCCGAGTTGCGGGCGACCGGCTACGTCGACGACGCGGCGTACGCGCGGCGGTTCGCGGAGGACCGCCGCCGGCTCGACGCGTGGGGCGCGGAGCGGATCGCTGGCCGTCTTGGCGCGCTCGGCGTCGCGCCCGCGCACATCGAGGCGGCGCTCGAAGGCCACGGCCCCGACCGCGAGCTGGAGGCCGCCCTCGCGCTCCTCGCGCGCCGCTTCCCGGCGCCGCCGGCCACGCCTCGGGAGCGCGATCGCGCGCTCGGCGTGCTGGTGCGCAAGGGCTACGAGCTCGAGCTCGCGTACGACGCCCTGCGGCGCTACGCCGGGGCCGCGGCCGGGGACTGACCGGTAGTCCGTTGCGTGCGGCCGATTCCAGTACTACGATCCGGCGCAGCGACAGACCGGGGCGGTTTGAGCCCTGAAATTTCCAGCAAATCAGCCATTTTCGAGCGGAACCGCAGCTTCAGTCTTGACGGCCACCACGTACGACCAGCACGGGCGAGAACGCCCACCGGGCGGGTGCCCACACCCGCCACGGACCCTCCACCGACCCATCTAGCCGCCATCTGACGCGGCGGCCTCGCGGCCGCCTTCATGCCGGTCTCTCCGTCTCGGGCTCCGGGCTCGGCCCGGTCTGCCGCCTGCGAAACAGGACACGGAGCATGCGCGGCGCCCAGCAGGGCACGGCATGCGGGGAGAGGAAGATCGGAAATGGAAATCGTGATCGCGGCGGCCGTCCTGGCGGTCGGCCTGGTGGTCGCGGCGCTGCTCGTGGTCAAGCGGGCCCCCGGGCTCGCTGCCGCGCCGTCCGCCTCCGCCGCGCCGCGCGTCAGCCGCGCCGATGCGCCGCCGGCCGCGGACGAGAGGGACGCGCTCGCCCGCCGGCAGGAGATCGGGCGGCTCGAGGAGCGGCTGCTGTCGCGGGAGACCGCGCTGGCCGCCCGCACGGCCGAGCTCGACGAGCGCGAGCAGCACCTCAAGCAGCGCCTGCAGGACGCCGGCGAGGCCCACGACCGCCACGTGCGCGCGCTCGAGCGCGCGTCGGGGCTGTCCGCCTCGCAGGCCAAGCACCTGCTGCTCAAGGAGCTCGAGGACCAGATCCGCCACGAGTCGGCGCGGCTGGTCCGCCAGGTGGAGGAGGAGACCAAGCGCGACGCCGACCGCCGCGTGCGCAACATCCTCGCCGTCGTGATGCAGCGGCTGGCCGCCGGCCACGCGGCCGAGACCACGGTCTCGGTCGTCCAGCTCCCGGCCGACGACATGAAGGGCCGCATCATCGGCCGCGAGGGCCGCAACATCCGCGCGCTCGAGCACCTCACCGGCGTCGACTTCATCATCGACGACACCCCGAACGCGGTGATCCTCTCCGGCTTCGACGGCGTGCGCCGCGAGATCGCGCGGATGACCCTTGAGAAGCTGCTGGCCGACGGGCGCATCCATCCCGCCCGCATCGAGGAGACCTACTTCCAGGCCAAGTCCGAGCTGGAGAGTCACATCGTCGAGTCCGGCGAGCAGGCGGCGCTGGACGCCAACGTGCAGGGCCTCGACACCGAGCTGATCAGGGTGCTCGGCCGCCTCAAGTACCGCACGAGCTATGGCCAGAACGTGCTGGCGCACTCGATCGAGTGCGCGCACCTCGCCGCGATGATGGCCGACGAGCTCGGGGCATCCGCCAAGACCGCCCGCCGCGCCGCGCTGCTGCACGACATCGGCAAGGCCGTCTCGCACGAGGTCGAGGGCCCGCACGCGCTCGTCGGCGGCGATCTCGCGCGGCGACACGGCGAGTCCGAGGCCGTCGCGCACGCGATGGAGGCCCACCACAACGAGGTCGAGCCGCAGACCGTCGAGGCCGTCATCGTCCAGGCCGCCGACGCGCTCTCCGGCGCCCGTCCCGGCGCCCGCGGAGAGTCGCTGGAGCAGTACGTCAAGCGCCTGCGCGACCTCGAGCAGATCGCCACGCGCCACGCCGGCGTCGACAAGGTCTACGCGATGCAGGCCGGCCGGGAGATCCGCGTCATGGTCCAGCCGGGCGCTCTCGACGACGACGGCGCGGTGCTGCTCTCGCACGAGATCGCCCGCGAGATCGAGCAGGAGCTCGAGTACC
>JBIOTP010000177.1:0-12888 GCA_044865965.1 Solirubrobacteraceae bacterium
GCACGCCGGCGAGCGGCGGATCGAGCCGCTCGGCGACGGCCTCGACGGGCGGCAGCCGCTCCACCAGCTCCTCGGTCGGCGGCTGCAGCCCGGTGTCGTAGTCGGCCACGGGCCGGGTCTCGACCACCGCGAGCAGCCGCGGATCGGGCCCGGCGGGAACGCGGCCGCCGGTGAGGACGCTCAGCAGCCGCGCAGGCGCGCGGCCGCGCGGGCGGCGATGGAGCGACCGGAGCATCCGTCCAGGCTAGGAGACCTCTCTGAGCCGCCCCGTCTCAACCTCGTAGACGAAGCCGCGCACGGAGTCCTTGCGCGGGATGAACGGGCTCGTCCTGATCCGGCCCATCGAGCTCCGCACGTCGTCGTCGAGGTCCGTGAACGACTCGGGCGACCACGGGGGCTTGATCCCGGTCTCCTGCTGGAGTTGCTGCCGGAATCCGTCGTCGGTGAAGGTGAGCATGCCGCAGTCCGTGTGATGGATGAGCACGATCTCCTCGGTGCCGAGCAGGCGCTGGGAGATCGCCAGCGAGCGGATCTCGTCGTCGGTGACGACCCCGCCGGCGTTGCGGATGACGTGCGCATCACCAAGGCCCAAGCCGAGCATGGCGTGCACGTCGAGGCGCGCGTCCATGCAGGCCACGACCGCCAGCTTCTTGGCCGGCGGCAACGGCAGGTCGCCCTTGTCGAACCCCTTGGCGTAGGCCTCGTTGTTGCGCAGCAGTTCGTCGGTGACGCTCATGTCTCGAAAATACATGAAAGGGGGTCAGGTTCCCTGGGGGGCGTCCGGTCATAGACTCCTCCGGCGCATGCCTGAGCTGATCGAGTCCCCGGCGCGCGTGGAGGCGGCGGGCACGAAGCCGAAGCTCATCGACGAGTTCGTCGGGCGCGTCAACACCGGCGAGGAGCGCCTGAGCGTCGCCCGCATGCGCTCGCCGGCCGGCTGGGTCGAGCCCGGCCAGCGCCCCGAGTTCGACGAGTACACGGTCGTGCTCGACGGGGTGCTGCGCGTGGAGCACGAGCGCGGCGCGCTGGAGGTGCAGGCCGGCCAGGCCGTGCTCGCCCGTGCGGGCGAGTGGATCCGCTACTCCACGCCGGACGGCGCCGAGTACGTGGCGGTCTGCCTGCCGGCGTTCTCGCCCGCGACAGTCCACCGCGACGAGCCATGATGGGGCACACGATCGGCGTCGTCGTCCACCCGCTGCGCGACAGCCGGGACCTGATCGACTGCATCGTGGGCTGGGCCGCCGGCCACGGCAAGCAGGTGCGCGGGCTCAACGAGGCGCGCGACCTGCTCCCGGACAGCGTCACCACGGTCGAGCCCGCCGAGCTCGCCGCGGGCAGCGCGCTCGTCATCGGCCTCGGCGGCGACGGCACGATCCTGCGCGCGCTGTCGCTGGCCACCAAGCACGAGGTGCCGGTGCTCGGCGTCAACCTCGGGCGGCTCGCGTTCCTCGCCGAGGTCGCGCTCGACGACCTCGACGGGGCGCTGGACGCGATCGACCGCGGCGAGTACCAGCTCGAGGAGCGCGCGACGATGGTCGTCTCCGGCGACGCCGAGGTCCTGCCGCTGACCGCGTTCAACGACTCGGCGCTGACCCGCGTGGCCGGCCACGGGCCGGCGGCGCTGGCGGTGGAGGTCGAGGGCCAGGTGTTCGCGCGCTACACCACCGATGCGCTCGTGATCGCCACCCCGACCGGCTCGACGGCGTACTCGTTCGCCGCCGGCGGACCGATCGTCTCGCCGCGCCACCGCGGGCTGCTCGTGACCCCGGTGGCGCCGCACGCGGCGTTCGACCGCGCGGTCTTCCTGCATCCGGACGAGACGCTCCGCGTGCACATCCTCGACCGCTCGGCGCCCGTGCTGCTGGAGGCCGACGGGCAGCGCGCGGCCGACGTGGGGCCGGGCGACTGCATCGAGTTCGCGGTCCCGGAGCGCCCGGCGCGCGTGCTGCGGCTGCACCCGCAGGGGTTCTACGAGCGCGCGCGGCGCAAGCTGCAGCTCGTGGACTCCTCGGAGCTCGCGCCGGGGGCGCACCCGGAGGCCGTATGACGCCGGTCGCCGCGCGACGGTGGCCACCGTGAGCCGCGGCGCAAGACGGCGCGGGCGCGCGCGCCGCCCGCGCCGGGTGCCGGCCCCGGTCGCCGCGCGGACCGCGTTCGCGCACGCCGAGATCGTCGCCCACGGCACCACGCGCACGCTGCTGCTGGACGGCCGCGAGGCGGGCCAGGTCGACCTCGCCGATCCGCGCCGGCTGGGGTTCTCCTACGTGCGCCGCATCGCCGACCTGATCGACGCGTTCCGCCCGCCCGGCGCGGGCATCGACGCGATCCACGTGGGCGGGGGCGCGTTCGCGCTGCCGCGCTACATCGCCGCCACCCGCCCGCGCTCGCGCTCGGAGGTGCTCGAGCTGGACGCCGGCGTGGTCGGCCTGGCGCGCGCGCACCTCGGCCTGCGCACCTCGCCGCGGCTGCGCGTGCGGGTGGGCGACGCCGCCGTGCTGCTGCGGGCGCGCCCGGACCGCTGGGCCGACCTCGTGATCGGCGACGCGTTCGACGGGCCGCAGGTCCCGGCGCAGCTCGCCGGCCCCGAGTTCGCCGCCGCGGTCCGCCGCGTGCTCAAGCCGTCGGGCGTCTACGCGCTCAACGTCATCGACGTGCCGCCGCTCGACGCGGCGCGCGCCCACGCGGCGGTGCTCGCCGAGACGTGGCCGCACCTCCTGACGGTCGCGCCGCCGGGCGTGCTGCGCGGCCGCGCGCCCGGGAACCTCGTCCTGCTCGCGTCGGCCGCGCCGCTGCCGGTCGCCGCGCTGCGCCGGGCCGCGGCCGCCGCGATCCCGCGCGAGCAGGTGCTCCAGCGCGCACCCTCGCTCGTATGACCGCGCTCCAGCCCGTCCACGTCGGCGCGCTGCACCTCGAGCGCTTCCGGGAGGTGCTCGACGACGACCGCTTCGCCGCGCTGCAAGAGGGCGTCCGGCGCGCGCGCGAGGTCTTCCACGGCCGCGCGATCTGGAACCTGAACTCGACCGCCCGCGGCGGCGGCGTCGCGGAGATGCTGATCTCGCTGCTCGCCTACGCGCGCGGCGCCGGGATCGACGCGCGCTGGACGGTGATCTCCGGCGACGAGGCGTTCTTTCGCGTCACCAAGCGCCTGCACAACCACCTGCACGGCTCCGAGGGCGACGGCGGCCCGCTCGACGACGAGGCGCGCGCCGCCTACGAGCGGGCGCTCGAGCCCAACGCGCGCGAGCTGCGCGACGACCTCCACGCGGAGGACATCGTGATCCTGCACGACCCGCAGACGGCTGGGCTGATCCCGGGCGTCGCGGACGCGGGCGTGCCGGTGGTGTGGCGCTGCCACATCGGCACCGACGTGCCCAACGACACGGCGCGCGAGGCCTGGCGGTTCCTCGAGCCCTACGTGTGCCGGGCCGACGCCGTCGTGTTCTCGCGGGAGGCGTTCGAGTGGGAGGGCCTCGGCGGCGTGCCGCTGCACGTGATCGCCCCGTCGATCGATGCCTTCGCGCCGAAGAACCAGGACCTGGACGAGGAGGCGGTGACCGGCATCCTGCACTGCGCCGGCCTCGTCGAGGGCGACGGCGGGCATGCGGTCTTCACGCACGTCGACGGCAGCCCGGGGCGGGTGCACCGGCGCGCGCAGGTCTGGCGCGAGCGCCCGCTGCGCGACGGCGACCGCTACCTCCTGCAGGTCTCGCGCTGGGACCGCCTGAAGGACCCGCTGGGCGTGATCGAAGGGTTCGCCGAGCACGTCGCGCCGCGCTGCGACGCCCACCTGGTCTACGCCGGGCCGGCGGTGGAGGCGGTGTCGGACGACCCCGAGGGGCGCCAGGTGCTCGAGGAGGCGGTGCGGCGTCGCGACGACCTTGGGGACGACGTGCGTGCGCGCGTCCACCTCGCGGCCCTGCCGATGGACGACCTGCAGGAGAACGCCGCGATCGTCAACGCGCTGCAGCGGCGCGCGGCCGTGGTGGCGCAGAAGAGCATCGCCGAGGGCTTCGGGCTGACCGTGGCCGAGGCGATGTGGAAGGGCCGCCCGGTGGTCGCGAGCCGCATCGGCGGCATCCAGGAGCAGATCGTGGACGGCGAGAGCGGGCGGCTGCTCGACGACCCGCGCGACCTCGAGCGCTTCGGCGCGCTCGTCGCCGAGCTGCTCACGGACGCCGAGGAGGCGGAGCGGATGGGCGCCTCGGCGCGCGAGCGCGTGCGGGACGAGTTCCTCGGGGCGCGCCACCTGCTGCAGTACCTCGATCTGCTCGCGCCGCTGGCCCGGTAGCGTTCTCCGGACGGCGGCACCCGACGACAGGCGCAAGCGGCTGGCCCTCGCGGCGGCGATCATGGGATCGTTCGTCGCCGGCCTCGACGCGACGGTGGTCAACGTCGCGCTGCCGGCGATCCGCGCCGACCTGGGCGGCGGCCTGGCCGGGCAGCAGTGGGTGTCCAACGCCTACCTGCTGACGCTCGGCTCGCTGATCCTGGTCGCCGGCTCGCTCGGCGACCTCTACGGCGAGCGGCGCGTGTTCTCGATCGGCGTGGCCGGGTTCGGCGTGGTCTCGGTGCTGTGCGCGCTGGCGCCCACGATCGGCGTGCTGATCGCCGGCCGGGCGCTGCAGGGCGTGTTCGGCGCGCTGCTGACGCCGAGCGCGCTGGCGGTCATCGTCGCCGCGTTCCCGCCCGCCGAGCGGGGCGCGGCGATCGGCTCGTGGACAGCGTGGTCGGGGATCGCGTTCGTGATCGGCCCGCTGGCCGGCGGCTGGCTCGTCGACGCGCTCTCGTGGCGGTGGATCTTCGCGGTCAACGTCCCGTTCGTCCTTCTCACGCTGGCGCTGGTCGCCGCCGCCGTGCCGAAGCGCGAGGGCGGCCGGGGCGACGTGCGGCTCGACTGGCTCGGCGCGGCGCTGACGGTGCTCGGGCTGGCCGGGCCGGTGCTGGCGCTGATCCGGCAGCCGGTGGTCGGCTGGGCGAGCCCCGAGGTGTGGGCGACCGGGCTTGGCGGCGTGGCGCTGCTCGCGCTGTTCGTCGGGCACGAGGCGCGCACGCCGCATCCGATGCTCCCGCTGAGCCTCTGGCGCCGGCGCAACTTCGCGTTCGGCAACGCGGAGACGTTCGCGATGTACGGCGGGCTCGGCGCGACGTTCTTCTTCCTGACGCTGTTCCTCCAGCAGGTGGCGGGCTACGAGGCGCTGCAGGCGGGGATGGCGATGCTCCCCACGACGCTTGTGATGTTCGCCTTCTCGCGCCGTGCCGGGCGGCTGGCGGACCGCTACGGGCCACGGCTGTTCATGGGCCTCGGCCCGCTCGTGGGCGCCGTGGGGCTCGCGCTGATGCTGCGCCTGAACGCCGGCCTCGACTACTGGACCGACCTGTTTCCCGCGCTGCTGCTGTTCTCGGCCGGCCTCGTGGCGACCGTCGCGCCGCTGACCGCGACGGTGCTCGCCGACGCCGACGAGCACAACGCCGGGATCGCCTCCGGCGTCAACAACGCGATCGCCCGGGTCGCCGGGCTGCTATGCGTCGCCGCGCTCGGGGCGGTCGTGGCCGCGCAGTTCAACTCCGCGCTGGACGCGCGCCTGGCCGGGCAGCGGCTGGACGCGCAGGCGGCCGCGGCGGTCGCCGAGGCGCGCCGGGAGACGCTCGCGCGCGTGGACGCGCCGGCCGCGGCGGCGGCCGTCGAGAGCGCCTCGGTGGAGGCGTTCCACGCCGGCGTCGGCATCGCCGCGGCGCTCGTCGGGCTCGGCGGCGTGCTCGGCCTCGCCGGGATCCGCAACCCGCGCCGCGAGGTCAGCTGCGAGGACTGCGCCGAGGGCGCCCGCGGAGTGCACTCCCCGATCGGGCGGGTTCCCGTCGCCGCCCGCCGCTAGGCCCGCGCCTGGGCGGCCGTGACGAGCCGCGACAGCGTCCCGGTCAGGTCGCGGCTCGGGAGCGCGGCGGGGTTCGTGTCGGTCCACGCCTCGATCACCGCGTGCACGCCGCCGTCGACGTCGCTCCACAGCTCGCACGAGTCGCCGTCGTGGATGTTCGGCGGCCGCGGCGTGTGCTCCGGCAGCTCGAGCACCCCGGAGGCGCGCACAGCCTCGCGCAGCTCGTCCAGCGCGTCCTCGTCGAGCGTCGTGATGGGCCGCCACCGGCCGTCGCGCAGCTGGAGCTCGACCTGCCCGTCGTCGTGCGCGCGCATGCCCGCGCCGGGCCCGCGCCGCTGGTGGGTGAGGTAGCCGAACACGAGGGCCATCAGACCACCACCGTGTCCGGCTGCGGGACGTCGGGCCCGATCAGGTCGGGGATGCCGGCCTTGGGCGAGATGCCCTGGCCGCCGTAGCGCCAGCCCTGCGGCGCGGTGACGTTCGTGAGCGCCTCGTGGAACGTCGAGTAGTGCTGCGGGCGCACGACGTTGCCGACCGACATGATGTTGTCGTTGTTCTCGGAGACGGCCACCGGCACGCCGGGGCCCATCGCCGCGGCCAGCCCGCTGTGCGCGACCGGCTGGCCGATGACGCCGGGGGTGCCGGCGCCGGGCGCGAAGCCGCCGGCCGGCGAGGAGTACTCGTCGTCGAGCCCGAACATGTGCCCGGTCTCGTGCATCATCGTCACCTGCGGGCGGCCGTCGCCCACCATGATGTCGACCCGCCGCCACTCCGCGTCGGCGGTCGCGCCGGTGTCGCCCTCGGACTGCACGGTGATCCGGTAGTCGGCGATCTGCCCGCCGTGCGAGCGCAGGAAGGTCTCGACGTTCTGGGCCCGCTCGCGCGCGATCCGGTCGTTCACCTCGTGCGTGCCGGTGGCGCTCGCGTGGCCGGTGATCGTGACCGGCGCGCCGCCGGTCGGCGTGCCGCGCTGGAAGTCGGCGATGAACTTGTTCAGGTACGTCGGCCCGGGGTCGCCCTCGCCCACGTCGCCGTGACCGGTCGCGGAGCCCACGTTTGTCGCGCCCTCCGGGTACTCCAGGCGGTAGTTGAGGAAGTCGCTCGTCGCCTCCAGGCCCGAGGACGTGAACGTGCCGGTGGAGCCGGTGGGCGAGCCGCTCGAGTTGACGACCGCGCCGGGGCCCGCGCTCGAGTGCTCGGGGACCTTGAAGACCGTCGCCGTGCAGTGGTCGTTCGCCCCCGCGCCGAGGTGCACGTCGAGGTCGACCTCGACGTCGGCGAACACGTCGTCCCACGTCTGGTTCACGAAGTAGTGCTGCTCGCCCCACGCGTTCTCGGCCATCTGCTCGTAGCGCGCGCGGAAGCTCTCGCCGCCGTCCGGCCAGTGCCAGTCGTTGGTGACGGTCGCGACGCGGGTGGGGATGTCGGGCTCGGCCATCACGGCCGCAGCGTCGGCGTTGAAGTCATTGGTCGCCGGCGTGACGATCCCGGTGGCCGGATCGATTGTCAGACCGTCGACAGCCACGATTCCGACGCGGAGGGTGATCCGCAGCTCCTGCCGGCCCGGGTCGTACATCGCGTTGAAGCCGCCGATCCCGGTCGCGGAGGTCATGTCGAGGCCGGCGACCGTGGGCATCGGACCCTGGGCGAGGAACGCCTCGCGCGCGGGGTCGCCCTGGCGCATCACCTGCGCCACCTGCCGGGACACCCAGGCGTTGCCCTGGCCACGCTGCAGCCCGAGCAGCGCCTGGCGGCGCACGCCGGCGGCCGACGAGTGCAGCGGCATCCCTTCGACCGACTCCGGCAGCGGTCCGGCGGACGCCTCGCCCGGCGCGGCGGGCTCCGCCTCGGCGGGCGCGGGGCGCCCCGCGTCGAGTTCCCGTTCAGGCATTGCGCGAGCATCGCCGCCGAGGCCCGCCGGGGTCAACCCGCAAACGGGCAGCCTTCCGCGCAGGTCAGCTGAAGCGCCCGTCCAGGTGCGGCTCGCCGTCGCGCTCGCCGCGCACCGTGAAGCGCCCGCCGTCGCTGCCGAACGTGACCGTGGCCGGCAGCACGATCGGGCGCCGGAAGCGCACCTCGACCTCCAGCGCGCTCGGCAGCCGGCCCTGCAGCGCGGCCAGGCAGCGCGCCTTGGTCCACATCCCGTGGGCGATCGCGCCCGGGAAGCCGAACAGCCTGGCGGTCAGCGGGTGCAGGTGGATCGGGTTGCGGTCGGCCGACACGGCGGCGTAGCGGCGCCCGAGGTCGCCCGGCAGCCGCCAGTGGGCGCTGGGCGGCGGCGGCTCGGGCTCCTTGCGCTCGCTCTTGCCGCCGGTTCCGTCGCCGCGCTTGAGGATCGTGCTGGCGCTCTCCCACGCCCGCTCGCCCCCGGCGTGAACCTCGGAGACGATGTCGAACGCGCGCCCGCGGGGGTGCGGCTCGATCGCGGTGGCGCGGACGCGCAGCTCCAGCGTCTCGGTCAGCGAGAGCGGCCGGTGCTGCACGATCCGGTTGGCGATGTGCACGAGCCCGAGAGCGCCGAACGGGAAGCGCCCGTCGGCCATCAGCGCCATGTGCAGCGGGAAGGCGAGCACGTGCGGGTAGGTCGGGGGTAGCTCGTCGCGCAGCGCGAAGCCGCACACGCGGGCGTAGGCGGCGAGGTGGTCGGGGTCGACGCGCACGTCGTCGCGGGTCAGCTCCGCGCCGGGGATCTCGCTGCCGCGGCCCGGCACGAACGGCAGCAGCGAGGCGCCGGGAATCGCGGATGCGGCGACGCGGGCGTAGGCGGTCTTCATCATGCCCCCAGCAGGTTCTGGCCGCACACCCGCACGACGTTGCCGTTGACGGCGCCCGAGGCGGAGCCGGCGAGCCAGGCCACGGTCTCGGCCACGTCGATCGGCAGCCCGCCCTGGCGCAGGCTGCTCATGCGGCGGCCCGCCTCGCGGACGGCGACCGGCATCGCCGCCGTCATCTGGGTCTCGATGAAGCCGGGCGCCACCGCGTTGATCGTCGCGCCGCGCTCGCGCAGCACCGGCGCGAGCGCCTGCACCATCCCGATCACGCCCGCCTTGGAGGTGGCGTAGTTCGTCTGGCCGGCGTTGCCGGCGATCCCGCTCATGGACGACACGCACACGATGCGCCCGTTGCGGCGCAGCAGCCCGCGCTCCAGCAGCGCGTCGTTGATGCGCTCCTGGCTGGAGAGGTTGACCTCCATCAGCGACTGCCACTGGTCGGCGGGCATCTTGCCCAGCGTGCGGTCGCGGGTGACGCCGGCGTTGTGGATCACGACGTCGAGCCCGCCGCCGAAGCGCTCGGCGATCTTCTCCGGCGCGTCGTCGCCGGTGATGTCGAGCTCGATCGCCTCGCCGTCGAGCCGCTCGGCCACCTTGCGCAGGTCCTCGCTAAGCGCGGGCACGTCGAGGCCGACGACGTGCGCCCCGTCGCGCGCGAGCGTCGTCGCGATCGCCTCGCCGATCCCGCGCGAGGCGCCGGTCACCAGCGCCCGCGCGCCCTCCAGGGGGCGGTCCCAGTCGGGATAGCCGGACTCCGGGCTGGTGGCGATGTGGATCACCTGGCCCGACACGTAAGCCGAGCGCGGCGAGAGCAGGAAGCGCAGCGTCGAGTGCAGCTCGTCCTCGGCGTCCGGCGCCACGTACACGAGCTGCGCGGTGGCGCCGCGGCCGACCTCCTTGGCGACCGAGCGCGTGAAGCCCTCGAGCGCGCGCTGGGCGGTCGCCTCGCGCGGCGCCTCACAGGCGGCCGGCGGCGTGCCGAGCACGATCACCCGCCCGGACGCCTCCACGCGGCGGATCGTCGGGTGGAAGAAGCGGTGCAGCTCGACGAGCCGGGTCGAGTCGGCGATGCCGCTGGCGTCGAACACGAGCGCCTTGAAGCGCTCGTCCGCGGGTGCGTCGGGGTTGAAGACGGCGGCGTCGAGCCCGGCGCCGGCGGCCGCGGAGCGCACCGGCTCCTCGAGCGCGGTGGCGGTACGGGCGTCGGCGTGCGCGAGCACGCGCGCGGCGCCCCCCACCAGGCGGCCGCCCGGCGCGGCGCCGAGCAGGACGGTGCCGCGGATCACCGGGTCGCCGGGGGTGTGGCGCTCGAGCTCGACGGGGCGCGGGAGGCCGATCCGCCTGGCGAGCTCGCCCGCGATCGGCATGTTCACGAGCTGCGCGTAGCGGTCCGCCATCACATCTTCTCCAAGATCGCCGTGACGCCCTGCCCGCCGGCGGCGCAGATGCTGATGAGGCCGCGGCCGGAGCCGCGCTCGTCGAGCTCCTTGGCCAGCAGGGCGACGATCCGGCCGCCGGTGGCCGCGAACGGGTGTCCTGCGGCGAGCGACCCGCCGTTGACGTTGAGCTTGTCGGCGTCGATCGCGCCGAGTGGCGCGTCGCGGCCGAGGCGCTCGCGGCAGTAGACCGGGTCCGCCCACGCCTTCAGCGTGCACAGGACCTGGGCGGCGAACGCCTCGTGGATCTCGTAGAAGTCGAAGTCCCGCAGCTCCAGGCCGGCGCGGTCGAGCAGCCGCGGGACGGCGTAGGTCGGCGCCATCAGCAGCCCCTCGCGCGCGTGCACGTGATCGACGGCGGCGGTCTGCGCGTCGGCGATGAACGCCAGGGCGGGCAGCCCGCGCTCCTTCGCCCACTCCTCGCTCGCGAGCAGCACGGCCGAGGCGCCGTCCGACAGCGGCGTCGAGTTGCCCGCGGTCATCGTCCCGTCGCCGTTTCCGAACACCGGCTTGAGCTTCGCGAGCTTCTCGGGCGTCGAGTCGGGGCGCAGGTTCTGGTCGCGCTCGAGGCCGAGGAAGGGCGTGACGAGCCCGTCGTTGAAGCCGCGGTCGTAGGCCGCGGCCAGGCGCTGGTGGCTGCGCGCCGCGAGCTCGTCCTGCTCCTCGCGCGTGATGCCCCACTCGGCGGCCATGATCGCCGCGTGCTCGCCCATCGAGAGGCCGGTGCGCGGCTCGGCGTTGCGCGGGATCTCCGGCACGATCTGGCCGGGGCGCAGGCGGGTCAGCTGGCGCGCCCGCGCGGGCAGCGACTTCGCGCGGCTGAGGTCGAGCAGGACCTGGCGCAGGTCCTCGTTGACGGCGATCGGCGCGTCGGAGGCGGTGTCCACGCCGCCGGCGATGCCGGCGTCGATCTGGCCCAGCGCGATCTTGTTGGCGATCCCGATGACCGCCTCGAGCCCGGTCCCGCAGGCCTGCTGGAGGTCGTAGGCGGGCGTGTCGGGGCGGAGCTTGGAGCCCAGCACGCACTCGCGGGTGAGGTCGCGGTCGCGCGAGTGCTTGAGCACGGCCCCGGCGACGACCTCGCCTAGCCGCTCGCCCCCGAGGCCGAAGCGCTCGATCAGGCCGTCCAGCGCGGCGGTGAGCATGTCCTGGTTCGAAGCGTGGGCGTAGGCCCCGTTCGAGCGCGCGAACGGGATCCGGTTGCCGCCGATGACGGCGACGCGGCGGGCTTCGGTTCTCATGTGGTCCTCGCGGGTCGGGTCAGTCCGGGTTCGACGGTGCGCACGAGCAGGTCGGCGACGTCCGCGGCGGGCATCGCGCCGGTGCGCAACCACCAGCGCCCGAGCGCCTCGGCGGCGCCGAGCAGCGCGGCCGAGAGCGCCTCGGCCTGGGGGGCGCCGTACTCGCGCACGGCGGCGGCGACGAGGCCCTGGAGCCGGTCGCGGTACTCGGCGACGCGCTGCGCGATCTCCCCGCCGGCCGGCAGCGTCTCGCTGAACAGCACGCGCCAGGCGGCGCGGTCGGCATCCAGGAACGCGAAGAACGCGTGGATTCCGTCGCGCAGCGCGGCCTGGGGCGTGGGCGCCGCGTGGACGGCGTCCACGACGGCGTCGATCAGCGCGTCGCCGGCGGAGCGCATGCACTCGAGGTATAGCCGCTCCTTGTTGCCGAAGTAGTTGTAGAGCAGCGGCTTCGTGACCCCTACGGCGGCGGCGACGCCGTCCATCGTCACGGCGGCGTAGCCGCGCTCGGCGAACAGCGCATGGGCGGTGGCGAGCATCTGGCGCTCGCGCTCGGCGCGCGGGAGGCGGGTCCTCATGCGGCGACGCCCGCCTTCGCCCCTCCGGCCGTGGGCCCCAGCGCCGCCTCGGGGATGCCGAACGCGTCGATCAGCGTCTCCGCGCGCGGCCGGATCTCGGCGCACAGCGCGTTGACGGCCTTGATCGTCGCCTTCGAGCGCCCCGCGGAGAGCTGCCCGTGCTCCTGGTAGTAGCCGCGCTCGCGCTCGATCCGCGCGAGTGCGTAGAGGCTGCAGAGCCGGTCGAGCAGACGCTGCGCGCCCTCGTCCTCGCAGCGCTCGACCGCCGCCGCGAACGCCTCCAGCACCACGAGGTCGACCCACGCGCGGGCCGTCTCCACGACGTGGTCCTGGCAGTCGACGAGCACGTCGAACGGCTCGCTGCCGTCGTCGATGCCGCCCTTCAGCCGCCGCGCGACGCCGGCCAACAGGTGCTCGTAGCGCCAGCGGAAGAGGTCGATCTGCGTCGCGCGGTCCATCGGGTCGGCCTCGTCGTCGCGGCCCGGCCGCAGGCCGTCGGCGAGCTGCCCGAGCAGCTTCCGCACGGCGGTGCGCTCGGCCACCATGTTGATCGCCTGGCCGGCGAAGAACTGCGCCATGCCGAGCGGATCGAGCTCGCCGAACTGGTCGCGGTAGTCGGTCAGCAGGTTCTTGGCCGCGAGCTGCAGGAGCACCGTGTTGTCGCCCTCGAACGTCGTGAAGACGTCGGTGTCGGCCTTCAGCGACGCGAGCCGGCTGGCGCGCAGGTAGCCGACGCCGCCGCAGGCCTCGCGGCAGGTCTGGATCGTCTCCGTGGCGTGCCAGGTGGCGACCGCCTTCACGCCCGCGGCGAGCGTCTCCAGCTCGCGCCGGCGCCGGTCGTCCTCGTCGGTGGCGGTGAACGCCTCGTGCAGCTCGGTCACGAGCCGCTCCTGCGCGAAGTGCAGCGCGTAGGTCGTCGCCAGCGCCGGCAGCAGCTTGCGCTGGTGCGTGCGATAGTCCAGCAGCAGCACCTCCTCGTCGGCGCCGGG
>JBIOTP010000178.1:0-10561 GCA_044865965.1 Solirubrobacteraceae bacterium
GCGCAGCGCGAGCTCAACGAGCTCCGCGTGCGTCGCGTCGGGCGTGCACACGCTGACGATCTCCGGCGCGGCGGCCAGCGCCGCCGTCGCGTCCGTGTACGCGGTCGCGCCCCAGCGCTCCGCGCAGCGCTCGGCGCGCCCGGCGTCCGCGTCGCACACCGCGGCCAGCTGGGTGTCGGGGCAGACCGCGTAGGCCTCGACGTGGGTGAGCACGCCGACGTCCGGATGCGGCTCGCCGCCGCCGCCGCCCGCGCCGATCGCCCCGCAGCCGATCACCGCGGCGCGGAGCACTGGTGGTTCCGCACGTGCGGGCGGGGCCACTAGCGGACGGGCTTCTGCTCGATGTGGCGGTTGAGCGCCCGCAGGTCGGGCCGCGCGTCGAGCAGCGCGAGGATGGCGTCCAGCCCGAAGGCGCGATCCGCCGGGTAGAGCGCCTCGAAGATCGCGCGCACCAGCGCCAGGTCCTCGGGCGTGTCGACGGTCAGGCGGTCCTCGCCGGTCTCCGGCCGCTCCGAGCGCACGCTGCGCAGCCGGTAGCGCTCGGGGTGCTCGTAGATGTAGAGCGAGACGTGCTCGCGGTCGGCGGGCGCGCTCGTGAGGCTCGCGACCTCGGCGAGCACCGCGGTCGGGAACACCTGCACGTCCATCCCGCGCGGGTAGGTCCGCTCCAGCGTGTTCGAGCAGTAGTCGACGCCGCCGTCCGCGAAGCGCTCTATTACGTGGTCGATCACGCCCGGGTCGATCAACGGGCAGTCGCCGGTGGTCTCGACGATCAGGTCGGCGTCGTGCGCCTGCGCCGCGCCGAGCACGCGCGCGAGCACGTCGTCCTCGCTGCCGCGGAAGCAGCCGATGCCGAGCCGGTCCGCAAGCGCCTCGATCGGGTCCGACGACGGATCCTCGGTCGTGGCGACGACGATCGCGTCCAGCCGGCGGGCGCGCCGCAGCCGCTCCACCATCAGCTCGAGCAGCGGCTTCCCGACGGCGGGCATCAGCACCTTGCCCGGCAGCCGGCTCGAGCGCACGCGCGCCTCGATCGTGCAGACGACCTTCATGCCAGCAGGTCCGCGGCCACGAGGCCGTCGGCGGAGACGGCGACGGCGAGGTCGCGGCCGAGCACCTCCTCGATCCGGTACGGCGGGAGCCCCTCCGGCGGGCACGGGCGCGTGGCCACGAGGTCGTCCGCGCCGAGCCGATGGCCGGCCGGGAGGTCGCGCGCGAACCGCAGCGCGCGGCGCTGGACGACGACCGCGTCGCGCTCGTTGGCCTCGATGCGCTTGACCCCGTCGCCGAGCGTGGCGTCGGTGGCGCGGGCCGCGTCGACCATCGCCCGCCAGGTCGGCGGCGTCATCGCGAACGCGTGGTCGGGCCCCGGGCGGTCGTTGTCGTCGGTGAAGTGCTTCTCGAACACGCGCGCGCCGAGCGCCACCGCGGCGCACACCGAGACGTGCCCGGCCGTGTGGTCGGAGAGGCCGAGCACGGCGTCCGGATAGCGCGCCGCCCACGCCCGCAGCACCGCGAGGTTGAGGTGGCGCAGGTTGTCGGGGTCGCCCGTGTAGTTCGTGTTGCACTGCATGAGCACGACGTCCCGCGTGCGCTCGTGCACGGCGGCCATCGCGCGGTCGACGTCGACCTCGGTCGCGGCGCCCGCCGCCAGCAGCACGGGCTTGCCCTTGCCGGCGATGTGCCGGACGATCTCCAGCCAAGTGATGTCGCCGGAGCCGATCTTGAAGGCGGGCACGTACGGCTCGACGGCGTCGACGGTGGCGATGTCGTACGGGCTGGTGAAGTAGTCGATCCCGGCCTCGCGGCAGCGGTTGGCCAGCCGCGGCGTCCAGTCCTCGGGCACGCTCGCGTCCTCGTAGACCTCGTAGACCGGCTTCTCCCAGCCCGACTGATGCGCGATCTGGGCCCCGAGCTCCTCGAAGCCGCGCCGCGACACGATCCGCGGCGCGATGAAGTTCTGGAACTTGGCCGCGTCCGCGCCCGCCTCGGCGGCGAGCTCGATCAGGCGGTAGGCGCGATCGAGGCTGCCGTCGTGGTTGGCGCCGATGTCGGCGACGAAGTAGAGCGGCTCCCCGGGCCCGATGCGCCGGCCGGCGATGGTGATGTGCGTCATGTCGGCGGGTCCTCCAGGAGGGCGGGCAGCGGCCCGGACCGGGACTTCAGGCGCGCGGCGGCGCCGCTGTCGGCATCCTCGCGGAACCGCCGCACCCCGTCGGCGACCGTCGGCGGCGGCTCGCCCAGCGCCGCCGTGACCCGTTCGACGGCGAGCGCGGTGTTCCTTGGTCGCGCGGCGCTGAGCCGGCGCTCGGCGAGCGCGACGGGAGCGATCGGGTCCTCGGGCAGGCCGAACGCGCGGGCGACGAGGCGCCCGAACGCCTCCTTGGTGACCGCGTCGGCGGCGCCGACGTTGAGGATCCCGGCGGCGCCGCGCCCTGCGAGCCGCCGGATGAGCGCGGCGAGATCGGTGACCACGAGCGGGGAGAAGCGGACGTCGGCGAACAGCGTCAGCCGCTCGCCGCGCAGCAGGCCGCGCAGGATCGACTCGGAGAAGCTCAGCCGCCCGCGCGCGGTCCAGCCGTGGATGGTCGTGCGCACCACGAGCGCCTCGGGGTGGGCGCCGAGGACGGCGCGCTCGGCCTCGAGCTTCGTCCGCGCGTAGGCGTTGGCCGGCGCCGGCGGCTCGTCCTCGGCGTGCGCCCCGGCCCGCTCGCCGTCGTAGACCGCGTCGGTCGACACGTGGACGAAGCCGGCGCCGAGCGCCCGCGCGGCGCCGGCGAGGCGTTCCGGCGCCTCGGCATTGATCGCCCGCGCCGCCGCCGGATCGGCCTCGCAGGCGTCGACGTCCGTCAGCGCCGCGCAGTGGACGACCAGGTCCGGGGCCGCGGCGCGCAGCGCCTCGCCGGCGGCCGGGGTCCGCAGGTCGACCGGGCGCAGCCGCGTGCCGTCCGGCAGCGCCGCGACCGTGTGCGACCAGCCCTCGACGGCCTCGAGGCGGGGCGCGAGGTCGTGCAGCACCGCGGCTCCGAGCAGCCCGCTCGCGCCGGTCACCACCGCGCGCCTCACGCCGCCGAGGGGATCGCGGCCAGCCCCATCGCCGCGAGGACCCGCAGCGCGCCGCGGCCGTCGACGAGCTCGCGGCCGCGCTGCGCGAGCCGGGCGCGGCGAGCCGCGTCGCCCGCCAGTGCCGCGACCGCGGCCGCGACGACGTCCTCGGTGACGTCCGCGTGCCAGCCGAGGGAGACCGCGACGCCGGCGCGGACGAGCGCCTCCCCGGCCGGCCGCTGGTTGTCGGCGAGCACGATCAGCGCCTGCGGCGTCCCGACCCGCGCCAGCTCCCGGGCGCCGCCGCCCGCGGCCGCGACCGCGAGGTCGGCCCATGCCATGCGGCGCGGCACGTCGAAGGCGTCCACGGCGAGCTCGACGGCGTGCGGGGAGCCCGCCGCCACGCGCTCGAGCGCGTGCCGGTGCGGGTTGGCGCCGCCCACCAGCACCTGGACCTCGAGCGGGCCACGCACCCCGGCGAGGCCCGCGAGCACGCGCGCGGAGACGTTGTCCGGGTCGCTGCCGCCGAGCGCCACCAGCACCCGCCGCGCCGCGACGGGCACGGCGCGCGGCGGCGCGTCCCACGTCCGGAACTCGCGCCGCAGCAGCGCGTAGCGCGGGCCGAGCAGCAGGCGCGTGTGCGGCGCGCGGTCGGCGTAGAGCCCCTCATCCGCGCCGGGGTTCTGGTTGAGCACCAGGTGCGCGTGGTAGCGGTCCGCGTGCACGTGGTCGTCGAGCGCGAGCACGGACGCGCCGCCGTCGACCAGCGCGAGCTGGTAGCCGCCGTCGAGGTCGTAGCCGTCGACGACGACCCAGGCGGCTCCCTCGTGGCCGGCCAGCGCGGCGGTCTCGCGCGCGTCGGCCGCCGTGCCGGGCGGCGCGCGCAGGGCGCGCAGCGTCGCGCCCTCCCGCCGGGCGCGGGCGGCGAACGCGTCCGGCGCAGCTGGCATCAGGAACACGGTCCGCCCGCCGCGCTCGTCGGCCAGCGCCTGGGTCAGCGCGAGGCAGCGCATCGCGTGGCCGAGCCCGATCGCGACGCTCGCGTCCGTCCGCACCAGGATGACCGGGGCGCTCACGCAGCGGGGTCCTTCTGCTCGACGTGCCGGTTCATCGCGGCCACGTCCGGATGCTCGCGGACGTAGGCGATCACATCGCCCAGCGGGAGCGGGCGATCCGCCAGCCCGAGGTCGTCGTACAGGCGGCGGACCATCGCGAGGTCGTCGGCGGTGTCGACCGTCCAGCGCAGGTCGTGCGCGTCGTAGGGCCGCCGCACCGAGTGCAGCTCGAAGAGGTCCGGCCGCTCGGCGTAGCAGAACCACGTCACGTGCTCGCGCGCCGGCGCGGAGGTCGCGAGGCGGTCGGTGCGCTCGAGCGCGTCGCGCCACAGCGCCTCGGTGTCGAGCCCGCGCGGCAGGTGCGGCTCGAGGCGGTTGGACGCGTAGTCGCAGCTCTCGCGGCGCTCCTGGAGCGCGGCGATCACCGCGTCGGTCTCCTCCGGATCGATCAGCGGGCAGTCCGACGTGACGCGCACGACGAGGTCGGCGGCCGCCTCGCGCGCCGCGGCCACGTAGCGCGCGAGGACGTCGTGCTCGCTGCCCCGGTGCCAGCGCACCCCGCGCCGGCGGGCGAGCTCTATGAGCGGCTCGTCGTCGGGGTTGGTGGTCACGGCGAGCACGACGTCGTCCGCCAGCTCGCACCGCTCCAGGCGCTCGAGCTCACGCTCCAGCAACGGCCTTCCCGCCAGGTCCATGACGACCTTGCCCGGCAGGCGCGTCGAGGTCATCCGCGCCTGGACGACGACCACGCGCCGCACGGCGGCATCGGCTGACGAGGGAGACAGCCGGGTCTCGCTCTAGACTCTCGCGCGCTCCCGGCCCGCACGCCCACGCATCCTAGTGGACCTCGACGGAAAGACCCTGCTGGTCACCGGCGCCACCGGCTCGTTCGGGACGGCGTTCATGCGCACGGTCTTCCAGCGCTACGACGTCGCCGCGATCCGGGCGTTCAGCCGCGACGAGCTCAAGCAGTCCGAGCTCCAGCGCACGCTCCCGGACGACCGCCTGCGGCTGCTGATCGGCGACGTGCGCGACCGCGACCGGCTGCGGCTCGCGACCCGCGGCGTCGACGTGATCGTCCACGCCGCCGCGCTCAAGCAGGTGCCGGCGTGCGAGTACAACCCGTTCGAGGCGGTCCAGACCAACGTGATGGGCGCCGAGAACGTGATCTCGGCGGCGATCGACAACGACGTGCCGCTGACGATCTCGCTCAGCACCGACAAGGCCGTCAACCCGGTCAACCTCTACGGCGCCACCAAGCTGTGCGCGGAGAAGATCGTCAGCCAGGCGAACGCCTACGCCGCGGGCACCTCGGCGCGCTTCGCGTCGGTCCGCTACGGCAACGTCGTCGGCAGCCGCGGGAGCGTCATCCCGATCTTCAAGCAGCAGGCGCGCGAGGGCGCGATCACGATCACCGACGAGCGGATGACGCGCTTCTGGATCACGCTCGAGAACGCCGTCGAGTTCGTGCTCACGTGCCTGCCGCTCGTGCAGGGCGGGGAGACGTTCGTCCCGAAGATCCCGAGCATGCGGGTCCTCGACATGGCCGCCGTGCTCGCACCGGACGCCGAGCGCCGCATCGTCGGCATCCGGCCTGGGGAGAAGCTCCACGAGGTCCTGGTCACCGAGGACGAGGCGCGCCACTGCTACGACATCGGCGACCGCTACGTGATCATGCCGCAACTCGTCACGTGGGCGATCGACTACGAGCGCCGCGGAAAGCGGCTGCCGGACGGGTTCCGCTACGCCTCCGACGTCAACGACGAGTGGCTCACCGAGGAGGCGCTGCTCGCGATGGCCGAGGCGCTGCCGCCGGGCCGGCGGGCGGCGGACCGGCGCGGCGCCGATCCCGGCTGGGAGGCCTAGCCCGGCTCGTCGTCGTCGCCCGGCGGCTCCTCGGCCTCGGGCGGCAGATCGCCCTCGGCGTCCTCGGGCCCGCCCGTGGCGCCGGGCACCCGGGAGTCCCGCTGCTTGGACTCCCAGTCCTCGCGCGCGCCGGAGATCTCGTCGCCGAGGCGCTCCGACTGCTCCTGCATGTCGTCCGCCTCGCGCTCGAGGCGCTCGTGGTCACGCTCGTGCTCGGTCATCGTGCGGCGGTGCTACCCGTCCGCGTCCTCGGACGCAACCTGCTCCTCGGACTCCGCGCGCTCGCACAGCTTCTCGCGCAGATAGGCGTGGCGCTCCGCGCGGCGCTCGTGCGTGTGCGTCTCGGTCGGGTCCTCCGACTCGCGCGCCTGCTCGCGCTCGGCGCGCTCGCGGTCGCGCTGCGCGACCTGCAGCTCCTCGGTCTTGGGGTCGGCCATGGACCCCCTCAAGGCTAGCCGAGGCGGACGTACCCGATGGCGGGGCGCTGCCCCGGCGGGTACGTGCGCTGGGCCACCTGATCGGACGAGTTGCCCTCGATCGTGTGGATCGTCCCGTTGGGCTCGACGGAGTCGACGACGCCGATGTGCTCGTCCCAGACGATCAGGTCTCCCGGCTGGGGCGTCACGCCCGGGCCGTTCGGGATCGCCTTGCCGGCGCGCTGCGCCCACGCGTAGACGTCGTCGACGCGGCCGAAGCCCTGGCCGGAGTCGCCCAGCGGCACGCCGGCCTGGCGGGCGGCCCAGGACGTGAAGTAGGCGCACCACGGGCCCACGCCGGAGCCGGCGGTGGCCTGACGGTACTGGGCGATGCGCGGCGAGTCGTTGGAGCCGGGCGGCTGCTCCCGCACGCCGACCTCGCCGCGGACCGCGTTGAGGATGGCCTGGCCGGCGCCGGTGGCGGGCGGGGCGGTGGCGCCGAAGAGCGAGGCGGCGGGCGCGGTCGCGCCCTGCAGCGCGGACGCGAACGACGTTGCCGCCGGCGCGGCGGTCGGAATGGAGGGTGCGGCGGCGGGCGGGGCGAACGCGCTCTGGAGCGCGCCGACGCGTGCGAGGACGGCTTCGAGGCTCATGCTGGGACGGAGGACGGCATGCACGATGTGCATCGGCATCGAGAGGTGCCCGCTTTAACGCAGACGGGCGGCCTCGAAAGGCCGCCCGCCGCGATCCGTCCCTCGGTGGGGGTATGTGTGGGACCGCCCTCCAGCGGTCCCTTTTGTTCCTCAGACCGGGCCCGAGCGCCGTCGCGCCGTGAGCTATGGGGTCTGAAGCCTTGTGAAGTTCGTGAGGCGCGCAGCGCCGAGCGGTCACCGCTGCCGTGGCCGGCTGCGGCGGGGCCCGTCGGAATCAACGCTCCGTGTTGATCGATTTGAGGGCTCGAGGCGCCTCCGTGGCGCCTCACTCCTATGATCGGCCGGCCGGCGCGATCCTGTAGCGAGATCTCAGCTCAGGCCGCGATGGCATCCGACGTGATCTCGCGCAGCACGCTGCGCCAGCTCTCGGCGACGGCCTGGACGGTGCGCGTGGCGGCGACCTGCTTGTGGGCGGCCGTGCCGACGCGCTCGCGTAGCTCCGCGTCATCGATGAGCCGCAGCAGGGCGGCTTCGACCTCGGCGACGGTCGACGCGTGGATGCCCGTGACGCCGTCCTCGATCTCCGGATAGGTCTCGGGATCGGCCACCAGCGGGACGCCGAGCGCGCTGGCCTCGAGCCAGCGCAGGTCGCTCTTGCCGCGGAACAGGCTGTTCTGGGCCGACGGCGCGATCGCGATGTCGAACAGCGTCATCGAAGCCGGGTAGACGTCGATCTTGGCGGCCGGCAGCGAGCGGGCGCGCTCCGGGCCGAACTCGGCGACGAACTCGTCCGCGGCCCGGTGGCCGACGGAGACGAAGCGGACGTCCGGGCGGGCGCGGAGCACCGCGCGCAGCGCCGGCTCCCAGCGCTCGAGCGCCGCCTTGTGGCCGACGCCGCCGGCCCAGCCGATCGTGACACCGGTGCGAGCCGGCTTCGGCCAGGCATAGCGGGGGAGGTCGATGCCGTTCTGGCAGGTCCACGTGCGGGCGTTCAGCGCGCGGTAGCGGCGCGCGAGGAAGTCCGTCGAGCAGACGATGCCGTCGCAGACGCGCATCGAGAGCTCCATGTTGCGGACGAACTCCGCGTCGAAGACGTCGGCGAGCTCGTGCTTGCGGTCCTTGCGCGCGCCCTGCACGTAGTCGTCGATCTCGTAGAGCACGCGGACGCCGGCGGCCTGCAGGTCGCGGATGAGGTTCAGCCAGCCCACGCTGCGCGGCTGCTGCAGGACCACGACGTCGTAGTCGAACATCTCCTCGACGGTGATCGCGCGCTCGCCGAAGCCGGTCGTGAGCACCATGTTCGGCGGATCGCCGACGGCGGCGACGTAGTCGGCGCCGAGCGCGATGGCGGGCAGGAAGCAGCGGTAGTAGGAGACGACGCTGACCGACCAGCCGACGAAGAGCGTCTTGGGGATGTCGTGCTCGCGCATCAGATGACCTCCGGGGCCCACTTCGAGAAGTTCACGCCCGTGTGCTTGACGCGCAGGCGCTTCCCGGCCGGCGTGGTGTCGTCGGGCTCGCCGTCGCCGTCCGTGAGCGCCCGCGCGCGCACCGTCGGCTCGAAGACGCACTCGCCGCCCGTTTCGGCGACGCGCAGGCAGAAGTCGAGCGCGGCGTGCGCGCCGTCGAGCAACTCGTCATAGAGCCCGACCTGGTCGATCCACGCGCGGCGGATGAGCTGCAGCTCGGCGCTGACCGGGCACAGCACCGGCTGGTCCACGTCGAGCAGCTCCTGCGGCACGTTGTTCAGCCGGGCGCTCCAGGCGCGCCGGTAGACCGAGAAGAAGTAGCCGGCCTGGCGGATGATGCCGTCGCCGTCGACAACGGCGCCGCCGGCGACCGCGGCGGGGGCGCCGACGGTGCCGGTGCGGCCGCGCAGGCGCTCGAGCCAGCCGGCGCGCTCCAGCACGAGACCGGACGCCACGATGCAGGCGTCCATCTGGTGGGCGGAGGCGACCGAAAGGCCGACGTTGACGGCCGCGGAACGGCCCTCGCCATCCTGCTGGAGCACGTAGATGCAGTCGAGCTCGGCGGCGGCGGCCTCGATCAGGCGGGCCAGCGGCTCGGGCGAGCGGTCGTCGACCACGAGGACCATGGCCTCGGGCGCGGTGGTGCGGAGGGAGACGAGCGTCTGGAGGAGGACGTCGATGTCCTGCGCGTTCTCAGCGCGCGCAGGGACGGTGATGAGGGTGGGGACGGATTCCACGTCCTGATCATCGACAGCGGGGCGCCCGGGCTTGAGCCGGCGTCGGGTTAAAGACGGCGGGCGGCCCTGAGGCCGCCCGCCGCGATCCGTCCCTCGGTGGGGTATGTTGGGCGCGCGCTGCGGCGCGCCCGTTGTCCCTCAGACCTAGCGCAGCAGGGACAGGACGCCCTGGGGCGCCTGGTTGGCCTGCGCGAGCATGCTCGTGCCGGCCTGCTGCAGGATCTGAAGCTTGGTGAACTGCGTCATCTCCGACGCCATGTCCACGTCGCGGATGCGCGACTCGGACGCCGTCAGGTTCTCCTGGTAGGTCGCCAGGTTGTTCAGACGGTGCTCCAGGCGGTTCTGGATCGCGCCGAAGTCGGAGCGCGTCGCGGACACGCTCTTGATCACGGTGTCGACCTCGCTGGGATCCAGGCCGTCCATCGCGGTGCGCATGGCGGTCAGGTCGGCCCCGACGGTCGGGTCGTACTTGACGCCGGTCGTGACGTTGCTGAAGCCGACGCCGAGGACGGTCGCCATGCCGGTCGCCGCCTTCAGGTCCACGGAGGTGGTGGCGACGGTCTCACCGTCGTTGGCGCCGACCTGGAACGTGAACGAGCCCGAGCCGTTGAGGAGGCTCTTGCCGTTGAACTGCGTCTTCTCGCCGATGTCCCGGATCTCCTGGGTCAGCTGGGCGACCTCGCCGATGATGGCGTCCTTGTCGTCCTGCGAGAGCGTGCCGTTCTTGTACTGGACGACCAGGTCACGCGTGCGCTGCAGCATCGAGTGCACCTCGGTGAGGGCGCCCTCCGCCGTCTGGACGAGCGAGACGCCGTCCTGCGCGTTGCGCTGCGCCTGCGCCAGGCCGCCGATCTGGCCGCGCATCTTCTCCGAGATGGCGAGGCCGGCGGCGTCGTCCGCGGCACGGTTGATGCGATAGCCGCTGGAGAGCTTCTCCATCGACTTCGAGGCGTTGGCCGCCGTCACCGCGAGCTGCCGGTGCGTGTTGAACGCCTCGATGTTGTTCTGAATGCGAAGGCCCATATGAAATCAACGCTCCTTGTTGATCGAGATGAAGCTGGGCGGAGGCGACTCCCTGTCGCCTCAGGTGGAGTAGTCGGCCGGGAGCGGCCCGGCTTTAACGAAGACGGGCGGCCGGTCGGCCGCCCGTCCAGAGGCTCGCGACTGCGCGCCGCTACTGGCGCAGGAGCGACAGGACGCCCTGCGGGGCCTGGTTGGCCTGCGCGAGCATGCTCGTGCCGGCCTGCTGCAGGATCTGCAGCTTCGTGAACTGCGTCATCTCCGACGCCATGTCCACGTCGCGGATGCGCGACTCGGACG
>JBIOTP010000179.1:0-4970 GCA_044865965.1 Solirubrobacteraceae bacterium
CCTCGGACCCGGACTTGCCGATCACGATGCCCGGCCGCGCGGTGTGGATGTTGACCTCCACCTCGGCGGCGTCCTTGCGGATCGTGATGTCCGACAGGCCGGCGTGCGCGAGCTTGTTCGTGATGTGATCCCGGATCCGGACGTCCTCGATCAGGAAGTCCGAGAACTGGCGCTCTGAGAACCAGTTCGACTTCCAGTCGTGGATGTAGCCCACGCGCATGGCCTCGGGATGGACCTTCTGACCCATGCTGTCTCAGGACTCCTTCGGGGTGAGCGTGATCGTCAGGTGTGAGGTGCGCTTGCGGATGCGCGTCGCGCGGCCCATGGCGCGCGGACGGTAGCGCTTGAGCGTCGGCCCCTCGTCGGCGTGGACATTGAGGATCGTCAGCTCGTCGCCCACGAGCTCGTGGTTGTGCTCCGCGTTGGCGACGGCGGACTCCAGCAGCTTGCTCCACGCCTTGGCGGCGTCGCGGGGGGTGAACGCGAGGATCGCGCGCGCCTCCGCCACGTCCTTGCCGCGGATGTGGTCGCACACGAGGCGCGCCTTGCGCGCCGACGTGCGGACGTACTTGGCCTGCGCGCGCACGGTGACGCCGGCGGGCGCGGGCGTGCGGCGGTCGCGCTTGCGGGCGGGCGCGGGCTCCTCGCCGCGCTTGCGGCCGCGGCGCCGCTGCGCCGCGCCGGCCGCCTCCTCGGCGGCCTCGGCCGCCTCCTCGGCGGCGGCCGCCGCGCGCGCCGCCTCGGCGTCGGCTCGCTCCTGCTGGTCGGCGGGCTCCTCGACGGCGATGCTCTCGGCCTCCTCGGCCGGCCGCCTGCGCTTCGGCTTCGCCTCAGGCTGCTCCGCGGCCTCCGCGGCCGCCTCCTCGGCGGTCGCCTTCTTCGCCGCGGCCGCCTCGTCCGGCGTCGGCTCGTCGACACCTGTCTCGCTGCGCTCGCCATCGCGGCCGACTTCGTCGGCGCTCGCCTTCTGCGGATCGGTGGGGCGCTCCGGCGTCATCGCATGCGGCCCTTCGACTCATGCCCGCGATAGGTCCGCGTGGGGGCGAACTCGCCCAGCTTGTGGCCCACCATCGACTCCGACACGAACACGGGCACGTGCTTGCGCCCGTCGTGGACGGCGATCGTGTGGCCGACCATCTCCGGGAAGATCGTCGAGGCGCGCGACCACGTGCGGATCATCGTGCGGGAGTTGGCGGCGTTCATCGCCTCGATGCGCGACATGAGGCGCTCCTCCACCCACGGTCCCTTCTTGGAGGAACGGCTCATCAGCGGCCACCCTTCTTGCCGCGGCGGCGGCCGCGGACGATGTAGCGGTCGGAGTCCTTGCCCTTCTTGCGCGTGCGGTAGCCGATCGTCGGCACGCCCCACGGCGTCTGCGGATGGTTGCCCAGCGGGTTCGCGCCCTCGCCGCCGCCGTGCGGGTGGTCGACCGGGTTCATCGCCGTGCCGCGCGTCTGCGGGCGCACGCCCATGTGGCGCTTGCGGCCCGCCTTGCCGACGGTGATGTTCTGGTGGTCGGAGTTGCCGACGACGCCGACCGTCGCGCGGCAGTCCGCGCGCACCATCCGCATCTCGCCCGAGGGCAGGCGCAGCGTCGCGTAGCCGCCCTCCTTGGCCATCAGCTGGATCGCCGCGCCGGCGGAGCGGCCCATCTGGGCGCCGCGGCCGGGCTGCAGCTCGACGTTGTGGACGAGCGTGCCGACCGGCATCGCGGCCAGCGGCATCGCGTTGCCGACCGTGATGTCGGCGCCCGGGCCGGACATGACGGTCATGCCCAGGCGCAGCCGGTTGGGGGCGACGATGTAGGCCTTCGCGCCGTCGACGTAGTGCAGCAGCGCGATGTACGCCGAGCGGTTCGGGTCGTACTCGATCGCGGCCACGCGCGCCGGCACGCCGTCCTTCGTGCGCTTGAAGTCGATCTTGCGGTACAGCCGCTTGGCGCCGCCGCCGCGGTGGCGGGCGGTCTTGCGGCCGTTCGCGTTGCGCCCGCCGGACTTCGTGAGCCCTTCGACGAGCGAGCGCTCCGGCTCGGTCTTCGTGACCTCGGCGAAGTCCGGGTATGTGACGAACCGGCGGCCCGGTGAGGTTGGCTTCGGCTTGCGGATCGGCATGGCTTAGAGCTCGGTCTCGAGGCCCCGGAAGATCGGGATCGTGTCACCCGCGCGGATCTGCACCACGGCCTTCTTCCAGGCGCGCGTGCGGCCCGCGGTGTAGCCGCGGCGCTTGGGCTTGGACGGCACGCTCGACGTGCGCACCTCGAGCACCTTCACGCCGAACAGCGCCTCCACGGCCTGCTTGATCTGCGTCTTGTGCGCGCTCGGGTGCACGCGGAACGTGTACTTGTCGGCGGTCGCCAGCACGTAGGACTTCTCGGAGACGACCGGCCGGATGATCACCTGGCTGTGGTCCACGGCTACGACTCCTCTCCGGACCCGGCCTTGCGCGCCCGCGCCGTCAGCGCGTCCAGCGCCGCCTGCGAGGCGACGACGGTCGCGGCGCCGACGAGGTCGGCCACCCCGACGTCCTCGACGTGCAGTACGGCGACCCGCGCGAGGTTGCGGAACGACTTGGCGGCCGCCAGCTCGTCGTCGCCGAGCGCGACCAGCACCGCGCCGCCGCGGTGGGCCGAGAGCAGCTCGGCCGCCTGCTTGGTCGACGGCGCCTCGAATGCGGCGGCGTCAAGCACGTGCAGCGTGCCGCGCTCGGCGTGCACCGACAGCGCGGCGCGCAGCGCGGCCCGGCGCGCCTTGCGGTTGACCTTGACGATGTAGTGGCGGGGGCTCGGCCCGAAGACGGTGCCGCCGCCGGTCCAGATCGGCGAGCGGCTCGAGCCGGCGCGGGCGCGGCCGGTGCCCTTCTGGCGCCACGGCTTCGACGTGCCGCCGGAGACCATCCCGCGCGTCTTGGTCGCGTGCGTGCCGCGCCGGCGCGCGGCGAGCTCGGCGACCACGACCTCGTGCACGAGCGGCCCGTTGAACGGCGCCTCGAACACCTCGGCGTCGAGCGTGACGGCCTCGCCGCCGCTCAGGGAGGTGGCGTCAGGCATCGGTGCGGACCTCCACGGTGGCGCCCTTCGGGCCCGGCACCGAGCCGCGCACGAGCATCAGGTTCTGGTCTGCCAGCAGCTCGACGATCGTCAGCCCGCGCTGCGTCACCCGCTTGCCGCCCATCTGGCCCGGCCCGCGGATGCCCTTGAACACGCGCGACGGAGTCGCCGACGCGCCGATCGAGCCCGGCGCGCGGATGTTATGGGAGCCGTGGGCCTTCGGGCCGGCGCTGAACTTGTGGCGCTTGATCGTGCCCTGGAAGCCCTTGCCCTTGGCGACGCCGGCGATCTTGACGACCTGGCCGACCGCGAACGCCTCGACCGTGACGGTGTCCCCGACCGTCAGCTCGCCGGCCTCGTCGCGGAACTCGGCCAGCGTGCGCACGGGCGGCGCGTCGACCTTCTTGAGGTGCCCCAGCTCGCCCTTCGTCAGCGCCTTCTCGCGCACGGCGCCGAAGCCCAGCTGGACGGCCTCGTACCCGTCCACGTCGTACGTGCGGATCGCGGTCACCGGGCACGGGCCGGCCTCGAGCACGGTCACGCGCTCGACCTTGCCGTCCTCCAGGAACCGCTGGGTCATCCCGAGCTTCTTGGCGAGGATCGCGGGCATCTCAGTTGAAGGCGAGTCGGATCTCGATGTCCACGCCGGCGGGCAGGTGGTCGAGCCGCTGCAGCGAGTCGACGGTCTTCGGCGTGGGCTGGTGGATGTCGATCAGCCGCTTGTGCGTGCGGATCTCGAAGTGCTCCTGCGAGTCCTTGTCCTTGAACGGGGACTTGACGACGGCGTAGACGTTCTTCTCGGTGGGCAGGGGCACCGGGCCGGACACGGTGGCGCCGGTCCGCGTCGCCGTCTCGACGATCTCCTTGGCCGCAGTCTCGATGGCCGACGAGTCGTACGCCTTGAGACGGATGCGGATCTTGTTCTGAGCTATGGCCACTTTCTGTCCGGTGCTTGTTCGTTGGGCGCGCAATGAGGGCGAGCCCCGGGCTCGGGGCCCGCCCTCAAAGGTCGTATCGGTCTCGACTTCGCGCCGCGGCGGGGCTTCCTCCGGCCCGTCGCGGAGAGAGAACTACTTGACGATCTCCGTCACCACCCCGGAGCCGACCGTGCGGCCGCCCTCCCGGATGGCGAAGCGCAGCCCCGCGTCCATGGCGATGGGCTGGATCAGCTCGACCTGCATCTGGATGTTGTCGCCCGGCATGACCATCTCCGTGCCCTCGGGCAGGTTGGCGACGCCGGTCACATCCGTCGTGCGGAAGTAGAACTGCGGCCGGTACCCGTTGAAGAACGGGGTGTGGCGTCCGCCCTCCTCCTTCTTGAGGACGTACACCTCGGCCTTGAACTGGGTGTGCGGGGTGATGGAGCCCGGCTTGCAGAGCACCTGCCCGCGCTCGATCTCCTCGCGCTTGATCCCGCGCAGCAGGCAGCCGACGTTGTCGCCGGCCTGCCCCTGGTCGAGGATCTTGCGGAACATCTCCACGCCGGTGACGACCGTCGATGCGATCTGGGGGTGGATCCCGACGATCTGCACGGTGTCGCCCGTGTTGACGATCCCCTGCTCGATGCGCCCGGTGGCCACCGTGCCGCGGCCGGTGATCGAGAAGACGTCCTCGACCGGCATCAGGAACGGCTTGTCCAGGTCGCGCTCGGGCTCCGGGATGTAGGTGTCGAGCTGGTCCGCAAGCTCGACGATCTTGTCGACATACTCCTGGTCGCCGTCCAGCGCCTTGAGCGCCGAGCCGACCACGAACGGGATGTCGTCGCCCGGGAAGTCGTACTCGTTGAGCAGGTCGCGAACCTCGACCTCGACGAGCTCGAGCAGCTCCTCGTCGTCGACCATGTCGGCCTTGTTGAGGAACACGACGATGTACGGCACGCCGACCTGGCGGGCGAGCAGGATGTGCTCGCGCGTCTGCGGCATCG
>JBIOTP010000180.1:0-18587 GCA_044865965.1 Solirubrobacteraceae bacterium
GCGATCGCGGCCGTCGCCCTACTGGCCCTCCTGCTCGTCGCGCCCACGGGCGCGCACGCCGCGTCGCGCTGCGACGGGCCGGTCGCCCAGACGTTCCTGCCCTGGCAGGACCTCGCCTGGTACACCCCGGCGCCCGACAGCGGCTTCGAGGCCGGCTCCGGATCCTGGGCGCTCGAGGGCGGCGCCCGGCGCGTCGACGGCAACGAGCCGTACTTCGTGGGTGACGCCGGCGACCGGCGCGCGCTCGCCCTGCCGGTCGGCGGAGCCGCCACGACCGGCGACATCTGCATCGACGTCGAGCATCCCAGCCTCCGCTTCTTCGCCCGCAACAGCGGCTCGGCGCTCTCCAGGCTCGCCGTCACGGTCTCCTTCCGCGACGCGCTCGGGCAGCCGCAATCGCTGCCGATCGGCGCGGTCGCCGGGCAGGAGGAGTGGGCCCCGGCGCCGCCGCTGCCCGTGGCCGTCAATCTGCTCTCGCTGCTCGGCGACCAGCGCGTCACGTTCCAGATCGCCCCGGCCGACTCGCTCGGCGACTGGCGGATCGACGACGTCTACGTCGATCCCTACAGCAAGGGCTGAACGCGCACCGCGACCAGCGCGAGGTCGTCGCGCAGGCCCCCCGGCGCCTCGGCGATCGCCGCGCGCGCGAGATGGTCCACGATCGCCTGGGCCGGCTTGCGGCGCGCGCCGGCGATCGCGGCGTCGAGCTGCGCCGGCGTCCACAGCCGAGCCGGGGCGCCCGCCTCGGACAAGCCGTCGGTGTAGAGGATCAGCGCGTCGCCGGGGGCGAGGCCGGTCGTCCGGTCCTCGAGCCTCACGTTGCCGAGCACGCCGAGCAACGTCCCCGGGACGCCGAGATCCTCGACCAGGCCGGTCGCGCGCAGCACCTTCGGGCACGGGTGGCCGCCGCTGGCCACGGTGGCGCCGACGCCGTCGCGATCGAGGTCGAGCCGGGCGCACGCGATCGTGACGAAGCGCGCCGGCCCGCTCCGCTGGCGCAGCATCGCGTCGTTGAGCCAGCGCAGGATGCCCGCCGGCGAGCGGTGCCGCGCCACCGCGGCGCGGATCGTGTAGCGCGCGAGCGCGGTCACCGCGGCCGCCTCGGCGCCCTTGCCGCAGACGTCGCCCATCACCGCGAACCACTGGCGCTCGCCGGTCGAGAAGACGTCGTAGAAGTCGCCGCCCACGTCGATGCCCTCGCCCGCGGGGCGGTACAGCGCGGCGGTCTCGAGCCCGGGGATCTCCGGCAGCACCGGCGGCAGCAGCGAGGTCTGCAGCGTCTGGGCGATCGCCGAGCGCGCGCGATAGAGCCGCGCGCCGTCCACCGCGGCACCGACGCGCAGGCCGAGGTCCTCGGCGAGCGCGAGATCGGGGGCGCCGAAGCGGCGCCCGGAGGCCGCGCTGGCCAGCGCGATCGCGCCGACCGCGCCGTCGCGGACCCGGATCGGCACCGCCAGAGCGGAGACCAGGCCCTCCTCGGCGGCGTCGCCGTGGAGCTCGGGCCGCCCCGTGCGCGCGACGCGCGCCGACAGCTCGCGGGCGAGCGCCTCGACCGCGGGCCGCCGGGCCGGATCCGCAACGGCGATCGCGACTCGCTCCAGGCCCCCGCCGCCGTCGAGATGCACGAGGCAGGCGTCGGCCACCAGCGGCACCGCGAGCCGCGCGACCGCCGGCAGCGTCTCCTCGAGCTCGAACGACCCGGCGAGCGCGCGCGATGTCTCGGCCAAGAACCGCTGGCCCTCCTCGGCCTGCTTGATCTCGGTGATGTCCTCGATCACGCTGATGGCCAGGCGCCGCCCGCGGCCGCCGCCGAGCACCGGGCTGGCCTTCACGCGCGACCAGCGCGGCTCGCCGGTCCCGGCCCGCCGGTGGTGAACGACGAGCGGGTCCGGCTCGCCGCCGGCCAGCGCCCGCCGGGCCGGCAGCCGGTCGACGCCGACCGGGTCCCCGCGCTCGTCGGTGAGACCCAGCCGCGCGACGACCTCGTCCACCGACGCCGGCAGGGGGTCCGGCTCGAGCCCGAACAGGCGCTCCGCGGCGGCGTTCACGTAGACGAGGCGCCCGTCGCGATCCTCAGCGGTGACGGCGTCCGCGACCCCCTCGAGGATCGCGCGCAGGTCCGCCTCCGTCTCGCGCATGAGCTCGTGCAGGTGCAGGTTCTCCAGCGATACCGCGGCCTGCGCGGCGAGGTGCTCGAGCAGCTCGCGCTCCACGGAGGAGAACGCCGGCCCCTGCCGCGCGACGGTCAGCCGGTGGCGCAGTGCGTGCGAGCCGGACGGACCCACCAGCACCGCCAGCGCGGCGATGTCGCCGGAGCCGACCTGCTGCGGCGCCCGCCCCCCGAGCGGCACCGCCTCCGCCACATCCAGCGCAGCCTCGAAGCGCTCCGCGCGCCCGATGACCAGCCGCCGCCGCGGCGAGCCGTCGCGGGCGAGCGCGGTCAGCCTCCCGCAGTCGGCCTGCACGGCCTCGACCGTGGTGGCGAGCAGCGCCTGCTCGAGCCTCCCCCGGTCCTGCGGGACGCCGGTCCCGCGCACGTCGCGGCGCTCGAGGCGTCCGGCCTGGCGGCGCAGGTCCTGCGCGCGGGCGTCGAGCAGGCGCGTCGAGCGCCGGAACGCGCGGCCGAGCGCGAGCTCGCGTTCGATGCGTCCGCTCCGCTCGCGCGCGATCAGCGCGAGCAGCGCGCCCGGCGCGATCGCGAGCAGGTAGGCGTAGTCGTGCACGCCGCTGGCGAGGACGGCGAGGTACCCGATCGGCGACAGCAACGCGTCGACCAGGTAGACGAGCGCGATCACCGGCAGCAGCTCGCGGGGCGAGATGCCCGCGCCGAGCCACTCCCGCAGCGTCGAGGCCGCGAGGTCCACGGCGAACTGCGCGCCGAGCGCGAGCAGCAGGACGCCCCAGGCCGCGTCCATCTGGTCGCCGGAGACCAGCACCGCGATCACCAGCGCGGGCCCCACGGAGTACCAGCTGTCGGCCACGGTCACAAGCACCCGCTCCGGGTGCGCCCGGCGGAGCACGATCTCCGGGAGATCGCCGAGGACCGAGCCGACGGCGACGAGCGCCGGCACGGCCTCCGCCGGCGTGAGGAAGAGCAGCGGCACGAACACGAGCTGCGTCGGCCGGACGAGCCCGGGCCCGAGCGGGAACCGCACCCGCCGCACGAGCGCGTAGGCGAGCACCAGCAGGACAGCCGTCAGCGCGTCGGGCCAGCGGTCCGGCGAGAAGCTCGCCATCGCGGCCGCCGTGACGACCAGGAGGCCCGCGGCCGCCGCCTCGGCGCGCCGCTCGCGCACCGACAGCCGCCGAGCGACGGCCGGCGGCCGGCTCTCCAGCAGGTCCTCGGCGATGGCCGCCGCAGAGCCGACCGTCTGTGCGAGCGATCCGCGCCGGCCGACGATGCCGGGCGAGTCACGTCTGACACTCACGCGCGCAAGTATCCGGCCGGCGCCACGCCGGAGACGCCATCGCGCTCCCCAAGCGAACAGGTCTCTCCTCTCGCGTCAGATCTCTAACATCGACCGACGCGATCCTCCGTCACGACGCGCCCTGGGTGCTCGACGGGGCGCGCGGGCCGTGGGGCCGCGGAATCCGTCCTGAGCGGACCGGCCGGGGCCTATACTTGGGCTCCGCCCCCCGAGCGAGGAGCGCCCCCAGAGTGCAGGAGATGGTCATCTACGGCGTGAGCTTCGACATGGTCGGCAAGCAGCCGATCGTGTTGCTCAAGGCCGTCGACACGAACAAGTTCCTGCCGATCTGGATCGGGCATCCCGAGGCGGCGGCGATCCTCATGAAGCTCCAGGGCGCGTCGACCCCGCGGCCGATGACGCACGACCTCCTGTTCGACATGCTCGGCGAGCTGGAGGTCGCGTGCACGCGCGTGTCCGTCACCGAGCTGCGGGAGAACACGTTCTATGCGTCGATCACGCTGTCAGTGAACGGACGCGAGGTGGAGATCGACTCCCGGCCGAGCGACGCGCTCGCGCTGGCGGTCCGCTCCGGCGCCCCGATCTTCGCCGCCGAGGACGTCATCGCCGAGTCCGCGATCGAGTTCGAGCACGAGGTCGAGGACACCGAGGAGGTCGTGGACAAGTTCAAGGAGTTCCTCGACCGCGTGACGCCCGAGGACTTCGCCGGCGGCGACGCGTAGCGGCAGCGGGCGAATCTCCACCCGCCACCGCTAGGACGCCGCGCCGGTCCGCGCGACGGCCAGGTCGAGGATCCGCGCCACCAGCGCGTCGAAGCCGATGCCCGCCGCCTCGGCGGCCAGCGGCAGCAGCGAGGTGTCGGTCAGCCCGGGGATCGCGTTGGCCTCCAGCACGGTCAGCTCGTCGCCGGCGAGCATCAGGTCCACACGGGCGAACCCGGCGAGGCCGAGCGTCCTCCAGGCGGCCAGCGCGAGCTCCTGGGCGCGCGCGGTGAGCCCGGACGGGAGCTCGGCGGGGCACACGAAACGCGTGCGGCCGAACTCGTAGCGCGCCTCGAAGTCGTAGAAGTCCTCCTCGGTGGGGATCGCCTCCACGACCGGGAGCGCCTCCGGGCCGTCCGAGCCGTCGAGCACGGACACGGCGAGGTCGCGGCCGTCGATGTGGCGCTCCAGCAGCACCTTCGTGTCATAGGAGAACGCGGCCACCAGCGCGCCGGGCACGTCCTGCGCGGTGCGCGCGAACTTGATCCCGAGCGCCGAGCCGCCCGCGGCCGGCTTGACGACGATCGGGAACGCGAGCCGCTCCTCGATCGCCGGCAGCGCGCGCGCCGCGCCGAGGTCCTCGAACGCCGTCTGCGAGAACGCGTAGAAGTCCGGCGTCGGGATGCCGGCGGCGCGCAGCTCGTGCTTGGCGACGACCTTGTCCATGCAGCGCATGCAGGCGCCCGGGCCGGAGGCCGTGTAGGGCACCCCGACCAGCTCGAGCAGCTCCTGCACGGTGCCGTCCTCGCCGCCGCGCCCGTGCAGCGCGACGAAGGCGACGTCGGGGCGGTCGTCGTAGAGGCGGTCGACGAGGTCGGGCCCGACGTCGATCGCCACCACGTCGTGCCCGAGGCGCTTCAGCGCGTCCTCGACGCGCGCGCCCGAGCGCAGCGACACGGTGCGCTCCATCGACCGGCCGCCCTTGAGGACGGCGATCCTCATCCCGCCCGCCGGCGCAGCGGCACCACCGCGCCCTCCTCCGCCGGCACCGCCGGCTTCGCGGGCGCGGCGCCGGTCAGCGTGCCGTAGAGCGCGACCTGCTCGGAGACGACCTTGCCGATCCGCCGCACGCCCTCGCGGATGTCGTCGTCGCTCACCCCGGAGAAGTTCAGCCGCATCTCCGAGCCGCCGCGGCCGTCCAGGTACGCGGCGCGGCCGGGCACGAACGCCACGTGCTCGCGCAGGGCGCGCGCCAGCAGGTCGGTCGTGTCGATGTAGTCCGGCAGCCGCGCCCAGATGAACAGCCCGCCCTCCGGCCGCGTCCAGGACGCCTCGCGCGGGAGGTGCTCGGCGAGCGCCTCGAGCATCACGTCGCGGCGGCGCCGGTAGAGCGCGCGCAGCGTGCCCAGGTAGGCGCGCCAGTCGCGCTGGGCGAAGAACGCGACGACGAAGTGCTGCGACAGCGGTGACGAGCAGAGATCGGCGGCCTGCTTGCCGAGGTTGAGCTTCTCGAGGATCGGGTGCGGCGCGGCCGCCCAGCCGAGCCGCAGGCCCGGCGAGAGGATCTTCGAGAACGTCCCGAGGTAGACGACGTAGCGCCCGCCGTCGAGCGAGTAGAGCGTCGGCAGCCGCTCGCCCTCGTAGCGCAGCAGCCCGTACGGGTTGTCCTCCAGCACCACGAGCTCCTGCTCGGCCGCCATCCGCACGAGCCGCTTGCGCCGCTCGAGGTTCATCGTGACGCCCGCCGGATTCTGGAACGACGGCACCGTGTAGATGAACTTCGGCCGCCGGCCCGCCTCGCGCAGGCGCGCCAGCGCGCGCTCGAGCTCGTCCACTCGCATGCCGTCGTCGTCCATCTCCACCTGCACGACCTCGGCCTGATAGGAGGCGAACACGGGCACGGCGCCCGGATAGGTCGGGCCCTCGGCGACCACGACGTCGCCGGGGTCGAGGAACGCGCGGCATACGAGGTCGATCACCTGCTGGCCGCCGGTGGTGACCAGGAGGTCGTCCTCCTCGACGCGCATCCCCTCGTCGGCCATCACCTCGGCGATGCAGCGCTTGACCTCGTCCAACCCCTCGGTCGGCCCGTACTGCAGCGCCGCCGCGCTGGCGTCGACGGCGATGCGCGACATCAGCGCGGCGAAGTCCTCGGCCGGGAACGTGCTCGTGTCCGGCAGGCCGCCGGCCAGCGAGATGATCTCGGGCTGCGCGGTGATCGCCATCAGGTCGCGCATCGCCGACGAGGTCATCCCGTGCGTGCGGCGCGCGAACAGGCCGCCGTAGCGCTCGATCTCGCGCGCGCTCGAGCGCGGCGAGTCCTTTGGCGTCTCGTCTATCGTCATGCGCGCCGGAGGGAACGCTAGCGCGCACCATGGACTACCTCCTCGACCTGCTCCAAGGCCTCGGCATCGGCGCCGCGATCGGGATCCGCCCGTTCCTGCCCGTGCTGCTCGTCGGCGCGCTGGCCGCCCAGAACCTCGGGGTGGATTTTGACGGGACCGACTTCGCGTTCCTGGAGGAGGCGCCGTTCCTGCTGGCGGTCGTCGTCGGGGTCGCGGCGCTCGCGGTGATCGAGCGCCGCGCGGATCTTCAGGGCACCGGGGCCGGCGTCGCGCTGCTGATCGCGGTCGCGTTCGTGCTCGCGGCGCTCGAGGCGTGCGGCTCGGTGGCGGACGGCAGCGAGACGTGGTGGCCGGGCCTGATCGCCGGGCCCGCCGCGGCCGCGCTGGGCTTCGCGGCGGTCCGCTCGCTGTTCGGGCGCGTCCGCCGCCGGCTCGACGCCGAGGCCGCGCGGTCGCTGCCGCTGTACGCCGAGGGCGCGGCGCTGCTGTCCGCCGGGCTCTCGGTCCTGCTTCCGCCGCTGGCGATCCTCGTCGTGGCCGGCCTCGCCTGGCTGCTGGCCGGCGGCCGCCGCCGGGCGGGCGAGAAGTACGCCGGGCTGCGGATCCTGCGGTGAAGAAGCTCGTCCTCGCCGTCATCGACGCGATGAAGCCCGCGATGCTCGAGCGGGCGGTCGTCACGGGCCGGACGCCCACGCTGCAGATGCTGATCGAGCGCGGCGAGATCGTCGACGACTGCGTCGCCGCCTTCCCGTCGGTCACCCCGGTGTGCGCGGCGTCGATCGTCACCGGCACGGGCCTGGAGGACCACGCGATCCCGTCGATGAACTGGTGGCACCGCGGCGAGCAGCGCTACGTCGAGTACGGCACGAGCTTCGGCGCCTCGCGCGCCTTCGGGATCAAGCAGTCGCTCACCGACACGATCTACAACATGAACCTCGAGCACCTCTCGCGCGACGTCGAGACGGTGTTCGAGCGCCTGGACGACGCGAACGTCCGCACCGCCGGCACGACGTATCTGATGTACCGCGGGCGCTTCGAGCACGAGCCGTCGCTGGACACCGCGCTGACCCGGCTCGCCCACGCCGTCTTCGGCCTGCCGACCATGGGCCCGCGCGAGCTCTTCTACGCCGACCTGTTCGCCTCCCGGCGCACGCCGTGCCGCTCGCAGCTCGGCCTGCCCGGGGTGCGCGACCAGCACGCCGGCTGCGTCGGCTCGTTCCTCGTCGAGCAGGACCTGTTCGACTTCCTGCTGCTCTCGCTGCCCGACAATGACACCTACTCGCACCGCAACGGGCCGTTCTCGCAAGTGGAGTCGCTCGCCGCCGCGGACCGCCAGCTCACCCGCGTGATGGACGCCGCCGGCGGCCCCGAGGCGTTCCTGGAGGACCACGCCGTGATCGTCTGCTCGGACCACTCGCAGTCCAAGGTCGAGCGCGAGATCGACCTCTTCCGGGCGTTCGACGGCTTCGGCGTGCGCGCGGCCCAGCGGCCGCGGCCGGACGCGGACGAGATCGCGATCTGCCCCTCCTCGCGCTCCGCGCAGGTCTACGTGCTCGACCGCGACCGCCGCCGCTCGCTGGTGCCACGCGTGGAGCGGACCCTTCTCAAGCTCGACGGCGTCGATCTCGTCATGACGATGGGGACGCACCCCGACGGCGAGGCGATCGTGCGCGGCGAGCGCGGGAGCGCCGTGAAGGAGCTGCGCTTCGCCCCCCGCGGCGACCTCGAGGACGCCCGCGGCGGGCATTGGCACGTCGAGGGTGACCTGGAGCTGCTCGGGCTGCGGGTCGAGGACGGCCACATCCGCTCGGCGACGTATCCCGACGCGCTGGGCCGGGTGTGGTCGGCGCTGCGCTGCCGTACGTCGGGCGAGGTGCTCGCGTCGGCGCGCCCCGGCTACGAGTTCACCGACTGGGGCGGCGCCCACCACGTCGGCGGCGGCTCGCACGGCTCGCTGCACGCGAACGACTCGCTCGGCACGCTCCTGTGGTGCGGCACCGGCCCGTCCGCGGAGGCGCGCGAGCAGTGGGCGCTGCGGGACGTCATGCCGCTGGTATGCGAGCACTTCGGGCTTCCCTCGGGATAGGTTGACGGGACCTCGGGCATCCGTGCCCGAGGTCCGAAAGGTGGTTGTTCCGCCATGCCTCCGGCGGCGGGTCCCTTTCGGGGACTGGCTAGACAGGTCGGAGGATGGGCTCGATCGCGTCGGCGCGGCGCTTGGTGGAGCAGCGGATCAGCACCGCGTTGATCCACGGGTCCTCGTCGGCGGCGTCGTAGCGCATCGGCATGTGCGTGCGCATGACCGCGATCGACTGCTCGCGGCGGACGCCGATCACGCCGCCGCGCGCGCCGGTCATGCCGACGTCGGTGATGTAGGCCGTGCCGCCGGGCAGCACGCGGGCGTCGGCGGTCGGGACGTGGGTGTGGGTGCCGACGACAGCGGTCACGCGGCCGTCGAGATACCAGCCCAGCGCGACCTTCTCGCTCGTCGCCTCGGCGTGCATGTCGACCAGGATCTGGTCGGCGCCCTCCACCTCGCGCAGCGCGTCGTCGATCGCGATCAGCGCCGGGCTGCCGGCCTGCATGAACAGGTTGCCGGACAGGTTGACGACGCCGAGCGAGGCGCCGTCGCGCTCGATGACGCACGTGCCGCGGCCGGGCTGGGTCCGCAGGTAGTTGGCGGGCCGGAGGATCAGCGGCTGCTCGTCCAGGTACGGCCAGATCTCGCGGTGCCGGTAGGCGTGGTTGCCCAGCGTGATCACGTCGACGCCGGCCGCGTACAGCTCGCCGGCCTCCTTGGGCGTGATGCCGATCCCGCCCGCCGCGTTCTCCCCGTTGGCGACGACGAAGTCGGGCGCGAGCTCCTCCCTGAGGACCGGGAGCAGGGCGCGCAGCGTTCTCCGGCCGGTCCGGCCGACGACGTCGCCGATGAAGAGGATCGCGGTGATTCGCGGGACGCTATCGCCCCCGGGGTGCATACTCGGACCATGGCGAAGACGCCGCCGGACGTCGACGAGGAGGCCGCGAACCCGCTCGCGGGCGTCGGCGAGGAGGCGCCCGCGGAGGCGCAGCCGCTCGCCGACCAGCCGCCCGCGCCTCCGTGGCCGGCCGTGCCCGTGCTCGTGCCGCGGTGGGTCCAGCTCGTGCTGCTGCCGCTGGCGATCGTCGGCGCCTACATGGTCCTGCACGCGGCCGGCCCCGTGCTGCTGCTGTTCACGATCGCCGGGCTGATCGCGCTGCTGCTGAACCCGATCGTGGCGCTCCTGCAGCGCGCGCGGATCCCGCGCGGCCTGGCGGTCGCGGTCGTCGTGCTCGGCCTGCTGGCGGGCCTCACGGGCCTGGGCTTCCTGCTCGCCAACCCGGTCTCCGACCAGGTCTCGGCGTTCCAGCGCAACGTGCCGCGCTTCGTCCACGACGCGAACGCCTCGCTCGCCGACCTGCAGGGCTGGCTCGACCGCCGCGGGATCGACATCGAGGTCAAGCGCGAGGGGCAGACCGCGCTGCAGACGATCGGCGAGCGGCTCAGCTCCGGCTCGGGCGACGTGCTGAGCTTCACGCGCGACGCGGTGCAGGTGCTGGTAGAGGGCGGCCTGGCGCTGATCTTGATCGTCGTGCTGACCGTCTACATGCTCATCTACGGCGACCGCATCGGCGCCGTGGTGCGCGCTGTCGTGCCCGGGGGCGACGGCACGCCGGAGAACGACTTCCCGACCCGCATCCAGTCGGCGCTGTTCGGCTACGTGCGCGGGCAGCTCCTGTTCTCGACGATCATGGGCACCAGCGCGGGCGTGATGCTGTGGGTCTTCGGCTCGCTCGGGATCTTCCCGGACGGCAAGACGTACGCGCTGTTCTTCGGCGCCTGGTACGGCTTCGCGGAGCTGATCCCGTACGTCGGGCCGGCGATCGGCGCCGGCCCGCCGGTGATCATCGCGGCGCTGAGCGGCAACGCCCTGGACGCGGTGTGGCTGATCATCGCCTTCACCGTGCTGCAGCAGCTCGAGGGGCATGTGGTGGCGCCGCAGGTGTTCGGCCAGGCGCTGCGGGTGAACCCGCTGCTGGTGATCTTCGCCCTGCTGCTCGGTGGTCAGCTCTACGGCTTCATCGGCGCGTTCATCGCGCTGCCGATCGCGGCCATCCTGCGCGAGACCGTGGTCTACCTGCGCCGCCACCTGACGTTCGAGCGCTGGGACCTGCCGGGCGTGCGCCCGTCCGGAGCCGAGCAACCGTCGTGCCCGGAGTGCGGCGCCCTCGTCGCGCGCGGCGCGGCGTACTGCGCCGCCTGCGGCACCGAGCTCGCCGGCGCCGACGAGGCGGCCGCCGCGGCCGCGTCGGCTCCCGGATAGAGCCGCCTTCCCGGACCCGGCGAGCCGGTCCCCGAAGGGGGACTCGGCGCCGGAGGCATGGCGAAACATCCGTCTCCCGGAACTCGGGCATGGATGCCCGAGTTCTCGTCAACGTTCCACGAACTAAGCTCCTTCAGATGCCGTTCCCCGCCACCCGCCTGCGCCGGCTGCGGCAGACCGGCGTCCTGCGCGGCCTCGTGCGCGAGACCGAGCTGTCGGTCGCCCATCTCGTCTACCCCATGTTCGTGGTGGCGAGCGGGGAGCGGCGGCGGCCGATCCCGTCGCTGCCGGGCATCGACCACCTCTCGATCGACGGGGCGGTCGAGGAGGCCGGGATCGCGCAGGGCCTCGGCATCCCGGCGGTGCTGCTGTTCGGGCTGCCGGCGAGCAAGGACGCCGAGGGCTCGGGCGCGTGGGACGACGAGGGCGTCGTCCAGCTCGCCACGCGGGCCATCAAGTCCGCTCACCCGGACCTCTTGGTCATCACCGACCTGTGCCTGTGCGAGTACACGTCGCACGGCCACTGCGGCGTCCTGCGCGACGACGGCGTGGTCGACAATGACGCCACGCTCGAGCTGCTCGCGCGCACCGCGGTGTCGCAGGCCGCGGCGGGCGCCGACGCGGTCGCCCCGAGCGACATGATGGACGGGCGCGTGGGCGCGCTGCGCGCCGCGCTCGACGACCACGGGCTGGACGAGACGCCGCTGATCGCCTACTCCGCGAAGTTCGCGTCCGCGTTCTACGGCCCGTTCCGGGAGGCGGCGGACTCGGCGCCGGCGTCCGGCGACCGCAAGGGCTACCAGATGGATCCCGCCAACGCGCTCGAGGCGATCCGGGAGGCCAGGCTCGACGCGGACGAGGGCGCCGACATCGTGATGGTCAAGCCGGCGCTGCCGTATCTCGACGTGATCCGGCGGGTCAAGGACGCGACCGGGATGCCGGTCGCCGCCTACAACGTCAGCGGCGAGTACGCGATGGTCAAGGCCGCGGCCGCGCGCGGCTGGCTGGACGAACGCGCCGCCGTGCTGGAGGCGCTGACCGGCATCCGCCGCGCCGGCGCCGACATCGTCATCACCTACCACGCCAAGGACGTCGCCACGTGGCTGAGCTAGCGCGCCCCAAGATCCGCTCGCGCCGCGACGGCGCCGCGGTCCCGCTCGACGAGACCGACAAGCGGCTGCTCAACCTGATGCAGGGCAGCTTCGGGCTCGTCCCGCGCCCGTTCGCGGGCGTCGCCGAGCAGGCGGGAATCGCCGAGGACGAGGTGATGAGCCGGGTCCAGCGCCTGCTGGACAAGCGGATCATCCGCGAGATCACGCCGATCTTCGACACCCGCGCGCTCGGCTACTCCTCGATGCTGGTCGCCGCGAAGGTCGACGCGCAGTACCCGCACCGCGCCGCGCAGTTCATCAACTCGCACCCCGGCGTCACCCACAACTACCTGCGCAATCACGCCTTCAACCTGTGGTTCACGCTCGCCGTCGAGCCGGACTCGAAGCTGGGGCTGGACGGGACGCTGCGCGTGATGCAGGAGCGCACCGGCGCCGAGTCGATCCGCCAGCTGCCGACGCTCAAGCTGTTCAAGATCCGGATGGACCTCGAGATGGAGCTCGGCACCGACGCGCTCGCCGCCGCCGGCGAGGCGCTCGATCCGATCGAGCTCGACCCGATCCCGCTGTCCGCCGAGGACATCGCCGTGATCCGCGCCTCGCAGGGACCGATGGCGGTTCGCCCGGACGCCTACGCGCCGGCCGCCGAGCGGCTCGGCGTGGACGAGGCGGAGGTGCTGCGGCGGCTGGAGTCGCTGCGCGAGCGCGGTGGCCTGCGGCGCGTCGCCGCGATCCTCTACCACCGCCGCGCGGGCTTCTCCGCCAACGGCATGGGCGTGTGGGCGGTGCCGGAGGCGGACGTGCTCGACACCGGCCGGCGGATGGCGGCCTTCCGCGGCATCTCGCACTGCTACCAGCGCCCGACCTATCCCGACTGGCCGTACTCGGTGTTCACGATGGCCCACGGACGCTCCAAGGAAGAGTGCGACGCGATCCTCGACTCGATCGCGGAGGCCACGGGGATCCGGGAGCGGGCGACGCTGTACTCGAGCACCGAGTTCAAGAAGGTCCGGATGCTCTACTTCACCGGCGACTTCCGGCGCTGGGAGGAGGAGCACGGCTGACCGCCTCCTCGCTCACCGACACCCGCTCGGCCGAGCTCTACCGGCGCGCGCTGCACGTGCTCCCGGGCGGCGTGAACTCGCCTGTGCGCGCGATGCGGGCGATCGGCCGCGACCCGATCTTCATCGAGCGCGCCGGCGGCGCCGAGATCACCGACGTCGACGGCAACACCTACGTCGACTACGTCTGCTCGTGGGGCCCGCTGATCCACGGCCACGCGCACCCGGCGGTGATCGAGGCGGTGATCGAGGCCGCGGTGCGGGGGACGACGTTCGGGGCGCCGACCGCCGGCGAGGTCGAGCTCGCGGAGCTGGTGTCGCAGCGGATGCCGGCGGTGGACGTGATCCGCATGACCTCCTCCGGGACCGAGGCGACGATGAGCGCGATCCGGCTCGCGCGCGCGGTCACCGGCCGCGACGCGCTGCTGAAGTTCGCCGGCGCCTACCACGGCCACGTCGACGGGCTGCTCGCCCAGGCCGGCTCGGGGCTGGCCACCCAGGGCATCCCCGCCTCGCCCGGTGTGCCCGCGGCGGCGGCCGCGCAGACGGTCGTGGCGCCGTGGAACGACGCCGAGGCGGTCGGGCGCGCGTTCGCCGAGCACGAGCTCGCGGCCGTTCTGTGCGAGCCCTACGCCGCCAACATGGGGCTCGTCCCGCCCGCCCCGGGCTTCCTCGAGCTGCTGCGCGAGCTGTGTAGCCACCACGGCGCGCTGCTCGTGTTCGACGAGGTGATCACCGGCTTCCGCGTGGCGCCCGGCGGGGCCCAGGAGCTCACCGGCGTCCTGCCCGACCTCACGATCATGGGCAAGGTGCTGGGCGGCGGGCTGCCTGCGGCCGCGTTCGGCGGCCCCGCGGCGCTGATGGAGCGGATCGCGCCCGCCGGCGACGTCTACCAGGCCGGCACGCTGAGCGGCAACCCGCTGGCGGTCGCCGCGGGGCGCGCCGCGCTCGCGCTGCTCGACGAGCAGGCCTACCTGGGCCTGTCGGACGCCACGCACGCGCTCGCCGACGGCCTGCGCGAGGCGGCCGGTGACCGCCCGGTGTCGGTGGTCGCCACCACCGGCCTGCTGACGATGTTCTTCGCGCCCGAGCCGCCGCGCGACTACGAAGGGGCCGCCGGGTGCGACGCCGAGGCCTACGGCGCCTGGTGCCGCGCGCTGCTCGCCCGCGGCGTGTACCCGCCGCCGTCGCAGTTCGAGGCGTGGTTCCCGTCGCTCGCCCACACGCCCGAGCACATCACGCGCACCGTCGAGGCCGCGGCGGCGGCGTTCGCAGAAGTCGCATGACGCAGCCGACGGGGTCGACACTGGCGGCGGCGCTGGCAGGCTCATGCGGAGCAGGGGCGTGAAGGGGCCGCCCGGTTCGACCGCCTTCGCTCGGCTGGGCGCGCGCACGCGGAGCGTGGCATGAAAGTTGGGACGGGGTCGACGGCGCCGGCAGGCGCACGCGGAGCGCACCTGTGAGCGCGCTCGCCCGCCTCGGCGCCCTCCTGCGCGCGGAGGGCGGCCTGCTGTCCGCCACGGTGGTCTCGGCGGACGGCACCCCCGAGCCGCACGGCGCGGCGGTCGCGGCGCGCGGCGAGGACTACGCGCTGCTCGTCGAGGCGATCCGGGAGGGCTACCTCCAGCACTACGGGCGCGGCCGCGTGGTGCAGCCGGACGATCCGGACCTCGCGCTGCTGGCCGGCGATCGCCTGTACGCGCTCGGGCTCGCCCGGCTCGCCGAGCTCGGGGACCTCGCCGCGGTGGCCGAGCTCGCCGACGTCATCTCGCTCGCGGCCCAGGCGCACGCCGAGGGCGACCCGGCCCGCGCCGACGCGGTGTGGGAGGCCGCCGCCGCCGCCGTCCGTTCCGGTCCGGCGCCTGACCACGGCCGTCACGAACGCGGCGCCTGAACCGTCTCCGGATCGGCGTGGCGCGCCGTCCGGGACACCCCGGGCGATAGAGTTCGTCGCGCCGTCCGACCGGAACTGACGTTCGTGCCGAGCCCGAAGAAGCAGCCGAAGCCGAAGTACACCTCGGACATCAACATGCCCGGCGCGTTCGAGGGCGAGAGCATCACGCGCCGGCGCGCGATGACGCTCACCGCCCACGGCGCCGGGGCCGTCGCGGCGTCGGCGTTCCTGCTGCCCGCGCTCGGGTTCGCGGCCGGCTCGGCGATCTTCGAGCGCGCGCCCGTGCGCTGGGAGGTCGTCGGCAAGCCGGAGGACTTCCCGGACGACGACTATGTGCCGCGCGTGATCACGATCGTCGAGGGGATCGGCGAGGTCGGCAAGACCACGGTGTACATGCGCCGCTGGAACAAGGCGATCGACGGCGCCTTCGAGCCCAAGGAGCCCGTCCTCGCGCTCTCGAGCCGCTGCATGCACCTCGGCTGCCCGGTGCGCTGGACCGCCGCCGCGTCGCGCTTCATCTGCCCCTGCCACGGCGGCGTGTACGACTTCACGGGCAGGGTCTCCGGCGGCCCGCCGGTGCGCCCGCTCGACCACTTCTACACCCGCATCCGCAACGGCCTCGTCGAGGTCGGGCCGCGCTACTCGGTGAACTCGCAGTTCGACCGCTTCCCGAGCTACCGCGACCCCGGCCAGGATCTCGACGGGATCGGCCAGTACCTCTACCCCGGGCGCTTCTCGACGCCCAAGGAGTAGGACCATGGCAAGGCTGAAGCTCCCACGTCCGCCGGTCCCCAAGGCGCTGCAGGCGACCCCGCCGCGCCCCCATCACGCGGAGAAGACGAAGCCGCTCGAGCAGGTCAAGGAGGCCGGGATCGGCGCCGTCGACTGGCTCGACGAGCGCACCTCGCTGTCGGGCACCGTGCGCTGGGCGCTGTTCCGCAAGGTGCCCAAGGGCACCAACTGGTTCTACACGCTCGGCTCGGCGACCCTGTTCGCGTTCCTCTCGCAGGCCACCACCGGCGTGTTCCTGGCCATGTACTACACGCCGTCGGCGACGCAGGCCTACGAGTCGGCGCGGCACATCACCAACGACGTCTTCCTCGGCGAGTTCGTGCGCGGCATGCACAAGTGGGGATCGACCGTCATGGTGATCCTGATCTTCCTGCACATGGCGCGGACGTTCTTCTTCGGCGCCTACAAGTACCCGCGCGAGCTCAACTGGATCGTCGGCGTCGTGCTGCTGATCCTCACCATGACGATGGCGTTCACGGGCTACCTGCTGCCGTTCGACCAGCGCTCCTACTGGGCGACGATCGTGGGCGTCAACATCAACGGCACGGGACCGTTCGTCGGCCCCTACCTGTCGGACTTCCTGCGCGGCGGGGCGGAGTTCGGCGCGACGACGCTGTCGCGCTTCTACGCGATCCACATGCTGCTCGTGCCGGGGGCGATCGCGGCGATGCTCGGCGCCCACCTCTACCTGGTGGCCAAGCTCGGGACGACGGCGCCGCCGTGGATGAAGCCCGAGCCCGACGAGAAGCTGGCGCGGGAGCCGGTGTGAGATGAACCAGGCCCAGAAAGAGGCCTACCTCCGCGAGTACTCGCTCATGAAGGCGAAGGGGAAGCCGTTCTTCCCCTACGCGGTCGCCAAGGACGGGCTGATGGCGTGCATCGTGATGGCGATCATCATCACGATGTCGATCGTCTTCGGGGCCGAGCTGGGCCCGAAGGCGGATCCGACGACGACGACCTACGTGCCGCGGCCGGAGTGGTACTTCTTCTTCCTCTTCGAGCTGCTGCGCGTGATCAAGCCGGCCGTGCTGGTGCCGATCGCGACGGTCGGCGTGCCGACGATCTGCATGATCCTGCTGATCGCGCTGCCGTTCATCGACCGCAACCCGGAGCGGCGGCCCGAGCGGCGCCCGATCGCCACGCTCGCCGCCCTGTTCACGATCGTCGCGATGGCCTACCTGACCTGGCTGGGCGCGGCGGCCGGCTCGCCGAACTCGATCGACATGGTGGTGGCCAAGCGCTACGAGAAGGGCAAGCTGGTCGCGGCCCAGTCCGGCTGCCTGGCGTGCCACAAGATCGGCGAGAACGGCAACGGCGGCCCGGGGCCGCCGCTGACCCACGTCGGCGACTCCCTCGATCCCGGCGCGATCCGCCGGACGCTCGAGAACCCGACCGCGCCCATGCCGTCCTTCAGGGGGCTCCCGGAAGACAAGAAGACGGCGCTGGTCGACTTCCTGGCCTCGCTCAAGAGCGACAAGCCGGAAGAGTAAGTGGCCCCGTCCGCACCGGCGCGGAGCGGGACGCTGCCCGCTGACTCCGTGCGCGCGATGTTCGACCGCATCGCGGGCGTCTACGACGTCATGAACACGGTCATGACGGCGGGGCTGCACCACCGCTGGCGCGCCCGCGCGGCGGACCTCGCGCGGCTGCGCCCGGGCGACCGGGCGCTGGACGTCGCGACCGGCACCGGGGACCTCGCGGTGGAGCTCGCGCGCCGGGTGGAGCCGGGCGGCGAGATCGTCGGCTCGGACTTCTCGGAGGGGATGCTGGAGCGGGCGCGCGCCAAGGCGCCGCTGCTGCGCTGGGAGCTCGCCGACGCGCTGGCGCTGCCGTACGCCGACGGCGAGTTCGACGCCGCCACGGTCGGCTTCGGGGCGCGCAACTTCGGCGACCTCGAGCGCGGGCTGGGCGAGATGGCGCGGGTGGTGCGGCCCGGCGGGCGGGTCGTCGTGCTGGAGATCACGACGCCGCGCAAGCCGCCGTTGTCGACGTTCTTCTCGCTGTGGTTCGACCGCGTGGTGCCGCTGCTGGGCCGCTTCGACGAGGCGTACTCGTACCTGCCGCGGTCGGTCAAGCGCTTCCCGGGCCCGGAGCCGCTCGCGGCGCTGCTGGCGGCGGCCGGCTGCGAGGACGTGCGCTGGATCATCACCGCCGGCGGGATCATCGCGATCCATCACGGGGTGGTGCGTGGCCAGCGCTGAATCCGTCGCGGCCGTCGTGGAGGCCGGCGGGGCGCACATCCCCGCCCTGATGCGCCGCCTCGAGCAGCGCCTGCAGGCGCTCGCCGGGTCCCACGGCGCCGTTCTGGGGGAGCACGCCGGCGCGACGATCGCTGCCGGCGGCAAGCGGCTGCGGCCGCTGCTCGTGTTCGTGGCGGCAGGCCCGGCGCCACGCGACGAGGACGGCGCGCTGCGCGCGGCGGTCGCGGTCGAGCTCGTGCACTCGGCGACGCTCGTGCACGACGACGTGCTCGACAGCGCGGCGCTGCGGCGCGGCCGGCCGACGGTGGTGGCGGCCGCGGGGCGCGCGATCGCGACCGCCACCGGGGACCTGCTGTTCTCGCGCGCGTTCGCGGAGCTGGCGGGCGGCGGGCGGCCCGACGCCGTGCGGGTGCTCTCGGACGCGTCCTCGGCGCTGGCCCAGGGCGAGCTGCTGCAGCGCGAGGACGCCTGGAACCTGGCGACGACGCGCGAGCGCTACCTGCGCCGGTGCGATCTCAAGACCGCGCGCCTGTTCCAGGCGGCGTGCGAGCTGGGCGCCGCCGCCGGCGGCGCCGACGTCGCGCTGCTCGGCCGCTTCGGCCGGCGGATCGGGCTCGCGTTCCAGCTGCTCGACGACGTGCTCGACGTGTCCGGGCCGGCCGAGCGGACCGGCAAGCACCGCGGCACCGACCTCTTGGACGGCACCGTCACGC
>JBIOTP010000181.1:0-11708 GCA_044865965.1 Solirubrobacteraceae bacterium
CCGCCGCCTCCGCATCGGAAAGAACTCGACCGGCACCGCCGCACGATAGCCCGACCCCAACGATCCACGTCAGATCCTTAGCGTGACTTTTCGTTCCGATGTTCCCCACGGGCCGTGTTCGGCACGATCCAGGCCGACTACAAGCTGGTGCTGAACGCGTTGGGCGTCGGCGTCTTCGCGGCGCTGATGTGGATGGCGCGCGAGCCCGCGCCGCACGGGCACCCGGCGCACGCGCACCAGTGGTTCCGCGCGTGAGTACGTGCGCCGTCCAGGTGGTCGCTGGCGCCGTCTGGCAAGGACGCAGACCCGCAGGAATCCCTCTGGGATTTCAAGTGGTCGAGGACGCCGCCAGACGGTGATCAGCGGCCGCCTGGCGGTGTGCGTACTTGCGGGCGGGGCCACTCAACGGGGGACCCGCTCCTCTTCGTGCAGGAGGAAGCCGGCGGCGTCGAGCACTTGGCGGTCGCGCAGGCGGAAGAGTCGCTCGCGCACCTCCGGCTCGGCCTCCCACGCCGCGACGGCTGCGGTGCCCTCGAGGCCGCGCAGCCCGTTGTCCTCCGGCTCGTCGTAGGCCTGCCGCAGCCACGCGAGATCGTCGGAGATCCGGCGCGGGCGATCGCTCTCGGCGCCCTGCCACGGATCGTCGCCCGAGCGGCGCTCCGGAACGCCGGGCGGCCGCGTGAGCGCGACGGTCAGCGCGCCCAGCCAGTCGGGACGTTCGTTCACGAGTTCAAGGACGGCCATGTCCGATCCCATACCCGCGTTCGCTCACGGCCACTCGCCGCGCAGGGCGCGGATGTAGCGCTCGGCGGAGCGGCGCACGATCTCCTTCCCGTCGCGCGGGATGAACCTTCCCCACCAGGCGCCGTAGATCTGGCCGAACGCGAACGGCTCGAGCGCCGCGGCCAGGCGCCGCACCTTGGGCTCCGGCAGCGGGATCAGGTTCGGGTAGCTGTACATGAACGACACGTGCGACGAGTCCGGGATCACCTGCACGATGTCGCCCGACAGCAGCGCCCCCTCCCCCACGTCGCGGTGCAGCACCGTGCCGCCCGCGAAGTGGCCGCCGCAGCGGATCAGCGTCAGCCCGTCGCCGAGCGCCCGGGTCTCGCCGGACCACAGCGCGATCGCAGGATCGGGCCGCATCACCCACACGCGATCGTCCTCGTGCAGCAGCACCGGGCAGTCGAACCGGTGCGCCCACTCGACCATCGCCGAGTAGTAATGCGGGTGCGAGATCGCGATCGCCGCGAGGCCGCCGCGGCGCTCGACCTCGGCCGCGGTGTCCTCGTCGAGCAGCGTGATGCAGTCCCACAGCACGTTGCGCTCGCCGAGCGGCACGAGCAGCGCCCGCTGGCCGATCGCGAACGCGGGATCCGTGCCGATCCCGACGAGCTCGCCCTCGGCGCGGACCTCGTTACGGTGGTCGGCCCGCAGCTCCTCCAGCGTGATCCACGCCTGCCCCTCGGCGGGCACGTACTGGCGCGGGTCCTCACAGATCGGGCACGCCGGCGGGACGGCGGGCGCGTCGGAGAACTGGACCCCGCAGGTGACGCAGACGGCACGCACGCGCGAGATCCTGTCACGGTGGAACTGTGACCGCCCAGTTCATCGCGGCCGACGCGGCGCTGATCTCGACGCAGGCGCTGCTGGTCGCGCTGCCCGGGCGCGGCGTGCCGCGCTGGGCGCAGCGCGCGGCGAGCCGCGGCTGGGCGCTCGTGCTGCCGCTGTCGATCGCGGTCGTGGTGGCGGCGATCGAGCTCGTCCCGGAGGTCGCCGACGGCCTCACGTGGCTGGCGCTGCTCGCCGCGCCTCCGGGCGCCGCGCTCGCGCTCGGATGGGCGGCGCGCGGCGCCCGCCCGGCGCTCGCGCTGCTCGCCGCCGCGCTGTTCGCGCTCGCGTGGGCGGACGTCGGGACGCTCCCGGGCGACGCCGCCGCGACCGCCCTGACCGCGCTCAGCGCGGTGACGCTCGGCCGCGTCCTGGCGGGCGTCGTGGCGCCGGTGTGGCTGAAGGCCGGGATCGTCGCGATGGCGACCGTCGACGCCATCCTGGTGTTCGGCAACGAGCTGCAGGCGCCGAACGCGGTGCTGAACGCGGCGATCCCGGCGCCCGGGCTCCCGCAGCTCCAGTACCTCGCGCTCGGCCCCGCGAGCATCGGCTACGGGGACGTCTTCGTCGCCGCCGTGCTCGGCGGCGTGCTCGCCGCCGAGGGACGGCGGCAGCGCCCGGTCGCGCTGCTCGCGCTGGTGCTGGCGGCGGCCTGGGACGTGCTGTTCCTGCACTTCGACACGCTGCCCGCCACCGTGCCGGTGGCGGCCGCGCTGCTCGTGGTCGAGGCCCGCGCTCGTATCGTTGAGCGCGGCAATGCGTCACATCCTTCGCCCCCTCTTCGATCGGGTCGTCGTCAAAGAGCTGGAGCCGGACCGGATCCGCCAGTCGGGGCTCCTGGTGCCGCCGGGGACGCATGAGCCGCCGCCGCAGCACGGCATCGTGCTGGCGGTCGGGCCGGGCCTGGACTGGTGGGAGCACGTGGGCGTGCAGATGCCGGTCAAGCCCGGCGACCACGTCGTGTTCCCGGCGACCGCCGGCGCGTGGGTGGAGGTCGACGAGGAGCGGCTTCTGGTGTGCCGCGTCGGCGAGCTGCTCGGCGTGCTCGAGACCGAGAGCGAGCTCGTCGACCATGAGCGCGCCTGAGGCGCTCGCCGACGGGCTGTGGCGCTGGACGGCCCGCCACCCGGAGTGGCACCCGCGCACGGAGCTCGGCGCCGAGGTGGCCTGCTTCGCGGTCCGCGAGGGCGCTGGGACGGTGCTCGTGGACCCGCTGCTCCCCGACGGCGACGAGGAGCTGCGCGAGGCGCTCGACGCGCTCGTGACCGGGACCATCACCGTCGCGATCACGATCCCCTACCACGTGCGCAGCGCGTCGGAGGCCGCCCGCCGTTGGGACGCCACCGTGACCGGCCACCGCGACCTGCAGCGCCGGCTCGAGCCGGGCACGCCGTTCCGGGCCGCCGCGCCCGGCGAGCCGGCGCCGGGCGGCATCCGCGTGCACGCGATCCCGCGCCGCAAGGAGCAGCCGGTCGAGCTCCCGGATGCCGGCGCGCTGGCGTTCGGCGACGCCGTGGTCGGCGTCGGCGACGCCCTGCGGGTGTGGATCCAGCGGCCGCTCACGGAGCAGCGTCGCGTCTGGTTCGAGCGTCAGCTGCTTCCCACGCTCGAGCCGCTGCTCGCCGTCGAGTTCGAGCGCGCGCTGGTCACCCACGGCCCGCCGGTGCTGCGCGACGGCCGCGGCGCGCTCGCCGCGGCGTTCGCGGCCGGCCCGTGGTATCACCAGCCGAGCTAGGAGCTCCGCGACCTCGGGCGGCGGGTCTACGATGGAGTCATGGCGCGTTGGCGTCTGTGCATCCCGGTGGCGGCGGCCGCGCTGGCGATCGCGGGCCAGACCGCGGCGCAGTCCGCTTCACGAGCCCACCTGTCGCTCGCCGATCGCAGCCCGCTGACGATCCGCGGCACCGGCTTCCACCGGCACGAGCGCGTGCGGGTCGTGGCGCACGCCGGGGGCACGTTCACGCGGCGCGTCACCGCGAGCCGGTCGGGCGGCTTCACGGTCTCGTTCACGAGCCAGTCCGCGCCGCCCTGCGGTCCGCTGTCCATCAGCGCGAGGGGATCGCTGGGCAGCCGCGCCCTCACGCACATCAAGCAGCCCGAGTGCTGACCGCCGCGGCGACGCCGGGTGTGCGATAAGACCGGCCATGAACGAACACGTCTACAAATCCGTCGAGATCACCGGGTCCTCCGGCGACGGCATCCAGCAGGCGATCGACCGCGCGCTGGCGAAGGCCGGCGAGACGCTCCGCCACCTCGACTGGTTCGAGGTCACCGCGATCCGCGGCCACATCGGGGAGGGCGGCGCGGCCGCGCACTACCAGGTGACGATGAAGGTCGGCTTCCGCCTCGAGGACTGAGTCAGTCCACGGGCAGGCTGCCCGCCCAGGCGCGCACGGGCGCCGGCATCGCCGGGATCAGCCGGTCGCGCCAGCGCCACGTGCCGATCGCGAGCAGGATGATCCCGAAGCCGAGCAGCAGGGAGATCGCCAGCACGCTCGGTGCGCCGAGGTCGAGCAGGTCATAGAGCCAGGCGTCCAGGGCGAGGCCGCCGAGCGCGGCGGCCAACACGAGCTGCGGCCGCTTGAGCACGACGGCGAGGACCGCGCAGGCCACGAGCCCGACGACGCCGACGGCCCAGGCGATGCCGTCCGGCGCGAGGTCGGAGATCGCGCTGTCGGCGCCGGGCGCGCCCGCCAGCCAGACGAAGGGCCATGTCCACGTCGCCCAATCGCGCCGGCGCGGCTCGAGGGCGAGCGCCAGCAGCATGAACGCGAGGACGTAGGCGACCGCCAGCGCGACGACGACCCCGTCCGACGGGTCGAAGCTCGGCCACGCGGCGTCGAACAGCAGGGCGATGGTCGCCTGGCCGCCCGCGAGCGCCCACCCGAACGCGAGCCCGGCGCCCAGCCGCCCTGCGACGACGGCGCCCGCCGCGAGGGCGGTGGCGGCGATCAGGGCGCCCAGCAGCGACTCCACCTGGTCGTCGCCGCCCTCCCAGGACCCGTCGACGGCGTGGCCCGGCCACAGTCCGAGCACCCACAACAGCGCCCACACGATCAGCGCTGCGACGGCCGCCGCAGCTCGGCCGCGGCGGCCAGCACGGCCGCGGCCTGCGCCTCCGTCACGCCCGCACGCGCCGCGACCTCGGCGATGTCGTCCGCCATGCCGCCAGCGTAGAGGCGGCGCCTCCCGGCGGGCGCGGTCGGCGCCGATTCCTCAGCCGGCCGCGGCTGCCGCGCGCGGCGGGCGCCGCGGCCGGTCAGCCCGCGGCCACCGCGCGCCTCGGTGGTGGTTCGCATCCGGCCCGGCACGCTAGGACCTCACGTTACGTGAGGTTCAAGCGGTCGTGGCGCGTTCGAACTCGTAGGTGACGCCGGTCAGCTGCTCGGACACCTGCCACAGGCGGCGCGCCGCCTCCTCGTCCTGGGCGGCGCCGCTCGCGGAGACGTACTTCGGATGCCCGCGCTGCTCGAACAGGCCGCCCGGGCCGACGTAGGCGCCGCCCGGCACGTCCTTGACGGTGGCGGCGAACAGCTGCGGGAGCGCGCCCATGGCGTCGCTCTGGGCCATGATGCGGGTGCCGACCTTCAGCCACAGCCTCGACAGCGCGCTGCTCTCCTGGCTCGGGCCGGTCACCTGCAGGTTCGTGGACGCGTAGCCGGGGTGCGCGGCGACGCTGCGCAGCGGCCAGCCCGCGGCGCCGGCGCGGCGCTGCAGCTCGAAGGCGAACAGCAGGTTCGCGAGCTTGGACTGCCCGTAGGCGTCCCAGCGGCGGTAGCGGCGCTCGAGCTGCAGGTCGTCCCAGTGCATGCGGCCCATCCGGTGCACGGTGCTCGACACGGTGACGACCCGCGGCGCCGGCGCCTCGCCGAGGTTTCCCACCAGCAGCCCGGTGAGCGCGAAGTGCCCGAGGTGGTTGGTGCCGAGCTGGGACTCGAAGCCGTCCGCGGTCGTGCGGCGCGGCGGCGCCATCACGCCGGCGTTGTTGACCAGCACGTCGATCCGCGGCGGCGCGGCGGCCGCGAACTCGCGCACCGACGCGAGGTCGGCGAGGTCGAGCCGGCGCACCTCGGTGGTGGCGTCCGGGACCTCGGCGGCGATCCGCCGCGCGGCCTCCTCCCCGCGCCCCACGTCGCGGCAGGCGAGCACGACGCGCGCGCCGTGGCGCGCGAGCTCGAGCGAGGTATGGAAGCCGAGCCCGCTGTTGGCGCCGGTCACGACGACGGTCCGGCGGTCCTGGCGCGGGATGTCGGCCGCGGTCCAGTTGGCCACGCGGCTACGGTACCCGCTCGAGCGCGCGCCGCTGGCGGTACGCGCGGGTCTTCTCGCGGTTGCCGCACGCCTCCATCGAGCACCACCGCCCGGCGCCGTTGCGTGAGCCGTCGTAGAACACCCAGCGGCAGTCGGCGCTGGCGCACATCTTCAGCCGCCAGGCGTTCCCGCGCATGACCGCCTGGGCCACGCCGGCGAGCAGCTGGGCGAGCGCGCCCTCGACGCCGCCGGCCACCGGGCGCAGGCCCGCGGCCGTGTCGAGCACGAACGGGAAGCGGGCGATCAGGTCGTCGGGCGGCTCGACCATGTCGGTCTCGTGGCCGGCGACGGCGGCGAGCATCTCGCGCAGCGCGCCGCGCAGCTCGTGCGCGAGCGCCAGCTCGCGGAACCCGACCATCGCCGTGACCCCCTGGCCCTGCAGCCAGGCCGCGAGATCGTCGGGCGTGCGCAGGTGGTCGGCCGGCGGCTCGTCGCGCCAGCGGCGCTCGTCGAGCGTGTTGAGGAAGGACTCGACCGCCTGCAGCTCGGGCGGCGTGTCGGAGCTCGCGGTCACGACACCACTGTACGCCCACGGCGGTCACATTCCTGCCGCATGTGGGACGAGACGGCGTCGGGGTGGGCTCGGCAAGGACCGGCCACAATAGGACGGACATGGGGGAATCGATCGAGCCCAACGCGTTCACGGGAGCGACGCTCGACCGCGCGGGCGACGCGCGCCGGCGCGACGCCGAGTGGCTCGCCCGGCAGGGGGCGCATCCGCGCGCGCGGGCGGTCGTGGCCGGCGACAGCGGGCTGCGCGTGGACGACGGGCGGCTCGCGCGCGTGCCGCTGGCCGAGCTCAGCGGTGCGCCGGACATCCTGCTCGGCCTCGACGCCGAGGGCCCGGTCTTCGCCTTCGACGAGACCCCGCCGGGTGACGGCATCCCGCCGCTCGTCGGCGCCGCCGGCCGGCGCGGCGAGCCGCCCGCGCGCGACGGCGGCCGCGGCCGGCTCGGCCTGCGCGAGGCGGCGGCGGTCCTCTCGCAGACCGACGGCGGCCTCGCCGCGTATGCCGCGGCGCTGCTGAACTGGCATCGCCGGCACCGCTTCTGCGCGAACTGCGGGCGCGCCACCGACGTCGCCGAGGGCGGGCTCGTGCGCACCTGCCCGCACTGCCGCGCCGAGCACCATCCCCGCACCGACCCGGTGGTGATCATGCTCGTGACCGACGGCGAGCGCGTGCTGCTCGGCCGCCAGGCGGCGTGGCCGACCGGCCGCTACTCGGCGCTCGCGGGCTTCGTGGAGCCGGGCGAGAGCCTCGAGGAGGCCGTCCGGCGCGAGGTCCGCGAGGAGGCGGGCGTGAGCGTCGACGCGCCGCGCTACGTCGCGTCCCAGCCGTGGCCGTTCCCCGCGTCGCTGATGCTCGGCTTCACGGCCGAGTGGACCGGCGGCGAGCCGCACGTCCGCGACGAGGAGCTCCAGGACGTGCGCTGGTTCGGCCGCGCCGAGGTCGCCGCGGCCGCCGCCGAGGACTCCGACGCCGACTGGGGCACGCCGGGCGACGCCGGCGGGGAGCTCAAGCTGCCGCCGCGCCTCGCGATCGCGCGGCGCCTCGTCGAGGGGTGGCTCAGCCGATGACGAGCGCGCAAGGGGGTGACCTTCCGCGCGACTTGGCTTAACCTTTCTAGGCGGTGTCGTTGGAGGGATGGATCTTCATGGTCGGGCTCCGCGTCTTCGACGTCGGAGCGCTCGTGGTCTGGCTCGTGTGGTTCTTCCGCCTGCGCGACGACGATGACGACGACGGCGACGACTTCCGCCGCGGCGACAGCGACGCGCCCGAGCCCGAGGAGCCCACCGGGCCCGGCGGGCTGCGGCTGCCGCTGCCCGACGCCCAGCCGTGGCACGCCCGCCGGCGCGACCACTCGGGCGATCGCCACGCCGACCCCGTCCCCTCCCGGCGCGCCCCGCAGCCGATCCCCGCGCACGCCCCGGTGAAGCGCACACCGGAAAGGCGATAGTCATTCGGTAGGTTTCCGTAGCGACGACCCGAGGAGGACGCCGTGGCGCGCTTGACCCCCGATCCGAGCTTCTACCCCTCCCCCGGGCTGGCCGCGGCGGCTCCGCCCGAGGCCCACGCGTACGTGGTCACGCTGAACACCGGGTCCGACGGCGGCCGAGGGCCCGACGCGCTGACGGTGATCGACCTCGAGGAGGGCTCGGACACCTACGGGCAGCTCGTCGGCCGGCTCGACATGCCGGGGATCGGCGACGAGCTGCACCACTTCGGCTGGAACGCGTGCTCCTCGGCCCTGTGCCCCTGGGCGCCGCACCCGCACGTCGAGCGCCGCTACCTGCTGATCCCGGGCCTGCGCTCCTCGAACATCCACGTCGTCGATGTCAAAGACGACGCGCGGGCGCCGAAGCTCGTCAAGACGATCGAGGCCGCCGAGGTCGCCCGCAAGGCCGGATACTCGCGCCCGCACACCGTCCACTGCGGGCCGGACGGCATCTACATGTCCGCGCTCGGCAACCCGGACGGCGACGGGCCGGGCGGCATCTTCCTGCTCGACCACGACGACTTCTCGGTCAAGGGCGCCTGGGAGGAGGACCGCGGGACGCAGCATCTTGCCTACGACTTCTGGTGGCACCTCGGCTTCGACACGGTGGTCACGTCCGAGTGGGGCACGCCGAACATGGTCGAGAACGGGCTCGTCGGCGAGCTGCTCCTGGGCAACCGGTACGGCCACCGGATGCACGTCTTCGATCTCAAGCGCCGCACGCATCTGCAGGAGATCGACCTCGGGCCCGAGCACCAGATGGTGCTCGAGCTGCGGCCCGCGCACGACGTGCGCAAGGCCTATGGCTTCGTGGGCGTGGTCGTCTCCACCGCCGACCTCTCGGCCTCGATCTGGCTCTGGGAGCGCGGCGACGACGGGCGGGTGAGCGCCGAGAAGGTGATCACGATCCCCGCCGAGCCGGCCGAGGCCGAGCTGCTGCCGCCGATCCTGCAGCCGTTCGGCGCCGTGCCGCCGCTCGTGACCGACATCTCGCTATCGGTCGACGACCGCTCGCTGTACGTCTCCTGCTGGGGCACCGGAGAGCTCAAGCGCTTCGACGTGTCGAACCCGCGCAGCCCGCGCGAGACCGCGTCGGTGCGCCTGGGCGGGATCGTCTCGCGCGCCGCCCACCCGGCGAGCGGCCCGCTCAACGGCGGCCCGCAGATGGTCGAGACGTCGCGCGACGGCGCGCGCGTCTACCTCACCAACTCGCTCTATGCCGCCTGGGACGAGCAGTTCTACCCGGCCGGGATCGACGGCTGGTTCACGAAGCTCGACGCCGGCGCGGACGGCTCGCTGAGCCCCGACCCGAACGTGTTCGTGCCCTACAGCGGCGAGCGGCCGCACCAGGTGCGCCTGGACGGCGGCGACGGCTCCTCGGACTCCTACTGCTTCCCGGATTGAACGCCTGGTCCTACATCCTGCTCGGGCTGCTCGGCGCCTATCACGGGCTGAACCCGGCGATGGGCTGGCTGTTCGCGGTCGCGCTGGGCATGCAGGAGCGCTCGCGGCGGGCCGTGCTGCGCTCGCTGCTTCCGATCGCGATCGGGCACGAGTGCTCGATCCTTCTGGTGGCGGCGCTCGTGCTCGGCCTCGGCCTGCTGGCGGACTCGTCCGCGCTGCACATCGGCGCGGGGCTGACGCTCGTCGGCTTCGGGATCTTCCGCTTCCTCAAGCCGCGCGCGCACTTCCGCTGGACGACGATGCGCGTGAACCGGCGCGAGCTGGGCTGGTGGTCGTTCCTGATGTCCAGCGCCCACGGCGCGGGCCTGATGGTCGCCCCGGTGCTGATCGGCGCCGGGGCGGCGGGCGCCGCGCAGGCCTCCGACCACGAGCTCCAGCACGTGCAGACGGCGGCGATGTCGATCCCCGCGAGCGGACTCGCGCTGCTGCTGCACGTGGCGACGATGATCGCCGTGATGGGCGTCGTCGCGGTGGTCGTCTACGAGAAGCTCGGCGTCGCGATCCTGCGCCAGGCGTGGGTGAACACCGAGTGGCTGTGGGCGGGCGCGTTCGTGCTGGCCGGCGTCGTGACGCTGTTCACATAGCCATCGACAGCGAGTCGGTCAGCCCCGGGACGCTGGCGGGCGCGAACGCGATCCAGAGGCCGAGCGCGAGCAGCCCAACCGCGACCGCGCGCGTGGTCCGCTCCCCGCCCGGCAGCACCTTCTCGGCGAACACGATCGCCGCGACGATCGCCATCCACAGCACGCTCATCACGCCCACCGCGAACAGCGCGACCATCAGCGCCCAGCAGCAGCCGGCGCACCACAGGCCGTGCCCGGCGCCCATCCTGAGCGCGCCCTTCGCACCCGGGCGCCAGCGCGTCATCACGAATCCGACCGGGCTGCGGCAGTGGCGCAGGCAGACCGCCTTCATCGGCGTGACCTCGTAGACGGCGGCCATGAGCACCGCGCCGCCCGCGACGTACCGGCCGCCCTCGTCCCAGCTCAGAAAGGAGAGGTCGAGCGCGGCGATCGCGCGGTAGAGCGCGTACGCGAGCGCGCCGTAGGCCGCCCACACGAGCAGGTAGCCGGCCGCGAACGCGGCCGTATGGGCGCCGTTGCGGGCCGTGCGCGCGAACACCGTCAACATCGGCGCCGCCGACGGCAGCATCATCGCCGCCATCATCGTCGTCCACACGCCGAGGAACCAGCCGACCTCTCCCAGGTCGGTGCCCGGCCCGGCGTCCATCCCCTGCATGCGGTCCAGCGTCACGATCCACGCGACGAGCGCCAGCCCCACCGCCGCGGCGGCGACCGGCGCGCCCCGGCGGGGCGTTACGCCTGCCATGCGAACGGTGCGGAGTGCCCGTTCCGGCCGGCGTTGTCGATCTCCAGCCCGAACACGCGGATCGTCCCGCGCCGCGTCTGCGCGATCGCGAGCGTGCTGTTGGCCGGATGCCCGATGCCGTCGAGCGTCATCACCGACCCCTCCTCGGCGCCGGCGAAGTCCTCGATCTCGAGGTCGACCCGGTCGCCGATCCGCAGCGTGTGGCGGCGGCCGTCGTCGGCGTACTCCATCGGCACGACCTCGACGCCGAGCATCTCCCCCATCAGGCCCGCGAACATCGCCGGCGGGCCGCCTTGTGCGCCGGAGAACACCGACGTCAGCGCCTCGCGCTGCGTGTCCGACGCGCGCTCGTCGAGCAGCACGCCCACGCGCCAGCCGCCGTCGGTCATCTGCCCGGGCGTGTCGGCGACCATCGCCACCGTGGCGTCCTCGATCGCCACGCCGTCGATCTCGCCCTCCTCGACGTGGAACGCCAGCAGCACGTTGCAGCGCTCGTTCGTCGCGGGCAGGACGAGGTTGCTGGCGCCGCACGGGCAGGCGACGTCGCAGTTGCAGCTCTCGAAATAGGTTCCTGCGAGCCGGTAGGCCATCGCCCCTCTCCTCGTCGCGGGTGCGGACTCGATTAGATCAGATCGCCCGTGAGAGGCGGCTTTGAATCTCGGACGGGTCGCCCTCGCCGTCGATCCGGCACAGGCGGTCGCGCTCCTCGTAGTGGGCGATCAGCGGCTCGGTCTGCTCGTGATAGACGGCCAGCCGGCGCCGGATCGTCGCCGGCTCGTCGTCCCCGCGACGGATCAGCGGGGAGCCGTCGATGTCGCAGATGCCCTCGCGCTCGGGCGGGCGATGCTCGACGTGGTACTCGTGACCCGCCTGCGCGCAGATGCGCCGCCCCCCGAGGCGCTCGATGAGCACCTCGTCGGGGACGTCGAGCAGGATCGCCCGCGGGAGCGGCAGCCCGAGCCGGTCGAGCTCGCAGTCGAGCGCGCTCGCCTGCGC
>JBIOTP010000182.1:0-13099 GCA_044865965.1 Solirubrobacteraceae bacterium
TCGCGCTGAAGACCACGTTCCTGCTGGGCGGGAATCCGGACCCGAACCAGTGGGACGAGGAGACCCTCGCGCTCGCCGACGAGTGCTTCGACGCCTGCGAGAAGCACGACCTGATGTTCCACTTCCACACGAGCCCGGGCGGCGCGTCGGACATCAACAACTTCATCCCGCTCGTCGAGCGCTACGGCAAGCGCTGCAAGATCTACCTCGTGCACTTCGGCGGCGGCGTGTCCGGCCACATCAAGCTCGTCCCGAAGTTCCTGCAGTGGGTTCAGGAGGGCTACAAGGTCTACACGGACACGTCGTGGGCGGTCGGCTTCGGCGCGCGCTGGCTGCTGACGGAGATCGAGCGCACCGGCGTGGGCGGCGACCGCGTGTTCTTCGGCTCCGACGAGCCGTGGTCGGACTTCGACAGCGAGTACTGGAAGCTCAACGGCATCCGCGGCATCTCCCAGGAGCTCAAGGACCGCGTGTTCTGGCGCAACTACGAGGAGGCGTTCGCGAACCGTGGCTAAGCCTGGATCCACCGATCCTCGCGGCGCCTCGCCGCCGTGGGCACCGCCCCTGGCCGATCGGCCGAGACCCAAAGGGGCCCACCCTGAGGATGCTCGGCCCATCGACCATGGACGGCACCCACGACGCCGAGGCATCCACGATGTTCGGTGGACCCAGGCTGAGCTGGCGTTGGACGACCGGCGGCTGCTCGTCGAGCTGCAGTCGCTCGGGGTCCGGGTCGAGGAGACGGGCGACCGGCTCCCGAGCCGGCGCGGCGGCGCCGGACCGTCCGACGCGCTGTTCCTGTGGGTGCGCGGCCTGCCGCTGACGGTGCCGCGGCACGCCGACTTCGTGCGCGCCTCCCCCTACACGCTGGTGCTGGACGGGGGGCGGGCGAGCCTGTACCGGGGCGACGAGCCGGTCGGGCCGGTGAAGGTGCCGCGGCGCCCGCGCATCTACGACATGGCCACCGCGGACGGGATCCCATACTGGAAGATCGCGCTGCTGCATCTGGATTCCATCGCCTCGACGGTCGTGCAGAAGTGCATCTACTGGGGCACGCACGAGCAGTGCGGCTTCTGCGGCATCGAGCTCACACGCGGCGAGCAGACGCTGTCGGTCAAGACGCCGGCCCAGCTCGCGGAGGTGTGCACGGCGGCGCGCGACTACGACCACGCGGTCGACGTGACGCTGACGACCGGCTCGCTGAACCGGCGCGACCGCGGGGCGATCTACATCAGCCGCTGCGCGGCCGCGATCAAGGCGGCGTCCGGGCTCCCGATCCAGGTCCAGTTCGAGCCGCCGGACGACCTGCGCGTATTGGAGTCGGTTCGCCGCGCCGGCGTGGACGCGGTCGGCATCCACGCGGAGACGTTCGATCCCGCTGTGCTGGCGCGCGTCGCCCCGGGCAAGGCCCAGTGCGGCATCGAGGGCTACTTCGCGTGCTGGGAGCGGGCCGTCGAGGTGTTCGGGCGCGGCAGCGTGACGACCTACGTGCTGCTGGGCATGGGCGAGCGGCCGGAGCTGATCGAGCAGGGCTGCCGGCGCGCGGTGGCGATGGGCGTGTACCCGTTCGTCGTGCCGCTGCGGCCCGTTCCCGGGACCTTGATGGCCGACGTGCCGCCGCCGGACCCCGACTACGTCGGCTCCATGTACCGCGCGGTCTCCGCGATGATCGCCGACGCGGGCCTGGACCACACCGACGCCAAGGCGGGGTGCGCGCGCTGCCAGGCCTGCTCCGGCCTGTCGGCCTGGGAGCGCGTGCTGCGGCGGGAGGAGTCCTCCGGTGTCGACGATCTCTTCGCAGCCAGCCGCGGCTAGCGCTCCGCCCCGGGCGGTCTGCCGGCTCGTCGCGGGCGCCGGCGAGCTCGCGGCGCACCTCGCCGTTCGGCGGCGCATCTTCGTAGTCGAGCAGCGCCTCTTCGCGGGCTCCGACGGCGACGAGCGCGACGCCGACCCGCTGACCCTGCACGCCGTCGGCCTGCTCGGCGGCGAGATCGCCGGCGCGGTGCGGCTGTACCAGCTCGACGACTCCGGCGTGTGGAAGGGCGACCGGCTCGCGGTGTTGCCGGAGGCGCGCGTGCACGCGCTCGGCGCGCTCCTGGTCCGCTTCGCGGTCGCCACGGCGGGGGCGCGCGGCGGGCACACGATGGTCGCCCAGATCCAGCCGCCGAACGTCCGCTTCTTCGAGCGCCTGGGCTGGCGACCCGATGGGGCGCCGGCCCTCTATCACGGCGTCACGCACCAGCCGATGGCGATTCCGCTGGAGCGCCGTCCAGGCCGGTGAGCGGCGTGTCCGCGAGGTCCCACACCGGCGCGGTCTCGCCTCCGGCGGCCAGGGCCAGGAGGCGGCCTTCGGTGAAGCGCCCGCACGGCGCGCACGCAAGCCCGCGCCTGGTGAACGCCTCGGCGGCGGCCGCGGCGTGCTCCTCGCGCGCGGCGAGCACGTACCCGAAGCTCGGGAACGTCAGCAGCCAGCGCTCGAGCTCGACGCCCTCGGGGCGCGGCAGGCGGTCGACGTCGAGCGTCGCGCCGCACCCCGCGCTCTCCAGGAGTTGCAACAGCGAGCCGGCCACGCCCGGCATCGAGACGTCGCGCGCGGCGTGGCACAGCCCGGCCTCGGCGACCTCCACGAGCGCGTCCCCGTCCTCGCGCAGGCGCTCCGGCGCGCGGTCCGCGAGCGCGGAGAAGAACGGGCGCGTCTCGCTCATGTACCGCCCGTCGAGCGCGAACGCCGCCAGCAGCACGTCGCCGGCCCGCGCGGCCGCGGCGCGCAGCGGCCTCCGCGCGGTCCCCGTGCACGAGGCCGACAGCGCCGGCGCGTGGCCGAGCGTCACGTGGCCGCCGACGACCGCGACGTTCAGGAGGTCCGCCGCGTACGCGATCCCGTCCAGCACGCGCTCGGCGTGCGCACGGTCCGGGCTCACCAGCATGTCGACGAGCGCCAGCGGCCGCCCGCCCATCGCGCGCACGTCCGAGACGTTCGTGACGACCGCCGCGGTGCCGGCGCCGTACGGGTCGGCGGCCACGAACGGCGGCGAGATCGCCTCGCCGCAGATGACGAGGTACTCGCCGCCGTGCGGCACCAGCGCCGCGTCGTCGCCGTCGATCGGCGCGCCGAGCCGCTCCACGACGCTCACCGCGCGCTTGCCCAGCAGCCCCGGCGCGGAGCGGACGGCGGCCGCGAGCGCCTCGAGCTGCACCATCGGGCTGATTCAACCAGCGGGCGCGGCGCGATGACGAGCGACGTGTTGCAGCGGGTCGGGCCGATCCAACCGGCGGGCGCGGCCCCATGACGAGCGACGTGCTGCAGCGGGTCGCGGCCGTGAACATCGGCGTCGCGGTCTTCGCGGACGCCGTGCGCGAGCAGGGCGCGCCGGTGGTGGACGTGCAGTGGCGGCCGCCGGCCGGCGGGGATCCGGCGGCGATCCGGGTCCTGACCGCGCTGTGGGGCGAGCACGGCGAGCGGGTGGCAGCGGCCAACGCGGCCGCGGTCGAGGCGATCGAGGCGGCCGCGCCGCGCGCGGTGACGGTCGCGACGGCGCGGGACGTCGTGCCCGGCCTGGCCGACGGCACGCTGCTGCACGCGGGGCCGCCGATCGAGTGGGAGCGGGTCTGCATGCCGCAGCGCCTGGCGCTGGCTGCGGCGGCGGTGTTCGAGGGCTGGGCGGCCGATCGCGACGACGCCTGCGCGCGGCTCGCGGCCGGCGAGATCGCCCGCGCGCCCGGCAACGAGCATGCCCATGTCGGCCCGATGACCGGCGTCTGCTCGCCCTCGATGCCGGTGTGGGTGGTGGAGGACCGCGACGGGCGGCGCGCCTGCTCGACGTTGAACGAGGGACCCGGGCAGGCGCTGTGGTTCGGGGTCGGCGACGCCGAGGCGATCGAGCGGCTGGGCTTCTTCCGCCGCGAGCTCGGTCCGACGCTCGCGCGCGTGCTCGAGCGCACCGGCCCGATCGACGTCTTCGCCCTGGTCGCCCAGGGGCTCAACATGGGCGACGAGCTGCACATGCGCAGCCAGGCCACCGGCAACCTGCTCCTGCGCGACATCGCCCCGGCGCTGGCCGCCCTCGGCGCCGAGGCGGCCACGCGCTTCGTCGCCGGCAACCACCACTTCTTCCTGAATCTGACGATGGCCGCGGCCAAGTGCGCCTCGCTCGCGGCCGAGGGCGTCGCCGGCTCGAGCGTGGTCTCGGTCATGTCGCGCAACGGGACCGACATGGGCGTCCAGCTCGCCGGGCTCCCCGGCCGCTGGTTCACCGCACCCGCCGCGCCTGTCCAGGACGCGCTGCTGCGAGAGGGCTTCGAGCCCGCGGACGCCTCGCCCGACATCGGGGACTCGGCCGTGATCGAGTGCGTCGGCCTCGGCGGCATGGCCGTCGCCGCGGCGCCCGCGGTGAGCGCGTTCTTCGGCGGCGACGCGGCGTCCGCCGTCCACCGCACCCGGCTCATGGCGCAGATCTGCGCCGGCCGCTCGCGCCGCTTCGCGATCGCCTCGCTCGACCACGCCGGCACCCCTGTCGGCATCGACGCCCGCCTCGTCGCCGAGCTCGGCGTCGCGCCCCAGATCACGACCGGCGTGCTGCATGCGACCGAGGAGGCCGGTCAGATCGGCGCCGGCGTCGCCCACCAGCCGCTCGCCCCGTTCCGCGCCGCGATCGAGGCGCTGGCCGAGGAGCTCGGGAGCGAGGGCCGATGACCGCGCCGGCCCCCGCCGTAGGCGCCACGACCGCGCGTGCTCTCCAGATCGGGGCGGGCGCCGCGCGCGCCCTCGCGTCGCCGGCCGTGGGCACCGTCGAGATCCCGCTCGGCGCGGGCGGCTATCTCCGCGTCGGCCCGCACTGGATTCTCCTCGCCGGGCCGCGGGCGCCGCTCGGGCCCCTCTCGGTCCTCGTTGCCGGCCTCGCGCCCCTTCGCGGCGGGGCTCCCGTGCGAGTTCGCGACGATTTACTTGATATCGGTGAACTACGCATCGGGCTGGCCGGAGCGCGTCTGGCGGCTCTGCGTGCGGCGCCGGCGCGGCAGCCGGGATGGCGGCGCGCGTTGGCCGCGGCGCTCGCGAACGTCCCCGTTCCGCCGGACGAGCTGCAACCCGGCCTCGCCGCCCTGCGGCGCGATGCGCGCGCGGGGGCGGCCGCCCTCGCCGGGCTCGGGGAGGGGCTGACGCCGGCGGGCGACGACGTGCTCGCCGGGTTCGCCGCCTGGCGCCACGCCGAGGGCGCGCCGGTGCGGCTCGACTCCGCGCGGTGCTCGCCGCTCGGGGCGGCCTACCTCCACTGCGCCGAGCGCGGGGAGCTGCCCGAGCCGGCGTGGCGGGTGCTGCACGCCGTGCGCCGCGGCGACGCGGCGGCGGCCGCCCGCCGTGCGGCGGCCCTGAAGCGCTGGGGGGCGAGCTCCGGGGCGGCCATCCTGTGGGGGATGGGAGCGGCCGCGTGAGCCTGGAAGCCAACTTCATCGCGCGGCCGTACCGGGGCGTCAGCGTCCAGGACGTGCCCACGCTCGACGCGGCCGAGCTGTGCGCCCACCTCACATCGCGACGCGTCTACCGGCGGACGGAGTTCATCGTCGCCGTGCGCGGAGAGGAGCGCGCCGTCGTGCAGCTCGAGCGCGAGCCGGGCGAAGACGGGATCCTGGTCGGCGTGCGCGCGGCCCGCGTGCTCGCGGGCCCCGACGAGGTCGCCTTCGTCGCCGACGAGGGCGTCGACACCGGCAACGCGTCGCAGATGGCCCGCGCGGCGCTGGCCGACGGCCGCCGCGCGAGCGTGTACGTGATCGCGGGGCGCTTCCAGCACGTGAACTTCATCGTCGCCCCGGCGCCCGTGCACGTACGGGTGCTCGAGGTGGTGCCGCCGGAGCCGCCGAAGCTGCTGGAGATGGCGCGCGCGGTCGTGGACTTCGACGAGGAGCTCCCCCCGGTCGAGCTCGACCTCGACCCGATCGACCTGCGCGCGCTCGCGGCCGCTCACCCAGCCGGGCGCTACCTGTTCCCGTGCCGCTGCGCCGGCCTCGACCTCGACGCGCCCGTCGACTTCCTCGACGCCGGCCCGCCCGCGCGCGCGGACTGGACGCTGGTCGGCTGCGAGCGCTCGCGCGAGATCCATGCCGCGCTGTACGGCCGCGAGCCGGCCGCACGGGTCGACTTCTGCCCCCGCGCCCGCGCGTCCGACGGCCCGACGCTGCTGAAGTGCTGCCTGCTCGAGCGCGGGCCCGAGCGCGAGCGCGACCGGCTCGTCGTGCCCTGGGGAGCGACGCTCGAGGAGGTCCGCACCGCGTTGCACATGCTCACGGAGGCGGCATGAGCGGCATCCACCCCGCCGACTCAACGATCTACGGCCACCTCTGGAGCACGGAGGAGACGCGCGCGCTGCTCGGCGACCGCGGGCGCACCCAGGCCTGGCTGGAGATCATCGCCGCGCTCGCCGCGGCCCAGGCCGGGATGGGGATCGTCCCGGCACGGGCGGCCGAGGAGATCGCGGCCGCCCGCAGCGAGCCGGTCGACCTCGACGCGGTCGGCGAGCGGACGCGCGCGACCGGGCACTCCACGCTGGGCCTGATCCAGGTGCTCCGCGAGCGCCTCGGCCCGGACGGCCGCGAGTGGCTCTACCACGGCGCCACCGTGCAGGACGTGACCGACACGTGGACCGGAGTCGTGATGCAGCGCGTGCTCGCGATCGCCCGCCGCGACCTGACGACGATCGAGCGCGCGCTGCTCGAGCTCACCGCGGAGCACCGGCGCACCGTGATGCTCGGGCGCACGCACGGGCAGCCCGGGCTGCCGATCACGTTCGGGCTCAAGGCCGCGCTGTGGGCGGCGGAGGCGCGCCGCCACCTCGATCGCCTCGATCAGGCCGAGCCGCGCCTCGCGGTCGGCCAGCTCGCCGGCGGCGTCGGCAGCATGTCGGCGTTCGGGCCCGACGGGCTCGAGCTGCAGCGGCGATTCGTGCAGCGCCTCGGCCTCGGCGAGCCGGACGCGCCATGGACGAACGCGCGGGACCGGATCGCCGAGTTCGTCACGCTGCTCGCCCAGATCACGGGCACGCTCGCCAAGATCGGCAACGAGATCTACAACCTCCAGCGCCCCGAGATCGGCGAGCTCGCCGAGCCCGTGCGAGCGGGCTCGATCGGCAGCATCGCGATGCCGCAGAAGCGCAACCCCGGACGCTCCGAGCACCTCACCACGCTCGCCCGGATCGTCCGCGCTGCGGCCGGCCTGGCGCTCGAGGGAGTGATCGGCGAGCACGAGCGCGACGGCGCGGCATGGAAGGCCGAGTGGGCCGTCGTGCCCGAGGCGTCCGCCGCGGCGGCGACGGCGCTCGCGATCGCTGCGGAGCTGATCGGCGGGCTGCAGGTCGACGCCGGGCGGATGCGCAGCAACGTCGACGCGCAGCGGGGCTACGTGCTGGCCGAGCCGGTGATGCTCGCGCTCGTGGAGCGGATGGGCCGGCGGCGCGCCGACGAGCTGGTCCGGCGCGCGGCCGAGCGCGGCCTCGCCGACGGGCTGAGCCTGCGCGCCGCGCTCGCCGCCGACCCGGAGATCGAGCTCGCGGACGAGCAGCTCGACGCCCTGCTCGCGCCGGAGGCCGCCCTGGGCGGGATCGACGCGATCATCGACGCCGTCCTCGACCGCGCCAGGAGCCGCGCATGACCGCCTCGCCGCACGACGACATGGGCGGGGTGCGGGCCCGGAGCCGCGCATGACCGCGCCGCCGCACGGCTACCTCGGCGCCACCGGGCGCGTGCGCGGCGGGCCGGCGCCGGAGCTGGTCGAGGCCGGCTACCGGCTGGAGCTCGACGACGCGCCGCTGCTGCACCGCGGGCTGGGGCTCGCCGACCTCGCGCACGTGATCGCGCTCGACGAGCAGGGCGCGATCCCCGACGGCGAGACGCGGCGCCTGCTCAGCGCCTTGCTGGAGCTGCTCGACGAGGACGCGGCCGACCTGCACCTCGACGCGCGTTACGGGGACCTGGTCAACCTTCGCGAGCGCGTGCTGGAGGAGCGCATCGGCGCCCCGAGCGGGTGGCTCAGCGCCGGCCGCCCCCGCCGCGAGGCGGGGCGGATCGCGTTCCGGCTCGCGCTGCGCGACCGCGTGCTGGAGCTCGCGGAGGCCGTGACCCGCTTCGCCGGCGCGCTCGTCGAGCTGGCCGCGCGAGAACGGGCGACGCCGATGCCCGACTACACCTACCTGCAGGCCGCGCAGCCGACGACCGTGGGCCACTGGGTGCTCTCGTTCGCGTATCCCGCCCTGCGCGACGCGGAGCGCCTGCGCGGCGACTTCGTGGAGGTCGACCGCAGCCCGGGTGGGGCCGGCGGCGTCAACGGCTCGCGCTACCCGCTCGAGCGCGACCGGATCGCCGCGCTGCTCGGGTTCGGCGGCACGATCGCCCACACGCGCGACGCGATGTGGCAGACCGACGGCCTCGCCGATCTCGTCTCGCATGCCGCGATCGCCGCGATCGGCGCGAGCCGCTTCGCGGAGGACCTGGAGATCTACACGAGCGACGGCTTCGAGCTGATGCGGATCGGCGACGAGCTGTGCCGCGCCAGCGCGCTGATGCCGCAGAAGCGCAACCCGTACGCGCTGGTCGTCCTGCGCGGCGGCGCCGGCACGCTGCTCGGGCGCGCGACCGGCGTGCTGGCGACTCAGCGCACCCCGTCCGGGCGCACCGACAATCTCCTCTACGCCTACGGCGAGGTGTGCGGCGCGGTCGACATGGCCGCGCGCCTGCTGCGGCTGGCCGCCGCCACGGCCGCGAGCGTCACCGTCGACGCGGCCGCCGCCGAGCGGGCGCTGCGCGGCAGCTTCGCGCAGGCGACCGACCTCGCCGAGGCGATCAGCCGCGCCGCGGAGCTCGACTACCGCTCTGCCTACCGCGTCGTGAGCCGGGCCGTCGCCCTGGCGACCGACGCCGAGCGCGGGCCGGACGCGCTCGACGCCGCGCTGCTGGACCGCGCCGCGCGCGAGGTCCTCGGCCACGAGCTCGAGGTCGACCCGGCACTGGTGCGCGAGGCGCTCGACCCCGTCGCGGCGCTCGCCACCCGCACCGTGCCGGGCGGCGCCGCCGCCGCGCCGATGGCCGTGATGCTGCGCGACTGCGCGGCCGCGGTCGAGGGCCACCGCCGCTGGGCAGAGACGAAGCGCGCGGCGATCGCCGCGGCCGAGGCCGCCCTGCTGGCGAGCGCACGCGCCCGCGCAACCTGACCCGTTTCAGTTGGGCGCCGATCGCCCGTGGGGTCTGACCCGGTTCGCCGGGCGGTTGAACCTAAAAGGGGTCAGACCCCGTTGGGTTCCCGCCCATGGGGTCTGACCCCCTCGCGGGGGCTAAGTGGGCCACTAAGTCGGCACCGCGGCGGCGGCGTCCTCGCGATCGCCGCGGTAGAGCTCGTAGGCGGCCGAGTACTCCATCACCCGCGCGACCTCGGAGATCAGCTCCTCGTCGTAGCCCGCGCGCCGCAGCAGGTGGAAGCCCATCTCCATCCCGGAGGTGATCCCGCCGGCCGTGACGATCCTCCCGGCGTCCACGACGCGCGCGCGGCTGATCCGGCACGCGGGGGCGATCTCCGCCAGGCGGTCGATCGGCACCTTGCCGGCCGCCCCGGACTCGACGCGGTCCGGCTCCTTCCGGTTCGTCGCCGGCAGCCCGTCCAGCAGCCCCATGCGGCCGTAGATCCACGAGCCGGTGCACACGCTGGTGAGCAGGCAGGACTCCGGCAGCGAGGCGACGTACTCGTGCAGGCGCGCGTTGTTGATCTCCTGACGCGTCCCGAACCCGCCGGGGATCAGGAACGCGTCCATCGCGGGGCGGTCGTTGAAGGCGTAGTTCGGCAGCACGGTGAACCCCGCCTGGGCCTGCACCGGACGCAGGGCCTCGGCGACGAAGAACGCCTCGAGCTCCGGGTCGAAGCGCCGGGCGACCGAGAACACGCCGTACGGAGCCGCGAAGTCCACGATCTCCGCGTCCTTGAAGACGTAGATGCCGAGCCGGAATCCGGGCTGGGGCATGGCGCTCCTCCTAGGTCGGGGAACGTCAGTGTCTCAGGCCGCCGCCGCGACCTTCCGGCGGGCGCGCCGCTTCGGCGGCGCGGCCCGCGACTCGGCGAGGTTGCGCAGGAAGCGGCCGGTGTAGGACGCCTCGACGGCGGCGACCTGCTCGGGCGTGCCGTAGGCCATCAGCGTGCCGCCCTCCTCGCCGCCCTCCGGCCCCATGTCGATGATCCGGTCGGCGGTCTTGATCACGTCGAGGTTGTGCTCGATCACGACGACGGAGTTGCCCTGCTCGACGAGCGCCTGCAGCACCTCGAGCAGCTTCTCGATGTCGGCGAAGTGCAGGCCGGTGGTCGGCTCGTCGAGGATGTAGAGCGTCCGGCCCGTCGCCACCTTGGCCAGCTCGCTGGCGAGCTTGACGCGCTGCGCCTCGCCGCCGGACAGCGTCGTGGCCGGCTGGCCGAGGCGCATGTAGTCGAGCCCCACGTCGTGCAGCGTCTGCAGCCGGCGGCGGATCTTCGGGATGTGGGCGAAGAAGTGCAGCGCCTCCTCGACCGGCATGTCGAGCACCTCGGCGATCGTCTTGCCCTTGAAGCGGATGTCGAGCGTCTCGCGGTTGTAGCGCTTGCCGTGGCACTGCTCGCACGGCACGTAGACGTCGGGCAGGAAGTGCATCTCGATCTTGATCTGCCCGTCGCCGCGGCACACCTCGCAGCGGCCGCCCTTGACGTTGAACGAGAACCGGCCGGGCTTGTAGCCGCGGGCGCGCGCCTCCTGCGTCTTCGAGAAGAGCTCGCGGATCTGGTCGAACAGCCCGATGTACGTCGCCGGGTTCGAGCGCGGGGTGCGGCCGATCGGCGACTGGTCGACGCTGATGATCTTGTCGAGGTGCTCCAGGCCGCGGATGCGCTTGTGCGTGCCGGGCCGCAGCTTCGCGCGGTGCAGCCGGTTGGCGACCGCCTTGTAGAGCACCTCGTTGACCAGCGTGGACTTGCCCGACCCGGAGACGCCGGTGACGCAGCAGAACACGCCGAGCGGCACCTTCACGTCGACCTCGCGCAGGTTGTGCTGCGCGGCGCCCTGGATCTCGACGTGCGCGCTCGGCTTGCGGCGCGCGGCCGGGGTCGCGATCGCCCGCACGCGGGACAGGAACTGGCCGGTGAGCGACTCCGGCACCTCCATGACGTCCTCCGCGGTGCCCTTGGCGACGACGTGGCCGCCGTGCTCGCCGGCGCCCGGGCCCATGTCGACCAGGTAGTCGGCGGCGCGCATCGTGCCCTCGTCGTGCTCCACCACCAGGACCGTGTTGCCGAGGTCGCGCAGGCGCTCCAGCGTCGCGATCAGCCGCGCGTTGTCGCGCTGGTGCAGGCCGATCGACGGCTCGTCGAGGATGTAGAGGACGCCGACCAGCGACGAGCCGATCTGCGTCGCGAGCCGGATCCGCTGCGCCTCGCCGCCCGACAGCGTCGCCGCCGCCCGATCCATTGACAGGTAGCCGACGCCGACGTTGTCCAGGAAGCGCAGCCGCTCGTCTATCTCGCGCAGGATCAGGCGGGCGATCGCGCGATCCTGAGCGGACAGCTCCAGCTCGGCCAGCCACTCCAGCGCCCGCCGCGCGCTCATCGCACAGAACTCGTGGATCGGGATCTCCCCGACCTTCACCGCGCGCGATTCCGGCCGCAGCCGCGCGCCCTTGCACTCCGGGCACGGCCGCACCGACATGTACTCCTCGATCTTCTCGCGCGAGAAGTCCGAGTCGGTCTCCTTATAACGGCGCTCGAGGTTCGGGACGATCCCCTCGAACGTCGTCATGTAGGAGCGCTTGCGCCCCATCCGGTTGCGGTAGGAGACGTACAGCTTGTCGCCGTTCGTGCCGTACAGGAACAGGTCGCGCTGCTCCTCCGGGAGGTCCGACCACGGCGCGTCCATGTCGACCTCGTAGCGGTCGGCGATCGCCTGCGTGATCTGCTCGTAGTAGCCCGTCGCCCCGCTCGACCACGGCAGGATCGCGCCCTCGTTGAGCGACAGCGACGGGTCGGGCACCACCAGCTCGGGGTCGATCTCCATCTGCGAGCCCAGCCCCGTGCAGCGCGGGCAGGCGCCGTGGGGCGCGTTGAAGGAGAACGAGCGGGGCTCGAGCTCCGGCATCGAGATGCCGCAGTAGAGGCAGGCGAAGCGCTCCGAGTAGGTGAGGATCTCCGGCTCGGCGTCGCGCGGCACCGTCTCCACCTGGACCATGCCGTCGGCGAGCGCGACCGCGGTCTCCACCGAGTCCGCGAGCCGCTTGCGGAGGTCGCGCCGCATCACGAGCCGGTCGACGACGACGGAGATGTCGTGCTTGTACTTCTTGTCGAGGACGATGTCCTCCTCGAGCATCCGCAGCTCGCCGTCCACCTTCACGCGCGTGAAGCCCTCGGCCCGCAGCTCCTGCATCTGGCGGCCGTACTCGCCCTTGCGACCGCGGACGATCGGCGCCATGACCATGAACCGCGTCCCCTCCTCGAGGCCCATGATCTGGTCGATGATCTGCTCGGCCGCCTGGGCGGCGATCGGCCGCCCGCAGTTGAAGCAGTGCGGCTTGCCGATCCGCGCCCACAGCAGGCGCAGGTAGTCGTAGATCTCGGTGACCGTGCCGACCGTGGACCGCGGGTTGCGCGACGTGGTCTTCTGGTCGATCGAGATCGCCGGCGAGAGCCCCTCTATCGAGTCCACGTCGGGCTTGTCCATCTGGCCCAGGAACTGGCGGGCGTAGGCCGACAGCGACTCGACGTAGCGGCGCTGGCCCTCGGCGTAGATCGTGTCGAACGCCAGCGAGGACTTGCCGGAGCCGGACAGCCCGGTGATCACCACCAGCGAATCGCGCGGCAGCTCGACGGTGACGTCCTTGAGGTTGTGCTCGCGGGCGCCGGTGACGACGATGGAGTTCTGCCGAGAGGACATAAGGCCGCCTCGGATTCTATGCGGCGGGCGGACGTCTCCGTCGAACACCCGTTCGCTAGTACCGGCATTCGTAAGTACGCACGGTTCCGGCGGCCGCCGATCACCGCCTGACACCACCCGGCGACCGGTTATGTGCCCCGGCACACTCCCGGGTCACCGTGCGGCGTCAGCCGGCGCCGGCG
>JBIOTP010000183.1:0-9379 GCA_044865965.1 Solirubrobacteraceae bacterium
CCGCCGAGCGCCGCGAGCGCGCCGGCCGGGATCTCGACGAACGCGCCCCCGCCGCGTCCCGCCTCGAGGGTGCCGTCGAACGCGGCCATGGCACAACGATACGACGCCCTGCCCGCGGCTTAACGGCCCTCTTCGAGCACCGCGCCGTCCGAGAGCTCGTGCGCGAGCTCGAGCAGGGCGGCCTGAGACGCCGCGAACGGGGCGACGGCATGGGTCTGCGAGGCGGGGACGCCGACGGTGTGGGCCTCCTCGCCGCCCGCCACGGTGATCGTCGCCAGCGACGTGGCGTAGCCGCCCGCGGCCACGCGCGACTTGTCGCCCGGCCCGAGGCGCCGGAGGATGTCGATGACCGCGTCCTCGTCGACGAACCAGGCGTCCAGCGCCTCGTCGAGCTCGGCGACCGTCGCCGTCCCGCTCGGCCTCCTACTTGGCGCGCCTGCGCCGCGCGGCGGTCGCCCGGGTCGTCATCGAGCCCATCATCCGGGCCCTCGCGCGCCGCGGGCAAGAGCCGTTCGGGCAGCCTTTCGGGGCGCCGCCGTGGCGGCGCCCCGGGCGGGAACGTGCCTACGCGGGGATGACGTTCGACGGCGGGGAGACCGTCGCCGGCACCTCCTCCCGCGCGTAGGGGTAGCCCCACAGCGGCAGCCGGTTGCCGATCAGCTCGTTGACGGCCAGCGCCCAGGCGAGGTACCACGCCACGAGCCCGTCGGCGATCAGGACATAGCCGCCGAGCCGCGTGAGGAGGTCGGCCGGGTCGTCCGGGCCGACGATGTTCGCGAACCCGAGCAGCAGGTACGCGAGCGCGAGCAGCGTGAAGGCCAGGAATGCCGGCATGTTGATGTAGTAGGCGCCCCAGCTGAGCATGACGGTGAACGCGCACCACAGCAGCAGCCACGTGCCGAATGCGTCGCCGAACCCGCCCGCGCCGGCGGCGTCGCTGATTATCGGCGCCCAGTAGCGCAGGATCAGCCCGGTGCTGACCAGGAAGCACGCGTACAGCAGGCAGAACGTGCCGCCGAACACACTGTTGGCGCGGTACTCCGCGATACCGCCGAGCAGCAGCCCGAGCGCGCCCGTACCGAGCGCCACCGGCACGAAGATGGCGACCGCATCGGGCGTGAACCACCGCGCGCTCGCCATCCCGAGCATCAGTACCGAGAATCCGAACGCGGCGATCGCGAGCGGCAGCCCGACGCCGGCCTGCGGCTCGAACGGCTTCGGCGCCTCCTGCACCGGTGAATCAACTGCTGCCATCTCTCACCCTCCTTCGATGCCGGCGCCTCCCAGACGCCCGTTCAGCGCACCTCCGCCTTCCCCCGCTCAGCGAGCTCGCTGGTGATCGTCGCGCCGGCCGTCTCCACGGCCTTGCGCACCGCGGCGCCGAGCTCATCCGCCCGCGGCGTGTCGGAATGGACGCAGATCGTGCTCGCCGTCACCTCGACGGCGGGCCCGTCGAGCGTCGCCACGGCGCCGGTCTCGACGAGGCTGCGCACGCGCTCGGCCACCGCGTCCGGCGTCGGCTCGAACAGCGGCTGCCAGCCGAACATCACCACCGAGCCGTCCGCGCGCAGCGGACGGTCGGCGAAGAACTCCGGCACGGCCCGCAGGCCGGCCGCCTCGGCGGCGCCGAACATCTCGCTGCCGGCCAGTGTGTAGATCGGGAGCCTCTCGTCGAGCTCCGCGACCGCCTCGGCGATCGCCCGCGCCAGCGCGCCGTCGTCGAGCGCCTGCATGTACAGCGCGCCGTGCGGCTTGACGTGGTGCAGGCGCGCGCCGAACGCGCGTACGAACGCGTCCAGCGCGCCGATTTGGTAGAGCACGTAGTCGCGGACCTCGTCGGGCGCCGCGCCGAGGTTGCGGCGCCCGAAGCCGAGCAGGTCGGGGAAGCCCGGGTGGGCGCCGATCGCGACGCCCTCCTGGCGGGCGCTTGCGACCGCCCGCCGCATCGCCCCCGGATCGCCGGCGTGGAACCCGCACGCGACGTTCGCGGAGGAGATGACCCGCATCAACGCGTCGTCGGCGCCGCGGGCCCAGAGCCCGAAGCTCTCGCCGAGGTCGGCGTTGAAGTCGACCGCGTGCATCATGCAAGCGCCCGTTCCAGCGCCCGGCGCGTGTACACGCCGACCACCCGTCGCTTGTAGTCCTCGTTGCCGTCGACGTCGGCGAGCGGCTCAGACTGCCGGGCCGCCGCCTCCCCGGCCGCGCGCAGCAGCTCGTCGGAGGGCGCCTGCCCGGCCAGCACCCCCTCCGCCTCGGTCGCCCGCAGGCACCGGTTGGCCGCGCCGTTGAGGCCGATGCGGGCCTCGGTGATCGACCCGTCGTCGCCCAGCGACACGCGCACCGCGACGCCGACGATCGCGAAGTCCAGCGGGCGGATCGAGAACCGCAGGTATGCGGTCCGCGCCCCCGCCGGCTGGGCCGGCACGCGCACGGCGGTGACCAGCTCGTCCGGCTCGGCGGCGGTCTCCAGCAGGCCGAGGAAGAAGTCCTCGGCCGCCACCTCGCGCTCGCCGCGCGGCTTGCTCTGAAGCCGCACGCGCGCGTCGGAGGCGACGAGCGCCCCCGGCGGGTCGGCGGTCGGGAACGCGTGCGCGACGCTGCCGCACAGCGTGCCGCGGTTGCGCACCTGGATCGTCGCCACCGCGGCCTCGGCCGCCGCCACGAGCGGCCAGCCGCGCCCCAGCCCGGCGTCGCGCTCGACGTCGACGTGGCGCACCATCGCGCCGATCGTCGCCTCGCCGTTGGTCTGCAGCGCACGCAGGCCGGGGATGCCCTGGAGGCCGATCAGGACCTCGGGGTCGACCAGCCGCTCGCGCATGAGGATCAGCAGCGACTGGCCGCCCGCGATCACCTTCGCGATGTCGCCGTGCTCGGCCAGCAGGTCGAGCGCCTCGTCCACGCTGGAAGGTTCGACGTAGCGCATCACTCACCCCCTCCGTCCGCGTCCAGCGTGCTCAAGACGCGCTCCGGCGTCAGCGGGATCCGCGGCACGCGCGCGCCGGTGGCGTTGTAGACGGCGTTGGCGATCGCCGCCGCCGTCGGCACGAGCCCCATCTCCCCGAGGCCCTTGGCGCCGTACGGGCCGCGCGGGTCGTCGGTCTCCACCCACAGCGAGCGGATCGGCGGCATCTCGGTCGCGGTCGGGATCCGGTACGTGGAGAAGCGCGGATTCATCACCTGGCCCTCCTCGCACACGAGGTCCTCCATCAGCCCGTAGCCGATGCCCTGCGCGACGCCGCCCTCGACCTGCGTCTCGGCCAGCGCGGGGTTGATCAGGTTGCCGCAGTCGGTGGCGGCCACGAAGTCGACGACGCGGACGTGACCGGTCTCCTTGTCGACCTCGACCTCCACGGCGTGGGCGCCGAAGCTGTAGCTCATCGCGAAGTCGCCCACCCCGGTCTCCGGGTCGGGCAGGCTGCACGGCGCGTCGTAGTGCGACTGGGCCATGATCTGGCGCCCGTCGCGGTCGCGGAACAGGCTCGACTGCACGACGCCGGCGAGCGGCATCGAGCGGCTCGGGTCAGCCTTCACCCGCACCGTGTGGTCGGCCACCTCGAGCTCGGACGGGTCGCACTCCAAGCCCTCGGCCGCCACGCGGTAGAGCTGCTCGCGCACCTGGGCGCACGCGTCGCGCACCGCGTTGCCCGACAGCGTCGTGACGCGGCTGCCGTAGGTCCCGAAGTCGGCCGGGATCGTCTCGGAGTCCGAGCAGACCACGTCGACGTCGTCGAGGTCGACGCCCAGCTCCTCGGCGGCGATCTGCGCCGTCGCGGTGGTGGCCGCCCCGGTGCCCATCTCGACCGCGCCGACCATCAGCGAGACCGAGCCGTCCTCGTTGACCTTCACGCCCGCCGCGCAGAAGTCGGCGTTGACGTTCGGGTGGAACTTGCCGCTGGTGAAGTGGGTGCCGCACGCGATGCCGATGCCGTGGCCGGGCGCCAGCTCCTTGCCCCAGCCGATCGCCTCGGCCGCCTTCTCCACGCACTCCGCGACGCCGCAACTCGTGAGCGTCGGGCCGGAGATCGCGACGTCCCCGGGGCGCGAGAGGTTCTTCATGCGGAACTCGACGGCGTCCATGCCGAGGCGCTCGGCGATCATGTCCGTGTGGCACTCGGCGGCGAACGTGAACTGCGGGCTGCCGAAGCCGCGGAACGCGCCGCCGAACGGGTTGTTCGTGTAGACGGTGTAGCCGTCGTAGCGGTAGGCGGGGATGCGGTAGACCGCGCCGCCCAGCATCGACTGCGTCAGCGAGACGCCCGGGCCGTATGACGTGTACGCGCCATTGTCGAGGATCACGCGCGCGGAGCGGGCGGTGATCGTCCCGTCCGCCTTCACGCCGGTCTTCATGTAGATGATCTCGGGGTGGCGCGTGCGCGAGGAGGTGAACTCCTCATCGCGCGAGTGGAACATCTTCACCGGGCGGCCGAGGTTCATGGACGCCTGGATCGCCACCACGTAGATCGAGTGGGTCTCGGACTTCGAGCCGAAGCCGCCGCCCAGGAACGGCGAGATGATGCGGATCTTGTTGGCCGGCAGGCCGAGGACGCCCATCAGGCTGAAGCGGTCGAAGAACGTCGACTGGCTCGACATGTAGAGCGTGACCCGGCCCGACGCGTCGTAGTCGGCCACGATCGAGTGCGGCTCCATGCACGTGTGGCACTGCCGGCTCGTGACGAAGCGGTCCTCGAAGACGTGGTCGGCCTCGGCGAAGCCGGCGTCGATGTCGCCGGCAGCCACGCGGTTGTGCGCGATGACGTTGCGCTCGGCGCCCGGGTGCACCTGCGGCGCCCCCTCCTCCATCGCCGCCTCGGGGTCGAATACGCCGGGCAGCGGCTCGTAGTCGACGTCGATCAGCTCCATCGCGCGCAGCGCTGTCGGCTCGTCGAGCGCGATCACGGCCGCGACGCCCTCGCCCTGGTATCTGACGACGCCGTCGGCGAGCGCGGTCTCGTCCTGCACGAACGCGCCGTAGTGGCTCTGCGGCATGTCCGCCTGCGTGTAGACGGCGAGCACGCCGGGCATCGCCTTCGCGGCCTCGGTGTCGATGCGCGTGATCCGGGCGCTCGCGTGCGGGCTCCGCAGGATCTCGCCGTGCAGCATGCCGGACAGGCGCATGTCGTAGGCGTACTGCGCCTTGCCGGTGACCTTCTCGCGCGAGTCGGCGCGCGGCAGCGACTGACCGACGACCTTGTGCTCCGACGGCCGGTACTCGCGCACCCGCACCGGCTGCCCGGACGCGGCCATGATCGCGTCGACGATCCGCGAGTAGCCAGTGCAGCGGCAGAGGTTGCCGCGGATCGCCTGGCGCACCTCGTCCTCGGTCGGCGTCGGGTTGGTCGCCAGGAACGCCTTCGCCGTCATGATCATGCCCGGCGTGCAGTAGCCGCACTGGGACGCGAAATGCTCGGCGAACGCCTGCTGGACGGGGTCCAGCTCGCCGTTGACGGCGAGGCCCTCGATCGTCGTGATCTTCTGGCCGGTCGCCTGGACGGCGAGCACGAGGCAGGAGTTCACCACCTCGCCGTCGAGGTGCACGGCGCACGACGCGCACTCGCCCTCGTTGCACGCGCGCTTGGTGCCCGTCAGCCCGAGCTCGTCCCGGAGCACGTCGGCCAGCGAGCGCCCCGGGTCGACGAGCAGCTCATACGGCACCCCGTTCACGTCGAGCGTGATCGGAATCTTGCTCACCCCATCCCTCCTTCATTCGTGCTGTCCGACAGCAGGTCGACGACGCCCTCGACGTCGTCGAGGTCGGCGAACTCCTTCAACCTCTCCCGCCCCACCCATTGCTGGGCCCACCACTGGTAGAGGTCCAGCTGGCGCTCTCCCTGGTAGAAGTGGATCGCGGCGCTGCGCTCGTCCGCGAAGCAGATGTACAGCGACGGGATCCGCGCCGCCAGCCGCGCGAGCCCGTCGAACGTCTTGGTCCCCTTCGTGGGCATGCAGTCGCTGATGAGGATCACGTCGGTCGCCTCCGGGAGGCGGTCCGACGCGTCCGCGGCGGCGCGGAAGACCTTGCCGAGGTCGGTCGCGCGGCCCTCCGGCAGGCGCAGCACCCGGTCCACGACCTCCTCGATGTCCGCGTCGGCGCCCAGCGGCTTGATCTCCTTGAGGTCCTCGTCGAACGCGACCACCGCGTAGTCGGCGCCGCCGGCGGCCGACAGCTGCGCGAGCGCCGCGGCCATCGTGGCGCCGAGCTCGAGCTTGCGGCCCACCATCGAGCCGGAGTGGTCGACGAGGATCACGTAGTGGCGCAGGAGCGGCTCGCGCGCCTCGATGTGGAAGTCGTCGCGCTCCAGCAGGCCGCCGTTGGCGACGAACGCGTCGATCGTGTGCTCGACGGAGAGCGGGCCGGGCGCCGTCTCGGTCCATGGCCTTGCGACGAGCGCGGTCCCGTGCGCGCCGCGGGCGCTCGGTAGGCCCTCGCGCACCCGTAGCACGAGCTCGCGCGCGTGCCGCAGCACCGCCTCGGGGTCCTGCAGGTGGGTGTCGCGATGGTCGGTCAGCTCGCGCGGCCGGATCGAGCCGGTCGACGGGCGGTCGCGGCCGACCATCGGCACCGAGCGCGAGTCGCCCGGCTCCTGGCCGGTCCCCGGCCGGGCGAGCCCGGGGATCTCGTCCGGCCGGCGCTCGGGCCGCGGCGCGGGGCGGTCGCCGCCGCCGCTCGCGAGCGCTTCGCCCTCCTCCGCGAGGGTGGCGTCGCCCTGCTCGTCGGTCTCGACCGGCTGGCCGGCCGGCGCGGCGAGCGCGTGCTCGAGCAGGGTCTCGACGCTCCCGCCGTGGTCGCGGCGCAGCACGCGGTCGATCAGCTCGTGGACGATGTCGCACGCGGTCCGCGAGGCGCTCGGCTTGACCCGCAGCTTGCCGGCGTACGCGCTGCAGCCGAGGAAGCGCAGCGTGTCGAGATCGAGCTCGCTCGGGTCCCAGGCGCTCAGGAGGTCCACGAAGTCGATCGCGCCGCGCACGGAGGCGCCGTGGCGCAGGTCGGCGTGCCCGCGCGACTCGCGCCCGACGTCGACCGCGAAGGCGTGGAAGCCGGCGCGCTCCGGGCCGCAGCGGCGGGCGACGATGGTCAGCTCCTCGTCGCGCGCCTGGTAGTCGAGCTCCAGCGTCACGAAGCGGTCCACGAGGCCTCTTGAGAGGCGCATCGTGCCGACGTCGTCGAGCGGGTTGGCGGCGCCGATCACCGTGAAGCCGGGGCGCGCCTGTATCCGGCCGAGGCGCGGGACCTCCAGGTAGCGCTCCGACAGCGCGGTCATCAACACGTTCAACGCACCGGACGGCGCACGGTTCATCTCCTCCAGATAAAGAATCCCGCCGGCGGTCATCGCTCGCGCGAGCGGGCCGGAGACGAAGTGCCCGGGCCGGTAGCCCTCCTTCAGCACCATCGGCGGGTCGAACGTGCCCACCAGCGCGTGGCCGGTGAGCTGCTCGTCGCCGGTCACGTCGACGAAGCGGTCCGGCTCGTCGCCCAGGTGGTGCGCGAGCGCCCGCACCATCGTGGTCTTCGAGACACCCGGCAGGCCGATCAGCAGCACCGCCTTGCCGCATTCGAGTGCACTGAGCAGAAGCCGCAGCTCGCGGCGGCGGCCTACGACCGGTTCGGCGATGTCCTCGGGAAGCCCGACCGTCATCTGGTTTGCCTGGCCCCGGCGCGAGACTATCGGCGCTGGGGGTTCGGGTCCAGCGGCGCGGGCGGGCTGGGCGCAGTGGGACCGACGAACGTCGGGCAGTGAGGGGTCGGCGGCTCCACCCAGGCGCCGGTCGCCATGCAGCGGTCCAGAGCCTCGGCATACGGCGCGATGTCGTCGTGGCCCGTCTCCGCGTACCGCTCGCCGCCGTCGCAGATCAGCGTGACGACGCTGCCGCGCCGGCCGGCCGCGCGCATGCCGGCGACGAGCCGGAGCGCGCCCCAGACGTTCGTGCCCGTGGAGGGCCCGACGCTGCGGCCGGTCCAGTCCGCGACGAAGCGCATCGCGGCGATCGACGCGGCGTCCGGGCGGGCTCTCAACGGCGATGTCGTTTCGCATGCGGCCAGCATCCGGCGGCGGCGACGCTGCATCGGGATCGCCCCCGAACCTCTCCCCTAGGCTGCCGCGACGGTTGCCGGGCGCGTCGGCATCTGGCAGCGTTCGGGCCGTCGAGGCGAGCAGCGGACAGCGCGACGGGCCGCGGGCGGCCGCGCGGGGGAGCGCGCGCCGGCGGATCCTCGACGCCGCCGTGCATTTGATCGCGCGCGAGGGGATCCACGACGTGCGGATCGCGCGGATCGCGATGGAGGCGGGCGTCTCGGCGTCGCTGCTGCACTACCACTTCGCCTCCCGCGACGCGCTGCTGGCCGAGGCGCTGGAGCACTCCTACGAGCTCGCCGGCGACGCCCGCATCAGCCTCGCCGACGACGAGCCGGCGCCGGCCTCGCGCCGGCTCATGGCGATGATCGACCAGTGCCTGCCCGTCACGCCCCCGCTGCGCGAGGGCTGGCTGCTGTGGGTCGAGCTGTGGCTACACGCCGCGCGCCGCCCCGAGCTGCGCGGCACCGCGGCGCGTCTGTACGAGCGCATGCACCAGTGGTTCGCGGAGGCGATCGCCGAGGGCGCCGCCAGCGGCGAGTTGACCGCGCCCGACCCCGCCCGCGCCGCCGACCGCGTGCTGGCGCTGATCGACGGCTACGGCATCCGCGCGCTGTCCGAGGACCCCGCGATGCCGGTCGCGCGCGCGCGCGAGGAGATCTGGGCCGCGGTCAGCGCCGACCTCGGCGTCGACGCCGCGCGAGCGGACTGACGGCGCGCCGCGCCGGCGAGCCCGGCGAGGCCGCGCGCGTCATCGCGACACCGCCGCGCGCGTCATCGCGACACGGCCGCGCGCCCTGATGGCGTCAGCGCGCGCCCGGCCTCATCCCGAGAGCGCCTCGCGCTCGGCGCGCGTCAGCGCGCGCGGACGTCCGTTGCCGGAGGCGGGCAGCTCGAGCGTCGTCGCGGCTTCCACGGCGACCGTTCCCCCGGTGGTGGCGATCGTCTCGCGGGTTCGCAGGCTCGCGCGGCCGACCGCGTCGAGCGCGCACGAGACGACGACCGGCGCGTCCTCGCGCCGCAGCGGACGCAGGAAGCCGACGGCGACGTGCGCGACGGTGATGTCGGGCGGCTCCGCCAAAGTCGCCAGCCGCGCCTGGAGCCAAGCGTCGCGCGCCTCCTCCAGGTACGTGACGAGCACCGCGGCGTCGACCCGGCCGTGCGGGTCGAGGTCCCGCGCGCGGATCTCGATCGTCGTCTCGTGCGGCTTGGACTCGGGCCGCGGCCGCGGCGCCGGCGGCGCCGCGGGCAGCTCCACGCCGAGCTCGAGCTCGGCGAGATGCCGCGCCCACGCGGTCGCGCGCTCGGGC
>JBIOTP010000184.1:0-20015 GCA_044865965.1 Solirubrobacteraceae bacterium
ACCCCCGGTGCCGCCGGCCGATGTGTGGGAGAAGGCCGGGCCGGACGAGGCCACGCGCGCGATCCCCCGCCCGCCGGTGGTGCCGCGGTCCCAGCCTTCCGCCGAGCCTCCGGCCGCCGGGCCGGCCGACACGCCCACCGTGATCTCGACGCGCGACGTCCTACGCGACGTCGGCGGGCAGGCCGCGCAGGCCGCGGCTCCCGGCGCCGCCGCGGCAGCGGCCGCCGCCGCGCAGGCCGCCGCGGGAGCGCCCGCGGCCGCGCCGGGAGCCGCGGGCGCAGCGCCCGTCGCCGCGCCCGGGGCCTCGCCGGTCGCCGGCGCCGCGCCCCCCGCCTCGTCAGCGGCGGCGGCCGGCGACGTCTACGTCGCGCCCCGCCCCGCGCCGGCCGACCTGCGCCCCGCCGCGGGCGCGTTCCTCGATCCGGTCGCGATCCGCTCGGCCGCCGAGCGCGCCGGGCTGAGGCTGCCGCCCGGCGTGTACGCCAACGCGGCGGCCGGGCTGAGCGCCGGCAAGCACCTCCTGCTCACCGGCGCCCCGGGCGCCGGGAAGACGACGCTCGCGCTCGCCATCGCCCGCGCGGCCGCCCAGGCCGGGCGCGCGCAGGGCGCCACGCTCGTGACGGCCACCCACCGGTGGTCCGAGCGCGACACCGCGGGGCGCGCGGCCGACGAAGCCGGAGCAGCCCGCCCCGGGATCGTCGTCGACGCCGCCCGCCGCGGCCGCTGGCTGATCCTCGACGAGCTCGACCGCGCGCGGACGGATCGCGCGCTCGGCGCCCTGTCGGCGTTCCTCTCCGGCCTGCCGGCGATCCTGCCCTCCGGCGAGGAGGCCGCCGCGGACGAGGGCTGGCGGGTCGTCGCCACCTGGGGCGGCACGCCGCCGCGGGCGTCGGCGGCCATCCTGCGGCGGTTCGCCGTCATCGACGTCCCCGCCCCGGCCGGCGCCGAGCTCGCCCAGGCGATCGATGCAGCCGCCGCCGGCGACCCGGTGGCCGCCGCCGCCGTCCGGCGGCTGCTCGCGCTCGCCGAGCTCGCGCCGCTGGGCGCCGGCGTGTTCATCGACGCCGCCCGTCACGCCGCCGCGCGCCAGGCCGCCGCGCCCGCGGACGAGGCCACGCTCGCGCGCGAGGCGTACGCGGCCTACGTGGCGCCGCTGCTCGGCGAGCTGGACGCGGACGGCGCGCGCCGCGTCCGCGAGGTGCTGGGTGCGTGAGCGGCTCGGGCTCCGGCGGTCCGCCGCCGAGTTCGCCGCGCTGCAGCGCGCGAAGTCGACACTGGACGGGCTCGGGTTCTACCCCCGGCCCGTCCGGATCGACCGCGTGCGGATCCTGCACGTCCCGTGGCTGTTCCGGGCACCGTGGTTCCGGCGCTTCCACGGCTACGAGATGGGCCCGCTGATCCTGCTCAAGCGCCCGCTGGCGCAGACGTCCGACGGCCTCATCGCGCACGAGCTGTGCCACGTCTGGCAGGACCAGGACCACCGGCTGCGGATGTGGTGGAGCTACCTGCGCCGCGGCTACGCGAACAACCCGCACGAGGCGGAGGCGCGCCGGGCCGCGGACGCCGTGGGGGCGTAATGGACTCGCGCCGGGCCGCGGACGCGATGGAGGCGTAGTGGACGTCCATCAGGCGCTCGCCCGCCACGGCGACGCCGTGGCGACGGCGCGCGCGTTCGCGGAGCGCTCGGGCGCCCGCCGCGTGATGCTGCTGCTCGACCGGGGCGCGGCGGGCGCGGTGCTGGTCGACTGCGCCGCGGGCGGCGACGTCGAGATCGTCGAGGGGGAGCAGGGCTGCCTGCTGCTCGGCGCGGCGGCGGTCCCGGTCGCCCCGCGCGCCCTGCCGGAGCTGCGCCCGGCGCCCGCGTCGGCGGTCTCGATCGACCTCGAGACCGGCGAGCTGTCCGCGCCCGTCGGGACGATGCACCACCTCGCCGACGCCGTGCTCGCCCTGGCCCGCGCGTTCGGCGGGCGCACGGTCGCCACCGCGGAGTTCGCGACCGCGGACCCGCGGCTGCCGATCACGCTCGCGGCGCGCGAGGGCGAGCGGCCCGTGCTCGAGGTCGCGGGCCAGGAGTTCCTGCTGCCCTGATCAGTGCGCCGCCGAGCGTCGCCGGTAGGTGCGCGCCTTGGCCCGGTTGCCGCACACGCTCATCGAGCACCACGTGCGCGAGCGGTTGCGCGAGAAGTCGTAGAAGGCCCACATGCAGTTGTCGGCCGGGCATGCCTTCAGCCGCTCCCACGTGCCCTCGGCATCGGCGCGGGCGATGATCGCAAGCAGGCGGGCGAGCACGCCCGAGGCGCCGCCGGCCGCCGCTGCCAGCCGCGGGCTGCCGTCGGGCGCGAACCCGACGACGACCGCCGCGTCGCGCCCCGCGGCGTCGAGCTCGGCTACCGCCGCTGCGTCGAGCTCGCCGCCATTGTGCGACAGCAGCAGGCGCCGCACCGCCTCGCGGAAGTTGCGTACGCGCTCGGCATCGGCCGCGTCGAACGCGTCCTCGTCGCTCGCCAGCCCGTGCTCGCGCAGCCACGCGCCGAGCGCGCCCGGGTCCGCCAGCTCGTCGGTGCCGGTCTCCAGGTCCGCCGTGTTGACCAGGCGCTGTACCCGCCACAGCTCACCGGGAGCCGGCCGGTTCGTGTCGTGTGCCTCGCTCATAACCGCCCATCGAATATAGCCGGTCAAAGAGTAACCATCAACGCGTAATAGCTAGTAGACTGTCCATCGAAACGCAAACGGTGGTGACGGGAGTCCTCATGTTCCAGATGCTCCATCCGGCCCTCGCCCAGGCCTCCGCCCTGTCCGCTGTCGTCCGTACTCGAGCGCCGGAGCCGGCGCCGCCCGCGCGCCCGGCACACGACGCCGCCGACGACGTCGAGATCCGGCTCGCCTGGCAGGCCGACGCGCCGGCGCTCGTACGCCTCGCCGAGCTCGACAGCGCCCCTCGCGCGGCCGCCGAGCTCCCCGCCCTCGCGGCGGACGGCAAGGTGCTCGTCGCGCTCGTGGAGGGCGAGATCGTCGCCGCGCTCTCGCTGACCGACGGCCTCGCGGTCGCGGACCCGCTCCGGCGCACCCGCGCGATCACCGCGCTGTTGCGCCTACGCGCGGCCCAGATCGCGCGCGCCGGCGCGGCGCCGCGCCATCGCTTCGGCCGGCTCGCGACCATGCGCCTCCGGCCGCACTAGACGATCGGTGGGGTCTGCCCCCGGGCACGTCTGAGGTGCCCGAATCCGGGTATGACCGGATCACCGATGCTTCACCACCGCCACTACACCGCCGACGAGGCGAATGACGTGATCCCGATCGTCCGCGGCACCGTCCGGCGCCTGCAGGAAGCCAAGCGCACGCTGCAGCAGGAGGGGTTCGACAGCGGGTTTGCGGCGCTGTCGGAGGTTGTGGGCGGCGCGTGGCCGGGGCGCACGCGCGCCGAGGCCGCGGTGGCCGCGTCGCTGGGGTTCGAGAAGCTCGAGGAGCTCGATCTGCTCGTGCGCGACCTCGAGGCCGGGCTGATCGACTTCCCCGCGCTGCGCGACGGCCGCGAGGTCTACCTCTGCTGGCAGGTCGACGAGCCCTCCGTCGGCCACTGGCACGCCGCGGAGACCGGCTATCCGGGCCGGCTGCCGCTCGATCCGTGGCTTTAGTGGTCCCGGCCCGCGGGCCCGCGCACTGCCCAGGCGGCCGCTGATCACCGCCTGGCGGCGTCCTCGACCACTTGAAATCCCAGAGGGATTCCTGCGGGTCTGCGTCCTTGCCACGCGGCGCCAGCGACCACCTGGACAGCACGCGTACCCACGGCCGGAACCACAGCCGCCGCTCTTAGCGTTCTCTCACCTTCGGCGCGCAGCATCGGCTGCGTGCGCATCCTCGTAGTCGACGACGAACCCTCGGTGCGCGACGCGCTGGAGCGGGCGCTGCGGCTCGAGGGCTACCGGGTGGAGCTGGCGGCGAACGGGCGCGAGGCGCTCGACGCGCTCGCCCAGGCGCCGCCGGACGCGATGGTGCTGGACGTCCTCATGCCGGAGGTCGACGGGCTCGAGGTGTGCCGGCGCCTGCGCGCCGCCGGCGACCGCACGCCGGTGCTCGTGCTCACCGCCCGCGACGCCGTGCCGGACCGCGTGCGCGGGCTCGACGCGGGCGCCGACGACTATCTCGTCAAGCCGTTCGCGCTGGAGGAGCTGACCGCGCGCCTGCGTGCGCTCCTGCGCCGCCGCGACGGGGCGGCCGGCGAGGTGCTCCGCCACGCCGACGTCACGCTCGACCTCGGCGGCCACACCGTCACCCGCGGCGACCGGCCGGTCGAGCTGACCCGCACCGAGTTCCTCCTGCTCGAGCTGTTCCTGCGCCATCCGCGCCAGGTGCTCACGCGCGGGCAGATCTTCATGCATGTGTGGGGCTACGACTTCGGGCCGACGTCGAACTCGCTGGAGGTCTACGTGGGCTACCTGCGCCGCAAGCTCGAGGCGGCGGGCGAGCCGCGCCTGCTGCACACCGTGCGCGGCGTCGGCTACGTCCTGCGCGAGCCATGACGTTCCGCCGCCGCCTCGCGCTCGCCTGCGCCGCCGCCGTGGCGGTGGCGGTTGCGCTCGGCTCGGTGGTCGCGTACGTCGTGGTGCGCGACACGCTGCGCGGCCAGATCGACGCGGCGCTGCGAGACCAGATCCCGCGCAGCGTGACGTTCGGGACGCAGGCCGCGCCGCCGCCCACCACCGGCGGCGGCGTCGGGCTCCTGGTGGCGCCGCCCGTGTTCACCCAGCTGATCTCGCGCGAGGGTGACGTGATCGGCAAATCCGGCTCGACCCCTCTGACGCCGCGATCGGAGCTGGCCGCAGTCGCCACCGGCAAGCGCGCGCCGTTCTTCGCCGACCGCCGGGTGAACGGCGTGCACGTGCGCGTGTACACCGCTCGGGCGGCGCCCGGCCTCGCGTTCCAGGCCGCCCGCTCGCTGACCGAAGTCGACGACGCCCTGCTCAAGCTGCGCTGGGCGCTCGGCGCGCTCGCCCTCGGCGGGGTCGCGCTCGCGTTCGTGCTCGCGCGGCTCGCCACGCGCGCGGTCGTTCGCCCCGTCACCGAGCTCACGGCGACCGCCGAGCACGTCGCCAGCACAAACGACCTGTCGCGCCGGATCGCCGCCGAGGGCGAGGACGAGGTCTCGCGGCTCGCGGCCACCTTCAACTCGATGCTGGAGGCGCTCCAGCGCTCCCAGCGCGCGCAGCGCCAGCTCGTCGCCGACGCCTCGCACGAGCTGCGCACGCCGCTGACCTCGCTGCGCACGAACCTTGAGGTGCTCGCGCGCGGAGACCGGCTGTCCGAGGACGACCGCGGGCGCATTCGCGCCGATCTGGTCGCCCAGCTCGAGGAGCTGACGGAGCTGGTCGGCGATCTCGTCGAGCTGGCTCGCGACGAGGAGCCGGACGCGCCGGCGCGCGAGGACGTGCGCCTCGACGAGCTGGTGGCGGCGGCCGTCGAGCGCGCGCGCCGGCACGCGCCCGGCGTGCGCTTCGAGACCGAGCTCGAGCCGACGATCGTCGAAGGCGTAGCCCCGCGGCTGGACCGTGCGGTCGCCAACCTGCTCGACAACGCCGCCAAGTGGAGCCCGCCGGGCGGCGCCGTGGAGGTGCGCCTGCGCCGCGGCGAGCTGACCGTGCGCGACCACGGGCCGGGCATCGCGCCGGCCGACTGCCCGCTCGTGTTCGACCGCTTCTTCCGCGCCACCGAGGCGCGCGGCCGTCCCGGCTCGGGACTCGGGCTCGCGATCGTCCGCCAGGTGGCGGAGGGACATGGCGGGACGGTGTCCGCCGAGGCCGCCGACGGCGGCGGCGCGCTGCTGCGGATGCGCCTCTCAGCAAATCCCTAAGTACGGCTGAAGGCGCTCTCACCGCCGGCCGGGTGAATGCCCGCTATGACAGCACGTCTTCTCATCCTCGCCGCGCTCGCCGCGGCGCTCGTCGCCTGCGGCGGCGAGGACCCCAAGCCGGCCCGTAGCGGGGGGCCGGGCGCCGGGCGCGGCCCCGACGCCAAGACCCGCAAGGCGATGCTCGACTTCGCCGGCTGCATGCGCGAGCACGGCGTCGACATGCCCGATCCGCAGTTCGGCGAGGGCGGCCGCGTGGTGCAGAGGTCCCGCGGCGCCGATCCCGACACCATGCGCGCCGCGCAGCGAGCGTGCCAACACTTCCAGGACGCGATCAAGCCGCCCGAGATCTCGGAGGCGGACAAGGAGAAGTTCAAGAAAGAGGCGCTGGCGAACGCCCGCTGCATGCGCGAGCACGGCATCAACATGCCCGATCCGCAGTTCGACGAGAACGGCGGCGCCACGGTGCGGATGGGCGAGAACGGCGTCGACCCCGACTCCGAGAAGTTCCGCGCGGCCCAGAAGGCGTGCGGCGGCGGCATGTTCGGCGCGAAGGGAGGCGGAGGATGAGACGCGCGCGCTTCGCTGCCGGCGCCGCGGCCGCCGCGGGGCTGGTGGCGGCGGGGGCGCTGGCGCTCGGCGGCGGCCATCCGCGGCCGGCGCGCGCGGCGGCCGCTCCCGGGGCCACCGCGACCGTCGAACGGCGCGACCTCGTGGATCGGGACAGCGTCGACGGGACGCTCGGCTACGCCGACGCGGCCACGCTGTCCGCCGGCGCCGCCACGGGCATCCTCACCGGCCTGCGCGCGCCCGGCAGCGTCGTCACGCGCGGGCACTCGCTGTACGACGTCGACGACGAGCCGGCCGCGTTCCTGCTCTACGGCGAGCTGCCCGCGTGGCGCGACTTCGCGCCCGGCATGGCGGACGGCGAGGACGTGCGCCAGCTCGAGCGCAACCTGCGCGCGCTCGGGCACGACGCCGACCACGACATGGACATCGACGACCACTGGGACTGGGCGACGACGGCCGCCGTCAAGCGCTTCCAGCGGGCCCGCGACCTGACCGCCGACGGCACGCTGTCGCGCGGCGAGGTCGTGTTCCGGCCCGGCGCCACCCGCGTCGGCGAGGCGAAGGCGGCGGTGGGCGACCAGGTCGCCGCCGGCCGCCCGCTCTACGCCGTGTCGGGGACCGAGCGGCGCGTCACCGTGGCGCTCGACGCCCGCCGCCAGCGGATCGCCCGCGAGGGCGAGCGGGTGACGGTCGACCTCCCGACCGGGCGCACGGCGACCGGGCGCATCACCGACGTCGGCAAGGTCGCCAACAAGCCCGCCAGCGAGGACGCCGAGCCCACGATCGATGTGACGATCGAGCTGCAGGGCGCCGCCGCGCGCGGGACCGGGCTCGACCAGGCGCCGGTCGACGTGGGCTTCGCCGTCGAGCAGCGCAAGGACGTGCTCGCGGTGCCGGTGAAGGCGCTGCTGGCGCGGCAGGGCGGCGGCTATGCGGTGGAGGTCTTGGAAGGCGGCTCCCGCCGGCTCGTGAACGTGGAGCCCGGGCTGTACGCCGACGACTGGGTCGAGGTCTCCGGCGCCGGCCTGCGCGAGGGCATGCGGGTGGTGAGCGCCGAGTGACCGCCGTGCTCGAGCTGGTCGACGTGCGCAAGACCTATCCCGGCGGCGTCGAGGCGCTCGTGGGCGTCTCGCTGGAGGTGCACGCCGGCGAGTTCGTCGCCGTCCAAGGGCCGTCGGGCTCCGGCAAGTCGACCCTGCTGCACATCATGGGCACGCTCGAGCGTCCCTCGGCCGGACTCGTCCGGGTCGCCGGGCACGACGCCGGCACGCTCGGCGAGGCCGGCTTGGCCGCCCTGCGGGCGCGCGCGATCGGCTTCGTGTTCCAGCAATTCTTCCTACTGGATGGCATGAGCGCGCTCGACAACGTCGCGACCGGGCTCTTGTACACCGGCGCCGGGCCGGCGGAGCGCCGGCGCGCGGCGCGCGAGACGCTCGAGCGGGTCGGGCTGAGCCACCGGCTCGGCCACGCGCCCGCCGCGCTGTCCGGTGGCGAGCGGCAGCGCGTCGCGATCGCGCGCGCGCTGGTCGGGCGCCCGCAGATCGTGTTCGCCGACGAGCCGACCGGCAACCTCGACAGCCGCACCGGCGCGGGCATCCTCGCGCTGCTGCACGAGCTCCACGCGGAGGGGGCGACGATCGTGATGATCACCCACGAGCGTGAGATCGCCGCGGGGCTGCCGCGCCGGATCGAGCTGCGCGACGGCGCCGTCGAGGCCGACACGGCGATGCTGAGGGCGGCGTCATGAGCGCTTCGCTCGCACCGAGCCGCCTTGCGCCGGCGGACGTCCTGCGCACCGGGGCGCTCGGGCTGCGCACGCGCCGGCTGCGCGCGGCGCTGTCGTCGCTCGGCGTGGGGATCGGCGTCGCCGCGATGGTGGCGGTGCTGGGCATCTCGGCCTCGTCGAAGGCCGACCTGCTGGCGCAGCTCGACCGTCTCGGGACGAACCTGCTGCGGGTGGCGCCGGGGCAGTCGTTCTTCGGCGAGGACGCGGTGCTGCCCGAATCCGCCGCCTCGATGATCCGGCGCGTCCCGGGCGTGCGGGAGGTGGCGGCCACGGCCGGCCTCTCCGGGCTCACCGTGCGGCGCTCGCCGTACATCGACGAGGCTGAGACCGGCGGCATCTCCGTGGCGGCGGCCGACCCGTCGCTGCCGTCAGCGGTCGGCGCGACGCTGCGGCGCGGCCGCTTCCTGAACGCCGCCACGGCGCGCTACCCCGCGGTCGTGCTCGGCGCGGACGCGGCGGCGACGCTCGGCATCAGCGACGCCGGCGCGCGCGTGTGGCTCGGCGGCCGCTGGTTCACCGTGGTCGGGATCCTGGCCCCGGCGACGCTGGCGCCCGCGCTCGACACGGCGGCGCTGATCGGCTTCGATGCCGCCGCGCGGCTGTTCGACGCCGACGGCAACCCGTCGACCGTGTATGTGCGCGCCGATCCCGACGCGATCGTGCGCGTGCGCGAGCTGCTCGGGCGCACGGCCAACCCGGAGCACCCGGAGGAGGTCGACGTCTCGCGCCCGTCGGACGTGCTCGAGGCGAAGGCGGCCGCCAAGACCGCGTTCACGTCGCTGTTCCTCGGCCTCGGCGCCGTCGCGCTGCTGGTCGGCGGCGTCGGGATCGCGAACGTCATGGTGATCTCGGTGCTCGAGCGCCGCTCGGAGATCGGCCTGCGCCGCGCGCTCGGCGCCACCCGGCGGCACGTCGGCATGCAGTTCCTCGCGGAGTCGCTGCTGCTGGCCGGCGCGGGTGGGGCGGCCGGAACGTTGCTGGGAGCCGGCGTGACGCTCGGCTATGCCGCGCACGAGGGCTGGACCGCGGCGGTGCCGGCGGCGGCGCTCGCGGGCGGCGTGGGGGTCGCGGTCGTGGTCGGCGCCGTGGCGGGGCTGTACCCGGCGCTGCGGGCGGCTCGGCTGTCGCCGACGGATGCGTTGCGGGCGGTGTAGCCGGGACCGGCGAACGGCGGCAGGTGAGGGGTTGGTTCCCCGAGCGTTTTCGCGCCACTATGGAGGGGGTGGCGTAACTGGGTGTCGCATACCGACACGTACTTACGCCACCCCCTCCCGGGCTCCCCCTCACTTGCAAGAAGTTCGCGCGCTGAGCCCGGCGCGAGGCGCCGGCGCGCGAAGAACTGCCACACCGCCTCGTTCGAATCCAACCCCGACGGGTTGTTGTGCGGGAACGGCGGCGGGGCGCCCGGCCAGCCGTGGTCGGTGCCGGCGAGCCGGAGGTGCTCGACGGCCAGGCCCGGCGCGCACCCGGGGCGCGTGACGCGCACGACGCCGCGGCGCGGGCGCGTGCGTGCCGGCGTCCCGTGGCAGCCGTCGCGGCGCGCCCACCCGGCGAGGTAGCGGCTCACGGCGCCGGCGCGGTCGGGCGGGATGCCGCGATACGGGACGACGGTGTCGGCGGTGCCGTGGATCTCCAGCACCGAGGTGCGGCGGCCGGCGGGACAGGGATCGAGCGAACGGTAGCCGCCGGCGACGTGGTCGTCGGCGGTGTCCGACAGGCCGCTGTAGGCGGCGAAGCCGGGGCCCGTGCCGCCCGCCCCGTGGAACGCGAGCACGAGCGGCAGCGGCGGCTTGGCGTGCGGCGGGACGTGGAGCAGCGCGCCGTCGAGCGTCTGCTCGCCGCGTGCGGGCCGGCAGTCCTCAGCCGCCCTCGCCCGGCGCTCCGGCGGCGTCCAGGCGGCGACCGCGAGCAGCACCGCGCCGGCCGCCACGAGGGCGGCCGGGAGCCAGAGCAGGCGACGCGGGCGGCTGAACATCGGGAGCGAACGCCCACATGCGGCTGAGGGCGAACGTGAGCAGCGTAACGGGCGGTACGGCCGCCGCCTCGGCGGCGGCCCGCGGCACGCCGACCGCGACCGCCGTGTGCAGGACGACGAGGCTGGCGACGAGCCCGGCCGCGGTCACGGCGGCGTAGCGCGCGGCGGCGGGGAGCGCGCGCCCGCGGTGGCCGAACGTCCACGTCCGGTTCAGCACGAAGCCGTTGGCGCCGCCGAGCGCGTAGGCGGCCGCGCCGGCCGGCAGGTAGCGGACGCCCGTGTGCAGGGCGGCGGCGTACGTGCCGAGGGTGACCGCCGTGTTGGACGCGCCGACGAGGGCGAACCGGCACAGCTGCGTTCCGAGCCTCTTGGTCGTGGCCGCAGGTTCGGCGCGGGCCGGCGCCGCGGGAATGCGTCGAACTTTCGGCCGCGTCCACTGAGCCACGATGACCACGCTAGCCGCCCCGGAGGCGCTGCAAGGCGATCCTCACGCGGTCCCAATCGGATCCCAACCGGCCGCGCCCAGGCTCGCAGCATGGCCACCGCCCAAGGCGATCCACACGGGCTCCCAACGCGATCCCAACACGGCCCGGATACGGTCGCCTGGAGGTCGTCGGAGCTTCCTCCGTCCCACCCCGCGGGCGGCGGTGGCGCGGACCGGCAGCCCCTCACCAAGCGCACCGCGGCCCCCTCCCACAGGCTCTCGGAGCCTCCTAACCCCCCGGCCGCTGTGCTGAACCGCACCCGCGGCGCCCTCGGACCGCTTGCTGAGGGCGCCGCGGGGGCTGCGGCGCTGGCGGCGATCGCGGCCGGGGCGCTCGGGGTCGCGCTGGTCGCGGCCGAGCGGCCGTCGTTCCTGGCCCCGCCGACGCTGCACGGCGACGCGCCGTGGCTGGCCGGCCCGCTCGCGGGCCACTGGCCGGCGCTGACGCACGCGGTCGGCAGCCTGCGCTGGGACGCGACGCTGACGCTGCTGGCCATGACCGCCGCCTGGGCGCTCGCGGTCGCCTGCGCGCGGCGCGTCGGCCTCGCGGCCGTGCTCGCTGCCGTCGTGCTCGCCGACGTCGCGCTCACGCTCGCGCCGCCGTTCTCGCTCACGGACACGTTCAACTACCTGCACTACGGGCGGATGCTGCCGCTGTACGGGCTGAACCCGTACACCGCGCTGCCGATCGACGCCGCCGCCGACCCGGCCTACCGCTACACGACCTGGCACCACCTGCACAGCCCGTACGGGCCGCTGTTCACCCTCGGGACCGAGGCGCTCGCGCCGCTCGGGCTGGCGGCCGCCTACTGGGTGCTCAAGGCGGCGGTCGGCGCGGCCGCGCTGGCGGTGGCGGGGCTCGTGGCGGCGCTCGCCCGCCGGCTCGGGCGCGATCCCGCGGCGGCGGTCGCGTTCGTAGCGTTGAACCCGCTCGTGCTGGTGTACGGCATCGGCGGCGTGCACAACGACTTCTTCTTCATGGCGCTGCTGCTCGGCGGGGTGCTGCTGGCGGAGCAGCGCCGCGAGGTCCTAGGCGGCTCGGCGTGGGCGGCGGCGGTGGCGATCAAGCTCTCGGCCGGGTTGGCGGTGCCGGTCCTGCTCGCCGGCGCCGGGCGGCGCGGGCGCGCGCTCGCCGGACTCGCGCTCGGCGGCGCGGCGGCGCTGCTGGCGACGTGGCTCGCGTTTCGCGGCCATCTGCCGGACGACGGTGTGCAGGCGCGGCTCGTGGCGGGGCTGAGCCTGCCGAACCTGCTCGGGCTCGCGCTCGGCCACGGCGGCCTCGACGGGACGCTGCGGGCCCAGCTCGACCTCGTGCTCGCGCTCGGGACGGCGGGACTGTGCGCCTGGACGTGGCGCACGCGCGCATGGGCGCCGGCGGCGGCGTGGGCGATGACGCTGCTGATCGTGACGCTCGGCTGGGCGATGCCCTGGTACGTGCTGTGGGTGCTGCCGTTCGCCGCCCTCGGCCGCGCGCGGGCGCCGCGCGCCGCGGCGATCGCCCTCTCGGTCTTCCTGCTGGCCGTGTGGGCGCCCGCGACTGCGCCGCTGCTGCACCGGCTCGGCGCCCGGCCGACGCACACCGCCGTGGGGCGCGCGAACAACCGCTTCCTGCATACGCTGCTGCGCTGACCAACCGGATCCCAACGGTCTGGCAACCTCGTCCCAGCGGCGCGCGAGCACGCTCGTGGCATGTCCGTCTCGCTCGTCCCGCCCCCGCCCGCCGCCGCCACCCTCCTCGACGGCGTCTCGATCGTCCTCCCGTGCCACGACGAGGAGGCCAACGTCGCCGCCGCGGTGCGGATGGCGGTCCGCGCTGGATGGCGCTGCGCGCGTGCTTACGAGGTGATCGTCGTCGACGACGGCAGCCGCGACGCGACGCTCGCGGTCGCCACGCGGCTCGCTGCCGAGGACCCGACGGTGCGGGTGATCGTTCACCCGGACAACCGCGGCTACGGCGCGGCGCTGCGCTCGGGGATCGCGGCGGCGCGCCAGCCGTGGGTGCTTCTAACCGACGCCGATCTCCAGTTCGACCTCGTCGAGCTCATGGAGTTCGTGCCGTTCACGGACGATCACGACCTGCTCGTCGGCTACCGCATGGAGCGCCGCGACCCCGTCGGCCGCCGGCTCGCCGCGTCGGCCTGGAACCGGCTGGTTCACGCGGCCTTCCGGCTGCCGGTCCGGGACGTGGACTGCGCGTTCAAGCTCGTCCGCCGCGACCTGCTGGACCCGCTGGAGCTCGAGGCGAGCGGAGCGATGATCTCCACCGAGCTGGTCCTCCGCTGCCTGTCCCGCGGGGCGCGGATGCGCGAGCTCGGCGTCCACCACCACCCGCGCACCGCCGGCCGCCAGAGCGGCACGCGCCCGCGCGTCGTGGCGCGCGCGCTGCGCGAGCTCGCGCGGCTGCGGCGCCGGCTCGGACCGCTGCCGGCGTGACCACCGTCGTTCTTCGCCGCCCGCCGCGCGCGCTGGCGGCGCCGGCGGTCGCGCGCCTGGCGCCGGCCGCCGTGCTGGCGGTCGCGCTCGCTCTGCGGCTGACCGAGCTCGGCCGCGTCCCGCCGGATCCGTTCTACGACGCCGCCGTGCGCTCGATGGGGACGTCGTGGCACGACTTCCTGTTCGGCGCGCTGGAGCCGGGCGGAAGCGTCGCGATCGACAAGCCGCCGCTCGCGCTGTGGCTGCAAGTGGCGTCGACGCGGCTCCTCGGCTTCACGACGCCCGCGCTCCTGACCCCCGAGGCGCTCGCCGGGACCGCGGCCGTCTGGCTGCTCTACCTGCTCGTCCGCGACCTCTGGGGGCGCATCGCGGGGCTGGCGTCGGCCGCCGCGCTGGCCGTCCTCCCGCTGGCGGTCGTCACGGCCCGCAGCGACACGATGGACGCGCTCGCCACGACGCTCGCGCTCCTCGCGGCGCTCCTGCTGGTCAGGGCGGCGAGGGCCGACGAGGGCGCCGCGAGATCGCGGGCGCCGGCGGCGAGGGCGGGGGAGGGCGCCGCGAGGTCGCGGCCGCCGGCGGCGAGGGCCGAGGAGGGCGCCGCGAGGTCGCGGGCGCCGGCGGCGAGGGCGGGCGACGGCGCCGCGAGGTGGCTGATGGCGGCCGCCGGCGCGGCGATCGGGCTTGCGTTCAACGTGAAGCTCTTCCAGGCGCTCGTACCGGTCCCGGCGGTCGCCGTCCTCTACTTCGCGGCGAGCTCGCTGCCCGCCGCGGAGCGCCTCTCCCGCCTCGTGCTCACGGCGGCCGTGGCGGCGGCGGTCGGGATCGCATGGCTCGCCGTCGTCAGCACCGCGCCCGGCCGCGACCAGCCGTGGGCGCTCGGCTCCGGTAACGGGAGCGCGTTGAGTGCGGCATTCGGCTACAACGGCATCGACCGCCTCCGCGGCAACACCCGCGCGGCGCCGCCCAGCCTCCGCCTCGGCGCCGATCGCCGCCGCGTGGCGCCTCCGCCCGTCCGCGGCCGCCTCGCCGCGGCGGCCGCCCGGCGCCCGGATCCGCCCGGACCGCTGCGGCTCGCCGGCCGCGGCGGCGACCTGCGCGGCCTGCTGGGCGTCGAGCTCGTCCCCGCCGTGCTGATCGCCGCACTGGCCCTCGCCGCGGCCGGCGCGGGCGCGCTGTGGCGGCGCATCTGGAGGCGCGGCGTGCGAGCGCCGGCGAGCGCCGCGATCGCCGTCGGTGCGCGCGCCGGCGCCCGGCTCGCGCGCGCCGGGGCCGCGGGCGCCGCCGTCCCCTCCGGCGGCCGGGCCGGCGCGCGGCTCGTGCGCGCCGGGGCGGCCGGCTGCGCCGTGTGGCTGCTCACCGGGCTGGCGCTGTTCTCGTGGCTCCCCGGGCTGCAGGTGCGCTATCTCGACGAGCTCGCGCCGGCGGTCGCCGCGGTGCTCGGCGGCGGGATCGTGGCGATCGCGCGCGCGGTGCGGGCGCCGGCGTGGGCGACGGTGGCGGCGGTCGCCGCGCTGCTCGCCGTGCCCGCCGCCAACGCCGTCGGCGCCGTCCGTGCCGGCGACTCCGACTCCGGGCACATCGGGACGATGCGACCGGGCGAGCTGGAGCGGCTGTCGGCGTTCCTCGCGGCGCGCACGGCCGGTCAGCGCTACGAGCTCGCGTCGGCGGACACCGTCAAGGCGACGCCGCTGATCGCGCGCGACGCGCGGCCCGTGTTGATGCTCGACACGCTCGCGGGCCGGCCGCTCACGCCGCTGCGCCGCCTGCTCGGCGCGGTCCGGCGCGGCGAGGTCACCTACGTCCTGATGACCGACCGCTGCGGGCCGCGTAGCGCAGCGGCCCCCGACGGCTGCGGGGCGGTCGGCCGCTGGGCGCGCGTCCACGGCCGCGACGTCTCGCGGCGGGCGGGCGTGCCCCGCCACACGCTCTACGCCCTCGGCCGCGTGAACGCGCGCCGGGCGCTCTACCGCATCGACCGCGACCGGCGCATCCATCGGCGGCTCACCCACCGCCCCCGGTCCTCCATCGGACCCGTTCACCGGCGGCTCACCGACCGCGCTGCATCCTCACCGAGACGTCGATGATTCATCCGCGGCTCACCGACCGGGCTTCATCCTCGAGGAGACCGTGATGCCGGACCGCCCGCTCTCGATCCTGATCGTCGACGACGAGTCGACCCTGCGCGAGGCGCTGACGCGCTCGTTCCGGCGCGAGGGGCATGCGCCGCTGGCGGTCGCCGACGGGCGCGCGGCGATCGACCGCGCGAGCACGGACGCGTTCGACGTGATCCTGCTGGACGCGGCGCTCGGCGCCGGGCCGGACGGCTACCAGGTCTGCCGCACGCTGCGGGAGCGCCGCAACACGGTCCCGATCATCATGCTGACCGCGCTCGACTCCGAGGCCGACACCGTGCTCGGGCTCGAGGCGGGCGCCGACGACTACGTGGCCAAGCCGGTCGGGCTCGCGGAGCTGCGCAGCCGCATCCGCGCCGTCCTGCGGCGCGCCGGGCCGCGCGCCGAGCACGACATCCTCCGCTCGGGCCCGCTCGAGCTCGACCGCGGCGCGCGCGAGCTGCGCCGTGGCGGGCAGCCGGTGCAGCTCACGTTCTCCGAGTTCGAGGTGATCGCGGCGCTGATGTCGATGCCCGGGCGGCTCTTCAACCGCCAGGAGCTGCTGCGCGCGATCTGGGGCGACTCGGCCTACCGCGACCCGCGCGGGATCGACGTGCACGTCCGCCACCTGCGCGAGAAGCTCGAGGCGAGGCCCGACCGGCCGGAGCTGATCCTCACGGTCCGCGGCGCCGGCTACCGGCTCGCGCCGGGATGAGACCGCCCGGGCTGCGCGCGCGGCTCGTGCTCGCGCTGTTCGCCACGGCCGCGGCGACCCTCGCCGTCGCCGCGCTCACGCTGCTGCCGCCGCTCGAGGAGCGGCTGCGCGACGACGCCGCCCACACGCTCCTCCTGCGGGCCGAGGCGGCGCGCCCCGCGTTCGAGGCGCCGCATCGTCACGAGGGGCGCCGCTTGCGGGAGCTCATGCACGCGCTGGCGCGCACGACCGGAGCGCAGGTCGTCCTGCTCTCGCGCGACGGCGTGCGGGCGGACACCGATCCCGACGCCTCCGGCGGGCTCGACGACGCCCAGCGCGCGCTGCGCACCCGCCGCGCGGAGCAGGACGTGCGCGGCGGCGTCGCCCGCGCCGCGGTCCCGCTGCGGATCGCCCGCCGTCCGTACGCGCTCGCGCTCAGGCGCCGGCTGGCCGACGTCGGGCGCACGGTCGCGGTGGTCGAGGCGGCGTTCGCGGGCGCCGCCCTCGCCGGCCTCGCGCTCGCCCTGGTCGGCGGGTTCGCGCTGAGCGGCCGGATGCTGCGCCGGCTGCGCGCGCTGCGCGACGCCGTCAGCGACCCGGAGACGCGCGCCGCGCCGGACCCGCACCGCGACGAGCTCGGCGAGCTCTCGCGCGCGTTCGCCGAGCTGCAGGAGCGGCTCGCGCGCCAGGAGGCGGCGCGCCGGCAGTTCGTCGCGACCGCGTCGCACGAGCTGCGCACCCCGGTCGCCTCGCTCCAGAGCCTGCTCGAGCTGGTCGCCGACGAGATCGCCACCGAGAGCCCCTCGCTCACCGACGTGCGCGCGGACGTCGACGAGGCGCTCGTCCAGGCGCGAGGGCTCGGCGGGCTCGCGGGCGCGCTGCTCGACCTGTCGCGGCTCGACGCGCACGCCGAGCTGCGGCGCGAGCCGATCGAGCTCGGCGAGCTCGCCCGCGCGGTCGCGGCCGAGTTCCGCGCGCGCCCCGACGCCGGGCCTGAGCGCCCGCGCTACATCTCTCCCGCCGGGCCGTGCTGGGCGCTCGGCGACCCCGACGCGCTCGCGCGCATCGTCCGGCTGCTGGTCGACAACGCGCTCCGCCACGCGCCCGCGCCGGCGAGCGTGCTCGTTCGCGCCGAGCGCCGCGACGACCTCGTGGTCCTGCGCGTGCTGGACGGCGGGCCGGGCATCCGCGCCACCGAGCGGGCCGCGATCTTCGAGCGCTTCCGCCGCGGCGGGACCAGCGCGGGGCCGGGCTTCGGCCTCGGCCTCGCGATCGGCCGCGAGCTCGCGCGCCGCATGGGCGGCGAGCTGGCGCTGGAAGACGGGCCCCCCGCACCCGGCGAGCCCGCCGGCGCCCGCTTCGCGCTCGCGCTGCCGGCCGCCCCCGCCGCCGCGGTCGAGGGCGACGACGCCCGAACGCCCATCGAGGCCGCCGCGTAGCTCGGCCCCGGCGCCGTGCGCTTCCTTTGGCTACCGCCGCATAGATCGCCACGGTAATGGCGCCGCGCCCCGCGCGCCTGTGCAGCCCGCTGCGTAGCCTTGACCGCGTGCCCGGCCTGCGCAGCGAGCTCCCTCCCGGCCCGCGCGAGCCGGCGGTGGCGCAGACCGTGGAGTGGATCGTGCGCCCGACGGCGCTGCTGCGGCGGGCGCAGGCGCGCTACGGCGAGCCGTTCACGGTTCGCCACCTGTGGTCGGACGCGCCGATGGTGGTCGTGTCGGACCCGGAGGAGATCCGGCGCGTGTACTCCGCCGCGCCGGACGAGCTGCACGGCGGCGAGAGCGCGACGTTCCTGCAGCCGTTCGCCGGCCCCAACTCGATCCTGATCCTGCACGGGCCCGAGCACCTGCGCCAGCGCAAGCTGATGCTGCCGCCGTTCCACGGCGCGGCGCTGCGGGGCTGGACGGCCACGATGGCCGAGGTCGCGAACGCCGAGCTCGACACGTGGGTCCCCGGCCGCCCGCTGAAGGCCCATCCGCGCATGCAGGAGCTCGCGCTCGAGGTGATCATGCGCGTCGTCTTCGGCACGCGCGACGCCGAGCTGCGCGACGCGATCCGCGCGGCGCTCGACATGACGAAGTCGACGCCGCGGCTGATCGCGATGTCGCTCGTGCAGCGCGACGTCGGGCCGTTCGGCGCCTTCCTGCGCGCGGTCGAGCGGATCGACGCGCTGCTGTACGCGCGCATCGCGGCGGCGCGCCGCGAGCCGCCCGGCGGGAGCATCCTGTCGCTGCTGCTGGCCTCCGAGGCCACCGACGCCGAGCTGCGCGACCAGCTCGTGACGCTACTGGCGGCCGGGCACGAGACGACCGCGACGGCGCTCGCGTGGGCGCTCGAGCGGCTCGCGCGCCACCCCGACGAGCTCGCCCGCCTGCGCGACGGCGGCGACGCCCGGCTGGACGCGACGGTCAAGGAGGTGCTGCGGGTGCGCCCCGTGCTGTCGATCACCTCGCGCCGCGTGCTGAAGCCGTGGCGCGTCGGCGGCTACATGCTGCCCCCCGGCGTCTACGTCAGCCCGTGCCTGTACCTGGCGCACCGCCGTCCGCAGCAGTGGTCGGAGCCGACCGCGTTCCGTCCGCAGCGCTTCCTCGACGGCGCGCCCGAGCCCTACTCCTGGGTTCCGTTCGGCGGCGGCGTGCGGCGCTGCCTCGGCGCCTCGTTCGCGGCGCTGGAGATGCGCGAGGTGCTGCGCGCCGTCGCCGCCCGCTTCACGCTCGAGCCCGACCGGCCGCGGGGCGAGCGCATGCGGCGGCGCTCGGTGACGCTCGCGCCGCATAGAGGCGGCCGGATCGTCCCGCAAACGCGCTAGCGTGATCGCCCGCCATGCCGGGCTTGTTCTGCCGCCACAACCGCCTCACCGCGAAGTGCCCGATCTGCTCGCGTGAGATGGAGGCGGAGCTCCAGCGCCGGGCTCCGTCGCGACCCGCACGGCCGCGCGCCGGCACCGCGCGAGCGAAATCGCGGCCGGCGGCGAGCCGTCCCGGCGGCGTCGTCACCCGCAAGCTCGCGCGCGCGGCCGACGACGGCTACCGCAACCCGCTCGTCCCCGGCCTGCGCGCGACCGCCGACGCCGAGCGGCTCGCGGTCGCGCTGACGCAGGCCGCGGCGCGCCTCGAGCCGCCCGGCCCGTTCCCCGCCGTCGCCGAGGAGCCGGACCTCGACGACGCGACGTGGCTCGCGTTCCTGCTCGCGCTCGCCGGCCCGAACGCGCCCGAGCTGCAGGCCGGGCTGCTCGCCGCGCGCCCGCGCTGGACCCAAGCCGACGCAGCCGAGCTGCCGGACGCCCGCGCGCGCACGGCGGCCGCCTATCGCGCGTGGGTCGACCGCGCGGGCTCGCAGGCCGCCGCGTTCACCGGCGACGAGGCCTGGAGCCCGGAGCGCCGCTTCGGGCGCGTCTTCGAGCGTCTCGCGCTGCCCGGCTTCGGCCGCGGGCAGCGCTTCGAACTGCTCGTCGTGCTCGGCGTCGCCGGCCGCTACCCGCTCGTCCCCGACGCCGTGTACTTCGTCGAGGACGATGCCACGACGCTGGCCGCCAAGCGCGCGCTGGTCTCCGGCGACCGCATGCTGCTCGAGCGCCGCGCCCGCGAGCTCGCGGAGGCCTGCGCACTCCCGCTCGCCGCGCTGGACCGCGGGCTGGCGACCTGGGGCACGCCCGGCCAGCACGTCGACCTGACCGCCGCGCCGAGCCCCGCGGTGGCGGCCGCGCTGAACCTGCGGTGACCGGATCGCTTGCCGAGCCGCGCGCCGCGCGGCCCGCGCCGAGGGCGCCCGCGCCCGTGGGCCGCGCGCCGGCGGCGCGCGCGCGGCCGTGGCGGCTGGTGGTGCTCGGCTGCCTCGCGCTCGGGGGCCTGTCGCTGGCGCTGCCGGGGTCGGTCCCGACGTACGACCCGTGGGCCTGGCTCATCTGGGGCCGCGAGCTGCTGCACCTGGAGCTCGTGACCACCACGGGGCCGTCGTGGAAGCCGCTGCCGGTGCTGTTCACCGCGCCGTTCAGCCTCGCCGGCGACGACGGCGCGCCCCTGCTGTGGCTCGCCGTCGCGCGCGCCGGCGGGATCCTCGCGTTCGCGATGGCCTATCGCCTCGGATCCCGGCTCGCCGGGCCGGTCGCCGGCCTGATCGC
>JBIOTP010000185.1:0-2912 GCA_044865965.1 Solirubrobacteraceae bacterium
GGATGCAGCGGGCATGCACCGTCGCGGGCCGCACGCTCACCCGCGCGGAGTGGGACGACGTCCTTCCGGCCCGCGACTACGCCCCGGCCTGCACCAGCTAACGTCGGTCAGACCCCCTACATCCAACTCAGGGGGATCTGATCTGACCCCCTCGACTCACTCCACAAGCGCGGCGCTCGAGGCACTCACTCGCCCCTGACGGCGCCCAGCGTCAGTCCCGTCACCAGCCGCTTCCGCACGAGCAGTCCGACGAGGATCATCGGCGCCACCACGATCGTGCCGATCGCGGTTAGCTGCCCCTATGCTCGTCGGCCTCGGCATTCGCCGCTACCGCGGCCGTCGGACAGCTCGCGCTCGGCGACGGCGAACCGGCGGTGGACGACGAGTGGCGTGAGAAGACCCCGGCGACTGCCTGCGCTGCGAGCACTCTCGTTCGCGACGCGACAAGCGGCGTGTCAGGGCCGGTCGAACATTGGCCCTCTGGCGCCGGTTGAAAATTGACCCCCTGTGCTGGCTGGCGCGCTGAACGCTGCGGGCGTGGGGCATGCACCCTGGGCGCTTGGCCCCGCCCGGTCAGACTCGGGCGGCTGCTCGCGGCCGTCCGGCTCGGCTGGCGGAGAGCGACGCATCCGCGGCCGGGCTCGATTGGCGGCGCAGGCGGGCGCGCGGCCGTCGCCTATGTCCCAGGCATGGAGTCACGCGATCGATCGCGTTCGAGTTCTGGAGCGTTGTCGCCTCTGTTGCGCGCGCCGGCTGGTGTCGCCCGCCGCGTCGCCGTCGCTGCCGGAGCGAGTCATCGCGCTGGCCGCGCCTACCTGGCATGCGAGCCACCGGGCGACTGAGCTCGGGGGGCGAGTTTCTGGACGCGTCCCCTACTCAGTGCACGAAGACCGATCCGCGCCATGAGTTCGCTGCCGCATTTGTCCACGATCCACGCCGAGCACTGGCCCGTGCTGCATCGCCGCGCCGTCGCGGCGGGATGCGGTCGGGCGCTGCCGCCGGACGCGGAGCGGCTGGCCGCGCCGGACGAGCTCGTCGCGGTGGCGCTGCCCGAGTTGGTGCGGCTGGGCGTCTTGGCGCTCGTCGCCGACGGGGAGTCGGCACCGCCGCGTGAGCGCGCGAGCGCGCCGAGCGGCCGCGCGGCGGCGGTGCTGCGTTTGCTCGACCGCGCGCTCGCCGCCCATGGCCGCGACAACGGCTATCGGGGCGACGCGTGGCTCGAGCACGCGTTCGCGGGCGCGCACGCCCGCGCCCGTGTCGTCTCAGCGCTGGAGCCGGACGAGCTGCCGCTTGGCATCCTAGTCGAGGCGAGCGCGGAGGCGGTGGCCGACGTGGTGATGGCGCTGCACCGTGATCGGCTCGGCATCCCCGAGGGGCTCGTCGACGCACTGGCGTCGCTGCTCGTCCTGTACGCCGCGGCCGCGGCGATGGGCGGCTGAGCGATGGTCGGACCGGGCCCGGTCATCCGCTCCCGCGTCTGCGGGCACGGAGCCGCGGCCCAGAGCCGCTGGTGTCAGTCGGGCGGTTGTCGTGGGGGGCACGCCTACGGTCGGGAGCAAGTCGCCATGAGCGAGCGTCCCGGCCCCGATGACCCCACGCCCAAGCGCGCTGCCCGCCCGTCGATCGACGAGCAGCTGCTGGCGCGCGCGGCCGAGATCAACGAGGCGGTCGCCGGCGAGTTCGATGAGCGGGCGGTCTCGGCGCTGGAGAACCCGCTGATCGGGCGCATGGCCGAGCTCGGTGTTGAGACCGACGCGGCGGTGAGCGTCGGCCTGCAGCGCGCGCACCGGATCGCGTTCCACATGCGCCGCGGGCGCATGCCGCACGATGCCGTCGAGCTCCGCGCCGCCGCGCGCGAGCTCTCGGCGCAGGAGCGCGCGCAGGTGGCCGCGCTTGCGGTCGCATGGTGGGACGGCGTCCTGACCGCGTTACGCGCCGCCGAGCTCACGCGTGCGCGCCGCGAGCCCTAACCCGGTGCGCGCCGCGGCGACCGGGGGGCATCGGCCGGCGAGGCGTCGGCGCGCCACCTCGTCGCCCGGACGGCGATCCGCCGAGTCAGAGGGCGAATCGCATTCCCGCACAGAGGCGCGCCGGGGGCGGCGCGGCCGGGTCAGGCTCGGGTTCGCGGTGAGTCGGCGAGCGCTCGCGGAGCCGCGGCCCGAGGCCGTTGGTGCCGCTGATCTCCGGGTCGCCGTTGCCCGCCGCGGCGCACCGGTTCGGCGCCCGCCTCGCGAGAAATCGCGACCCGGCGGGCGTCCGCTGCCGCCATGCGCCTACGGCTTCGAAGCGCGGCGCGTTCCGGCCGCGGGGGCACGCTGATCTGGTCCACCCGGCGAGCGTTGGGTGGCGCTGTGCCGGCGCGAGCGCCGCAGCTTTCGGGTTGCGCCGACTTCACGGCGAGGCGTCGTGCTGGGCGGGTTCATGGCCTCGGGTGCAGGCGCGTGAAGGTCTCGTAGGCGCGGCGGCAGCGCGGGCAGGCGGCCAGGTGGGCTTGCGGCTCCCGGGCTTGCGCGGGCGTCGCGCGTCCGGCCGCGAGGCGCGCGAACCTCGACGCGTAGCCGGGACACCAGTCGCCGGCGAGGTAGGCGACCAGCTTGCCGTTGATCGCGATGGTGGCGCGCTCGAACAGGCGGGAGTACTGGCGGTGCGTGATCCCGAGCCCGGCCATGACGTCCTCGGGCGAGCAGCCGTACACGTAGCGCATCGTCCACACCGTGCCTACGGATCGGCTCGCGTCGCGTTCCCAGGCACGCCGCGCGCGCCGGCCGCGATCTGGAACGGGTCGCCGAAGCGGCGTCGCGCCGGCTGGCTAACCCGACGCCCGGCGCCGCGACGAACTTAGCGCCCGCTGAGGCCTGCCGAAGCGTCAACCTGAGGCTGAGCTGGTGCGAGAACGCGGCGCAACGTGGGCC
>JBIOTP010000186.1:0-2032 GCA_044865965.1 Solirubrobacteraceae bacterium
GCCGGCGGCCGGCGCGCCCCCGGCCACGGCTCCGGGGGCGCGTCCGGCAGCGCCACCCGCTCCTCGCGCTCGTGGTAGACGCGGAAGCCCGCGCGTTCGTAGGTGAGCCGGGCGGCGGGGCCGTCCAGCGTGCAGGTGCTGAGCCGCACGCGGGCCGGGTGGGTGTCCCACGCCCGGCGGACCACCGCGTGCAGCAGCCGCGGGCCGAGGCCGCGGCCGATGAAGTCCGGCAGCAGGCCGAAGTATGCGATGTCGACGGTGTCGCCGCGCCGGACCAGCTCGCCGTAGCCCGCCGGCGTCCCGCGCACCCAGCCGACCCACAGCTCCACTCCGGGACGCTCGAGGTGGTCGCGCCAGCGGCCGTGGTCCCATCCGAGCCGGTCGAGCCAGTACCACGGGGCGCCGACCGCCGTGTAGAGGAAGCGGGCGAGCTCGGGCGAGGCGATCTCGGCGCGGCGGACCTCCAGCTCGGGGTTCGGGGGCGGCGCCGGGGCCAGCTCCTCGGGAGCCGTCATCTCCAGGAACCAGCGGGTCACGGAGCGCATCGGCACGGCCGCCAAGCATCCCGCAACTGCACCAGTGGTCGTGGCCGGGAGTTGGGCGCGGGAATGCGTCGAACTCTCGGGCGCGGCCACTTAAGTCCTCTGGCCGGATTGCCGATGAGGGTGCTAGCCGATGCGTGTTCATCCGTCCCACACCGGCGAGGTCAGCGCTGCGCTGAAGTCCTCGCACACATCCAGCCAGGCCAAGAAGTCCTCGGGCGCCTCGTTCGCGAACTCGCTCCTCGACGCGACCGACAAGACGGACTCGTCGAAGTCCTCGGCGAAGGAGACGACCAAGCCGGTCGAGGGCCACGCGTACGCGGACATCCTCACCGGTCCGCGCGCGGGCATGTACATCAACACGAGCACCAACGCCCGCAAGGGTGAGGCCTTCGTGCTGGTCAACCGCAACGGCCGCGAGTACCACATCTACGGCACCGGCAAGAACCGGACCGTGATCGGCCTGAAGAAGCCGACCGAGACGCCGAGCTCCGGCACCGACGCCGCCAAGACCGGGCCGACGAGCTCGACGCCCACGACGCCGACGACCTCGACGGCGACGACGACGGGCACGACGCCGGCGACGTCGACGACGGCGCCGACCGGGCCGACGACCTCCGACTGATCTCGCCGCCGGCCCGACGCGGCCGGCGCCCTACCGATCACGCGACGCGGCCAGTCCGCGACCGCCCCGACCGATCACCCCGCCGGCCCGACGCGGCCGGCGCGCGACCACCTCCGCCGGAGTCACGCGGCCGGCCCGAAGCGGCCGGCGGCCAGCGCCCGCGGCACCTCCACCGGGCGCCCGAGGAGCCCGTCGGCCACCAGGCGCGCGGACGCCGGGCCGAGCGTGATGCCCCACGGGCCGTGGCCCGCCGCGACGGCCAGGCCCTCGACGCCCGGTACGGGCCCGAGCAGCGGACGCCCGTCGGCGGAGCTCGGCCGCGCGCAGGCGCGCACCGAGCGCGGGCGCGCGCCGGCCAGCGCGGGCAGGAAGCGCGTGCCCCGCTCCAGCAGCACCGGCGCCAGCGCGGCGGGGTCCGGCTCCCCGGGCAGGAACGTCGAGCCGACCGCCGAGATCCCGCGCGCCGTCACGATCGAGAACAGCGACGGCGGCACGCCCTCGGCCGCCGTCAACGCGCCCACTCCGGACTCCTCGATGACGTGGCCCGGCGGGCGGGGCAGCTCCAACTCGGCGACGACGCCCCACAGCGGGGCGACCGGCACCCAACCGCCGATCGCCTCGCGGCTCCACGGCCCCGCGGCGACGACGACCGCGCCGGCGGGGTGCAGCTCGCCGCCGACCATCACGCCCACGACGCGACCGGCGAGCCGCGCCGCGTCGCCTGCCGTCTCGCCGACCGGGCGCCCGGCCCGACCGGCGATCCGCGCCTCGTCGCCGGCAGACCCGCCGGCCGGGCGCCCGCCGCGCGTCGCGACCTGCGCGGCCTCGCCGACCAGGAGCTCGGCGCCGGCCTCGCGGGCCCGCG
>JBIOTP010000187.1:0-4364 GCA_044865965.1 Solirubrobacteraceae bacterium
CCTGGATGGTCTCGATGTTGAACTGCACCAGCATCTGCTTGACGCGTTCCTGAGCGCCCGCGCGGATCGGGCCGATGAGGATCTCCGCGTAGTTGACCGCGCACAGCATGCGGCGCGTGCCGGGCGCGAGCGCGGCGCGGACCCTAGCGACCGCATCGGTGTGGTGGGCGTCGTCGCGGTTGAGGAATCCGATCAGGACGTCGCTGTCGAAGACGACTACCGCCATCCGGCGCGGATGTCGTCGAGGTACCCCGCCGGGTAGACCGTCTCGTCCAGCATGCCGGCAAACTGGTCGACGAGCTCGTCCGTCTTGATCAGCTCGATGCGGCCCGGGCCGGCGCTGCGCACGCGGACATCATCGCCCGGCGCCAAGCCCGCCTCTCGCATCACGTCGGCTGGGATGGTGATCTGGTTCTTTCGAGACACCACACTCACGTCCTTTACTCTATCAGCGAGCGGTAAAGGGCGTAGACGGCGCACCACAGAGCCCTGGATTTGCCAGTGACCCGAGCGGCTTGGCCCGAGGAAACGAGAGGCGAGCGATGGCGCCTAGCGGCCACGAGCCGTGACAACCCGTGGCCCTCCCCGCTGACAACTCGCTGGCCACCGTCAGCTGATCAGCGGGCGAGCCAGCCGCCGTCGACCGCGAGCACCGTGCCATGCACGTAGTCGGACGCGGCCGAGGCGAGGAACACGACCGCCCCCGCGAGGTCGGCGGGCTGTCCCCAGCGGCCGGCCGGGATGCGCGCGAGGATCGCCTCGTAGCGCTCCCGGTCGTCCTGCAGCGCCCGGGTGTTGTCCGTCTCGATGTACCCGGGCGCGATCGCGTTGACGTTCACCCCGCGCCCCGCCCATTCGTTGGCGAGCGCCCGCGTGACCCCCGCGATCGCGCTCTTGGACGCCGCGTAGCCGGGAACGAATACGCCGCCCTGGAACGACAGCACGGACGCCGTGAAGATGATCTTCCCGCGGCCGCGCTCGAGCATCCGCGCGCCCACCTCGCGCGCGAGCACGAACGCCGCGTCGAGGTTGACGGCCAGCACGCGGTCCCAGGCGTCGTCGCCGTGCTCGGCGGCCGGAGCGCGCTCGATCGTTCCCGCGTTGTTGACGAGCACATCGACGGGCCGGCCGAGCTCGCCCAGGCGCCCGGCGAGTGACCGCACCGCCTCGCGGTCCGCGAGATCGGCGCGCAGCGGCGTGAACGCGCGGCCGAGGGCCTCGACGCGCCGCTGCGCCTCGCTGCCGTCCGGCTCGAGCGAAGCGCTCACGCCCACGATGTCGGCGCCGGCGGCCGCGAGCGCCTCGGCGAACGCGAGGCCGATGCCGCGACGCACGCCGGTCACCACCGCCAGCTGACCGCTGAGATCGAACAGTCCCCGGCTCATCGTGGCGGCCGATCGTATTCGGGGGCGGCGCTGTTCGCGGTCGAACATCCGCTGTAGCGGGCTGGATGTACCCTTCGCGGCGTACCGGGCCGGCTCGGATCTGCGTTGAGTGTCCGCGGAACTGAACCGGCTCGGTCGCTGTCAGCCCACCCGGAAGCGCGCGGTGCCCGCCGTCGTGGCGACGCGGACCGAGAGGACGTACGCGCCCGGGCGCAGCGTGACGCGCGTCGGCAGGCGGCGGGTGAGGACGAGCCGGTTGGCGCCCGCCCGGCGGGCCTGCGTCCAGCTCGCGGTCGGCCTGCGGGCGCCGCGGCGGGTCACCGTGAAGCGCACGCGGGCGTCGGCCCGCAGCGAGAAGCCCACGCGCAGCTTGCTCCGGCGGCTCCGCAGCGAGCCGCTGATGGTGAGGTTGCTCAGGATCGGGCTCGCCTGCGGCGCCGGCGTCGCCAGCGGCGCCGGCGTTCCCACCGGCGTCGGCGCCGGGCCGGAGACCGCGGGCGGGGACGTCGCAACCGCAGTCGGAGTCGGAGTCGGCGTCGGCGTCGGGGTGGCCGCCGGCGGCGGCGGCGCGGTCATCGCCGTGATCGCGGCGTCGGCGTTCAGGCGCCCGCCGGTGACGGCGAGCCCCGCCAGCGCGCCGAGCACGTCGACGGAGCTCAACAGCGCGGCGCGGAGCTGCGCCGTGCTCGCGCTCGGATACGCGCCGAGGGCGAGGGCGGCGGCGCCGGCAACGTGCGGCGAGGCCATCGAGGTCCCGTCCATCCAGCGGTACGCGTCGGTCGCGGGGCCCATGGACGTCGAGGCGATGTCGACGCCTGGAGCGAAGAGGTCGACGGTGCTCGCGCCGTAGTTGGAGAAGCTCGCGGGCCGGTCGCGGTTGTCGGTGGCGCCGACGCACACCACGTTGTCGAGCGGCAGCGCGCACGGGTAGTCGGCGACGCGCGGGTCGTCGTTGTTCACGTGGTCGTTGCCCGCGGCGACCACGTAGAGCGTGTTCGGGTGCGCGGCGATCGCATCGGCGAGCGCGGCCGAGTAGCCGGGGCCGCCGAGCGAGGCGTTGACGATGCGCACGCCGCGGTCGCCGGCGTAGTCGAAGGCGGCGGCGACGTCGCTGTCCCAGCCGCTGCCATCGGCGTCGAGCACGCGCAGCGGCATCACGTGCGCGAGCGGCGCGACGCCGGCGATGCCGGTGGCGTTGTTCCCCAGCGCGGCGATCGTGCCCGTGACGTGGCTGCCGTGGCCGTTGAGATCGTCCGGGTCGTCGTCCCCGTCGACGAAGTCCCTGCCCGCGACGATCTGCCCGGCGAGGTCCTCGTGGGCGGCGTTCGCGCCGGTGTCGACCACCGCGACCACCACGCCGGCGCCCTGGCTGCGCGTCCACGCCTCCGGCGCGTCGATGTCGGCGTCGGCGGCGCCGCCCTGCCCGAGGATCGACTGGCCGGTGTTCTCGAGGCCCCACAGCAGCTTGTAGTAGGCGTCGTTGGGCGCGGTCGCCGACACGCGGCGGTCGGCCTGCGCGTAGACGACGTCGGGATCGCGCCGCAGCTCGGCCAGCGCCTCCGCCCGCTTGCCCGGCGCGGCGTGAACGAGCTCGGTGCCCTCCAGCGGCAGCGTGCGCACGAGCCGGACGCCCGCGTCGGCGCGGATGTCGGCGCGGCCGGCGCCCGAGAGCCCGGGGTCGTGCTTGACGATGATGTCCCCGGCATCGCCCCGCGCGGACGCCGGCGCGGCGAGCGCGGCGGCGAGCGTGAGCAGGGCGATCGTGAAGCGAGACATGGCTCCGCGCGGGCGCTCGGCGTCCACGGTGTCCCCCTGCGACCCGCCTACCCGAGCCGCCGCGGCTGGACACGCCCCAGCCGCGCGGTCAGTGCGACCGGTCACATTACCGTGATAGAAATTTATATCTGGGTAACCTCGCTGGCATGCCCACCCGCGACGCACTGCGCACGCTGCTGGACGGCGCGCACGCCGAGATCCGCGACAAGGTCCGCGATTGGATCTCCCAGCCCGGCAACGAACCGGTGGTCGACCTGCCGCTCGAGGAGCACCGCGAGAAGGTCACCGCCTGGACGCGCGAGCTCTCCGCCGACGGCGACACCGCGATCGCGTTCCCGGAGCGCTACGGCGGGCAGGGCGCCGTCGGCGCCTCGGTCGTCGCATTCGAGACCGCCGGCTTCGGCGACCTCTCGCTGCTGGTCAAGTCCGGCGTGCAGTTCGGCCTGTTCGGCGGGGCGGTGCTGCACCTCGGGAGCGAGCGCCACCGCGAGCGCTACCTGCGCGACATCGCCTCCTTCGAGCTGCCCGGCTGCTTCGCCATGACGGAGACCGGCCACGGCTCCAACGTCCAGGCGCTGGGCACGACCGCGACCTACGACCCGGCGATGCAGGAGTTCGTCGTCCACACGCCCGACGACGACGCGCGCAAGGACTACATCGGCAACGCCGCCCGCGACGGACGCATCGCCGCTGTGTTCGCGCAGCTGATCGTGAGCGGCGAGAACCGCGGCGTGCACGCGCTGCTCGTGCCGCTGCGCGACGAGGACGGCAACACGCTGCCCGGCATCCGGATCGAGGACTGCGGCCCCAAGCTCGGGCTCGACGGGGTCGACAACGGCCGCATCTGGTTCGACCACGTGCGCGTCCCGCGCGAGGCGCTGCTCGACCGCTACGCCGAGGTCTCCCCCGACGGCACCTACACGAGCGCGATCGAGAACCCGACCAAGCGCTTCTTCACGATGCTCGGGACGCTCATCCAGGGCCGCATCAGCGTCTCCGGCGCCGCGGTCAGCGCCTCCAAGGTCGCGCTGGCGATCGCCGTCCGCCGCGCACTGCACCGCCGCCAGTTCGGCCCGCCCGGCGCCGACGAGGAGGTGCTGCTGCTGGACTATCGCACGCACCAGCGCAAGCTGCTGCCGGCGCTGGCGACGACCTACGCGCTGCACTTCGCGCAGGAGCGGCTCGTGACCGAGCTGCACGAGG
>JBIOTP010000188.1:0-2358 GCA_044865965.1 Solirubrobacteraceae bacterium
GACGAGATGAGTTCCAGCTTCGGCGGCGGCGTCGTCGCGTTGGGGTTCCCGAGGTCGTGCGAATGTTCAATGCTCATGGGTTCCTTCTCCTCTGTGGTCGTTTCCGTTGTCAGTGAAGACCAGGCGGTGCGGTGATCTGTGACAGCCGGTTCAGCCGGTGAACTTCTCAAGCTCCGCGAGCGGCGTCCGCGCTCCGACCGGTTGGCGTTCTCGACGTCGGTCATCCGCTCCCACGTGTTGACCGCCATGCCCGCCCGCACGCGCCGGTCCTTCAGCCGCGACGAACTCCCGCGCTTCAAGCGAGCCGCTGATGACGAGGTCGTCGCGCCCGCAGGCGAACCCGTGTACTCCGTGGCATGTGCCGCTCGCGTCACGGCTCAGCTTGAGCACGATCGGCTGATCGCGCCGCTTCGTCTCGCCACGCAGATCGCGGAGCGCCGCCGAGCCAGCGACCGGCGGCTGCGACAAGCCATCAAGGGCTCCACCGCCTAGTGGGCGATCGTGCGCTACGGCAAGCGCGGCCGCACCCGCGCCGTCCCACTGGACGAAGACGCCCTGGCGGCGATCGTCGCCTGGGTCAAGAGCCGGCCCAATGCGGCGACCGAGCACCTGCTGCTCCCTCCCCCGCACGCGACAGCCCGGGCCACTAAGCACCCGCGACATCGCCCGCATCGTCGGCGGCCACGCCGTCAGGGCGGACTTGCCCGACGACCGCCGCTGGGCGCGGCTCGCCGACTACCGGGGTGTCTCGGCGTCATTCGCGGCGGGCGCCGCGGCGCCGGGCGTGTCGCTCGCCACCGCCGCGGCGTCGGTGGTCGCCGGTGCCGCCCCCAACTGAGCGGCGCCAGCGGGCGTCTCCACGAGCGCGTAGCCGCCCTCGTCGAGCCGGCGCACGCGCCCCTGCCTGACAAGCCGCGAGATCGTCGCCGCCACGGTATTGGTCGGGATCCCGGCAGCCGCGGCGACCGCCGCCGAGGTGCTGCCCGGCGCGGCGCGCAGCGCGGCCAGGACCGTCGCCTGCGTCTGACCGCGCGGCGCGGGCGGGCGGCCCGACGCCGCGACCCGAGGCCGTGCGCGCGGCTTTCGCGCGGCCGGCTTTGCGCGCGGCGCGCGACCAGCGGACCTGCTCTCCGGTTTCGCGGCGGCGGGCGCGGGCGGACGGCCCGACGCCGTTTGTCGACGTTGCACCGGCGGCTCGCGCCCGGCGGGCTTGGCGCGCGTCGAACGACCGGCCGGCTCGCCCCGGGGTCTCGCGGCGGCGGGCGCGGGCGGGCGCGCGCCGACACCGGGCACCGCGCGTGCCGCCGCACGCTCGAGCGCGGCCGCGGCGCACTCCAGACGCTCGAGCTCGCCGACCAGCGGACGCAGCTGCTCGATCCGAGCGTCGAGCTCCCTGCGGATGCGATCCACCAAGTCAGCCATCGCGGCGCCAGCATAGATGCAGCCGCCGGGCGAGGCGCCGCGCGGCCCCGAGCGCGCACGCTGGATCCCGCCCGGGCGCACTTCCCTCCAGCGCCCGCTAACACGTATGACGAGCAGCGTGCGGATCGCCCGCGATCGCGCGCAGTCTCAGTCGCCTGTTCAGCGGCGGGCCAGGTCGCGCAGCCAGCGGCGCACGGTCAGCTCGTGCTCTGCGGCAGCGCGGTGGGCGGCGGCCCGTTGCTGGCTGGGCTGTAGCGCCGCGTTCCACGCGGGAGGCTTGGGCTGCGGTTGTGGGGAGCGCCGTCCGTGCCGCGCCGGGGACTGCTGGGCAGTGGGCGTCAAACTGCCTCCCTCCGGTCCGGGGATCGCCGGCAGCGAACGATACGCCTCGAGACACGAGGGCGCTCGGCCCCCCACCCACCCATCACCGGGGAGCCCCCACGCACTTGAGAACCCGGGTTATGACGCCCGGGCGAGCGCATTCCCGATACACGATGCCGTCCACGTCGACAACGTCGCTGCCGCCGCGGTTGCGTAAGTTGCGTAGGTTGCGGGGAGGCGCTACCGTTGTGGCGTGACTGTCGTGACCTCGCCGGAAATTGACCGGCTCGCCGCCGAGCTGGCGAAGCAGCTGGGCGAGGGGCCGTTCACGCCGCGCGAGCTGGCCTTGAAGCTGGTCCGGGCGCAATGCTCGGTAGAGCTGATCGGCGCGTTCGACGACGCGCTAGCGCGGGCCGCGGCGGCGGATGAGCCCGACGTGCTCGACGACACGCTGTGGGGCCCGCCGCCGACCGACGAGCAGCTCGCGGACGCGCGCCGCGTGGCGCAGCGCGCGCAGCAGGAGGCGCTCGCGGCCGTCCTCGCCGACGCGCTCACCCGCCAGCAGGCCGCGGACCTGCTCGGGATCAGCGCGCAGGCGGTGTCCAAGCGCCGCGC
>JBIOTP010000189.1:0-2237 GCA_044865965.1 Solirubrobacteraceae bacterium
CTACCTCGCCGCGGCGATCACCGGAGGGCGCCACGGTGGGCACTGGGCGACGGCGTGCGCGCTCGTGGGGTGGGGCGCCGCCGTGGTCTTCGTGGGCGCGGCACGCCCCGACCTCGACACGTCCGGCGTCTACCTCGCCGGCGCCGGGCTGGGCGCCGTCGCCGGCCTGCTGCTCCGGGGCCGCGGGTTCGACGTCGACCCGATGGGGCTCGCGGTGACGATCACCGCCGGCGGGCTCGTGCTCGCCCTCACCACCAAGACCTCGGGGGTCCTCGACAACGCGCGCACCTACGCCGTTGCGCTGGCCGCCGTGGCGGCCGTCAACGTCGCCCTCGCCTGGCGCGACAGGCGGGCGGCGAAGCGCGCGGCCCCCGCGGCGGCGCCCGATTCCCGCGCCGATCGGGGGGTAGCATGAGTGGCATGGACCCGCAGGTCCCCGGTCGCGCAGGGCCCTGGCGGCGAACCACGGGGATGCTCGTGGCGGCGATCGCCGCGGCCGCCCTGCTGGGTGTCCCGTCCGACCCGCCGAGCCGTGCGGCCGCCCAGACGGACGCGCGGCCGCCGCTGAAGATCGTGCACTCGGGCCCCGCCTGCCTTGCCGGCCAAGCGCCCAGCCAGGTGTCCCCGGCGGGCGGCGCAGGCAACTGAGCACGCCCGGCGAGCAATGGACGAGAGCCGAGCTCGAGCGGCTGCGACGCGGCGGCTTTCGCCCCGGCGCGTGGCGTCGGTTCATGGGCGCCTCGCTCGCGCGCGCCGCGCAGACCCGGGCGGAGAATCCGCAACTGGCCCGGCAGGCGCGCAGGTGGACGGTGGGCGGCTCAGCGGCCGCGCTCGGCCTCCGTGAGGCGCTCGGGCGCACCGGGGTCCCGGCGCCCCGCCGCGCGGCGCTGCTGGGCTGGTGCGCGGCGACCGCCGCGATGCTGGACTGGCACCTCGGCATGCTCGAGGGCCCGCGGGGCGAGCCGCGCCGCCGGCTGGCGGCCGCCGACGCGCTCACGCTCGCCCGGATCGGCCTCGCGCCGTTCGTCGGGTGCGCGCCACCGCACCGCAACGTGTACCTGGCGGCGTTGTCCGCCGCCGCCACGACCGACCTCCTCGATGGGCCGCTGGCGCGCGCCGACGGCGCCACGCGACTCGGGCGCGACCTGGACGCGGTCGCCGACCTCGTGATCGGCGCCGCCGCCGCAAGCGCGTGCCGGAGGGCCGGCTGGCTGTCCGCCGGAGCCGCGTGGGCGGTCTGCGCCCGCTGCGCCGTGGTGCTCGCCGCGTCCTGCTGGCAGTACTTCGCGCGCGGGACCCGCGCGCCCCCCGATCGCTACGGCCCGACCAGATGGACCGCCCCGCTCCTGGTCACGGGCCTCGCGCTCGCCGGGGTAGGGCGTCGGCGCGCCGCCGGAGCGCTCGTCGTGGCTGCGTCAGCGGGCGCGCTCGCGAGCGCGTCGCGCTGGCGACGGTCGCCCCACGCCCACCGGCATTGACCGCCCGTCGGCGAGCGAACCCGGCTCGGCCCGCCCTCGGTCCGCCACGAACGAGGAGGGCGCGCCTCCGCGGCACCGTGCGCGACGGCCTGCTCCGCCTCGACGAGACGGCGGCCGGTCAGCGCAGCGTGAGGACCGCGAGCCGCACGCGCTGGCCGACCGTGAACAGCACCATCGCGGCGAACACCCAGGCGACGGCCGCGGCGTGCGTGGGCAGCAGGCAGAAGGCGACGTAGGCGACGATCGTCTCCGTCCCCTCCGCCAGCCCGGGCGTGAAGCGCAGCGAGCGCTCGTCGCCGAAGTCCAGCCGCCGCTTCTCGACCAGCGACGCGAACGACAGCAGCGCCACGTTGTTCAGCAGGTACGCGGCGAGCAGCACCGCGCACGCGACCCGCGCGTCCGGCACGGCGATCGCCACGCCCACCACGAAGCCGCCGTACACCACGAAGTCGGCGAGGAAATCGAGCATGCCGCCCAGGTCCGAGCCACGCCCCGACGCGCGCGCGACCGCCCCATCGAGGCCATCGAGCGCCCGGTTGACCAGCCACAGGACCAGCGCGAGCGGCCACAGCGCGAAGCCCGCGGCCGCGCACGCCCCGACGCCGACGGCAAGCCCGACCCCCGTCAGCGCGCCGGCGCTCACTCCCGCACCGGCCAGCCGCCGAGCCGCACCGTCCAGCGCGGGCGCCAAACGGGCGCGCAACGCAGTGTCGAGCACGGCGGAAGAGCCTACGGCTCGGGCCGTCCGGGAAGCCTGAC
>JBIOTP010000190.1:0-2234 GCA_044865965.1 Solirubrobacteraceae bacterium
CGGCCTCGGCCACGTCTCCCCCATGCTCGAGCAGGCCCTCGAGCGCTTCGATCAGCTCGCCGCCGCGGCGGTGCTGGGCGAGCGCGACGATGCTCGCGGGCGGCTCCGGACGGCCGGCGGCGGTCCAAAGCGAGGCGACCAGCGCCCAGGAGCCGAGCTCGTCGTAGGCGGCTACCGGTCCTAGCTGCGGTTGTGCCCGTGCGCACAGCGCGGCGATGCGGGCCTGTTCGCGCGCATTGCGGGCCTCGGCGAGCGACGCGAAGCGCCCGCTCAAACCGCCGCGTTTGATGTTCAGCGATCTTTGTACATGGGCGGGATCGCGGATGAGAAGCGTGAGCTTTCCGTCGTCGGCGACGAAGATGACGTCGCGGTTGCGGCGGAGGCGCTCGGCGTCGCCCTCGCAGACCGCCACGGCGTAGCAACCGGTTTCGGGCCATCCGAGCGTCGCGGCCAGGTCCCGTGCGGCTCCGTCGCGCCCGGCGAAGAGCGCTTCGAGGTGCTCGAGCGTCCGGCGGCGGCGTTCGTCGGCGGCACGGTGGCGGTTCCACAGGTTCGCCGCGACCTCCTCCCCACCACGTGCCAGCGCCGCGCGCTCGGCGTCGGTGAGCGGCCGGTCGCCGACGATCACCCACAGGAACCCGAGCACCAGGTCGCCGTGGCGGATCGGCAGGCAGCCGCGGCGCGTCATGCCGAGCTCGTCGTTGCGCGGCACGTCGACGAGCTCGCGCGCCCGCTGCAGCCCGAGCCCCTCGAGCCAGGCGACGACGTCCGGCGACGTCTCGCGGGTCAGGATCGAGGAGCGCCGGACCGCGTCGGCCTCGTCGGGCTGGGCACTGTGCGCGAGCAGGCGCCAGCGGCGGTCCTCGACCGAGATCGGCCGCCGGATCTCGGCCTCGAGGTCGTCCACGATCTCCTGCAGATCCGCCACGCCCCGAACCCTACGATGCGAGACATGGACGTCGTGGTCATAGGCGCGGGAATCTGCGGGCTGGCCGCCGCGCACGAACTTCAGCGCCGCGGCGCACGCGTGACGGTGCTGGAGGCCGAGGCCACCGGCGCCGGACAGTCGGCCGGCCTCGCGCGGATCTTCCGGATCGCCCACGCCGACCCACGATTGTGCGCGCTCGCGCTCGAGTCGCGCGAGAGGTGGCTCGCGTGGGAGGCGGACCTCGGCGCGGGCCGCCTGCTCGGCGAAGAGGGCCTCGTGGTCGCCGACGCGGCCGCGGCGAGCGGACGCGCCACGCCGCACCGCGCAGCGGCCACGCCGCCGGGCGACCGCGCCACGCCGCACCGCGCAGCGGCCGCCCCGGCGAACGGCGACGGCGCGCCGAGCCGAGCAGCGGCCATGCCGGAGGACGACCGCGCCGAGTTGAGCCGTGCCGCGGCCGCGGCGAGCGACCGCGCCACGACGGGCCGCGCAGCGGCCACGCCGGCGGGCGACCGCGCCGTGCCGGACCGCCCAGCGGCCACGCCGACGGGCGACCGCGCCGCGCCGGACCCCGCGGCGACCACACCCGCGGGCGAGAGCGTCGAGCGGCGTGCGGCGGCGATGCGTGCCGTCGGCGCGGCCGTCGAGCCGTTGTCGGGTGAGGAGATCGGTGCGCGGCTTCCGTTCTTCACCTACGGCTGGAAGGGGGGCGTGTGGGACCCGCTGGCCGGCTCGCTGCGGATCCGGCGGGCGCTCGACGCGCTCGCGGCGCCGGTGAGCGTCCGGCGGGCGGTGGTGAGCGACCTGGACGCGATCGAGGCCGACGCGATCCTCGTGTGCGCGGGGCTCGGGACGCAGGCGCTCGTGCCGGAGCTCGACTTCGGGATGACCCATGAGCCGCACGTGCGCGTCACCTACGACGCCGGCATGGGCGCGCCGTGTGTCATCTCGCCTGAGCTGTACGGCCTGCCGATCGGGAGCACGGGCCGGTACGCGATCGGCATGCACGATCAGGACGACGTGCCCGCGATGCGGCCGCTGCCGGCGGCGGGCCGGGTCGAGTGCGTGTCGCTGCATGCGCCGTGGCTCGACGAGCACGGCGACGGGTTCCTCGCGCTGCGGGCCGGCCGCGTGACGGCGTTCACCGGCAGCAACCTCATGAAGTTCGGGCCGCTGCTGGGCGACCGGCTCGCCCGCTCGGTGCTCGACGGCGAGGTCCACGGAGACCTAGCCGGTCCCGAGCAGGACGGCGCCGGTCGCGACGCGAGGTAGTTCGCCGGCGGCAGTCTGACGGACGTCCGGCCAC
>JBIOTP010000191.1:0-6681 GCA_044865965.1 Solirubrobacteraceae bacterium
ACGTCACGATGTTCGTGCCGCCGGGACCGGCTACGAACGTCAGCGTCCCGCCGCTGTTGTTGAGCGAGGAGGCGTCGGCCGTGGCCGGCGCGAGGAGAAGGGCGAGCGCTGCCGCGAGCGCGGCGCCAGGTCCGAGCCGAGTCATCGGGCGCGAACATAACCGGTCAATCGGCGAAGGCATAGCGAAGGTAGAGCTCGTCCTCGACCCGCAGGACCCAGCGGAGGGCGAGCCCTCTCGGCGCCGGTAGGCGCGGACCGGTCAGGATCCCGGGCTGCTCGGTGTCGGCGGTGACAAGTGGGGTGAGCGTGAGGAAGAGCTCGTCGACCAGGCCGGCCTCGGTCAGCGCGCGGACGAGCGTGGGGCCGCCCTCGCAGAGCACGCGGCGGGTGCCGCGGGCGCGCAGGTCGGCGAGCACGAGAGCGGGCGTGGGGTCCGCGAGCCGGACGACCTCGACCGGCGCGGCGGTCGGCGGCGGGTCGCCGGCGCCCGCGGCCGTGTAGACGAGCACGGGCTGCTCGGGCGCCGCGAACAGGCCGGCCTCCCACGGGACGTCGAACCTGCGCGACAGCACGACCGCGACCGGATCCTCGGTCAGGCCGGCGGCGCGGCGGCGGGCGCGGCGCTCCTCGCTGCGCACCAGCCGGCCGTAGCCCTCGGCGCAGACGGTGGCGGCGCCGATGAGGACGCCGTCGGCGGCGGTCCGGAGCTCCAGGAGCATCTCGAGGTCGCCGGGGCCGCCGAGCGCGCTCGAGCGGCCGTCGAGCGCGATCCGGCCGTCGAGCGTCGAGATCATGCTCACGTACACCGGGCCCGGCGGCGCGTCGGCGAGCGCCTGCGCCGCGCCCACAGGCCCGCCCGCCGGATACAGGCGCTCGTACATCGCTCACGCGGAGCAGCCCGCGAGCGGGTCGTCGACGAGGTGCAGGCGCTCGTACATCGCTCAAGCGGAGCAGCCGGCGATGTGGTCGTCGACCAGGCCGCAGGACTGCATCAGCGCGTAGACCGTCGTCGGCCCGACGAACGCGAAGCCGCGGCGCTTGAGCTCGCGCGCGAGCGCCTTGGACTCGGGCGTCACCGCCGGCACGTCGGCGCGCCCCGCCGGCCGTTGCCGCGACGGCGGCGCGTACGACCAGATCAGCTCCTCCAGCGGCTCGTCGAGCGCCGCGGCGGCGCGCGCGTTCGCGATCGCGGCGAGGATCTTGGCGCGGTTGCGCACGATCGCCGCGTCCCCCAGCAGCCGCTCGACGTCGGCCTCGCCGAACGCCGCCACGCGGTCGATCTCGAAGCCGGCGAACGCCGCCCGGAAGGCCTCGCGCTTGCGCAGGATCGTGAGCCATGACAACCCCGACTGGAACGCCTCGAGGCACAGCCGCTCGAACAGCCCGCGGGCGTCGTGCACCGGCCGCCCCCACTCCTCGTCGTGGTAGGCGACGTACTCGGGCGCCGACACCGCCCACCAGCAGCGCGGCCGCCCGTCCGGCCCGGCCGCCAGGTCGTCGCTCACGGCGCCCATGCCTCGAGCAGCGAGCCGAGCGCCTCCGGCGGCGCGATCGGGGTCAGCACGAGCGTCGTGATCCCCCGCGCCGCGAACTCCTCCAGCCGCGACCGCTGCTCGGCCGGGCCACCGAAGATGAACACCTCGCGCGCGAGCGAATCGGGCACGAGCTCAACCGCCCGCGCGCGGTCGCCCGCGCGCCACGCCTCGACCATCGGATCGATCCGCTCGCCCCAGCCGAGCCCGCGGAAGTAGGCCTCGTAGACCGGCACGGTCACGTAGGCGGCGAGCATGCGCCGGGCGGCCTCGCGCGCCTCCTCGAACGGCTGCGGGAAGCAGAAGAAGCGGCACAGGAGCTCGGTCGGCTCGCGAACGCCCGCGGCCGCCTCGCCCTCGCGCACGCGCGCCACGACGTGCTCGCACGAGGACACCGGCAGGAAGTTCACGAACGTCCCGTCGCCGACCGAGCCGCCGAGCCGCAGCATCCGGTCGCGCAGCGCGGCGACGACGATCGGCACCGGGTACGCGGGCGGCCGCTCGAGCCGGAAGCCTCCGGGGCCCCGGTCGCCGGCCAACACAGGGCGCAGCGCCTCCACGGCGCCCCGAACGCGCGACAGCGGGCGCTCGAACGGCACGCCGTTCCAGCGCTCGACGATCACGTCCGACGACGAGCCGAGCCCGAGCACGAAGCGCCCCCGGCTCGCATCGGCGACCGCCGCGGCGCTCTGGGCGAGCACCGCGGTCCCGCGGGTGAACGGGTTCACCACGCCGGTGCCGAGGCGCACACGCGTCGTCCACGCCGCCGCCAGCGCGAGCGGCGTGAAGCCGTCGGCGCCGTTGGTCTCCGCGCTCCACAGGTCGTCGTAGCCGAGCGCCTCGGCCCGGCGCACGAGGTCCCCGTGGTCGGCAAGCGCCATGCCGCCGAACGGGATGGTGAGGCCCCAGCGAGGCACGGCGGCACCCTATAGGCTCACCGGCAGATGCAGGTCGGCCGCCTGGGACGCCCTGAGCTGATCGCCGTGCTCGGCGGGCTGCTGCTCGCACTCGGGGTGTTCCTGCCCTGGTACGCGACAAGCTCGGACAACCGCAACGCGAACATCGACGGCGAGCGCGGCAGCTTCTCGTGCTGGGACGTCCATCCGATCCTGCGCTGGCTGCTGCTGGCGGCCGCCGTGGCGCCGTTCATCCTCGCCTGGATCATCGTGCGCGAGCACGAGCTCTCCTGGCCGCGCGGCGAGATGACCGCGGTGGCGGCGATGACGGCGCTCGCGCTCGTGCTGTTCGTCGGCGTGATCGACCGGCCCGGCGAGCCGAGCGGCCAGATCTCGCTGGGGATCGGCTGGTACATGGCGACGGTCGCCTGCATCCTCGAGATCACCGGCGGCGCGATGCGCGCCGGCGCCACCGAACGACCACGCAAGCCCCCGGGGGTGCTCTGACCATGAACCGCCTTCCCGACGACATCCCGCCCGATCGCAACCTCGCGCTCGAGCTCGTGCGCGTGACGGAGGCGGCGGCGCTGGGGGCCGGCCGGCTGGTCGGCATGGGCGACAAGGAGGCCGCCGACCAGGCGGCGGTCGACGGCATGCACGCCGTGCTGGAGACGATCCACTTCGACGGCGTCGTGGTGATCGGCGAGGGCGAGAAGGACGAGGCGCCGATGCTCGCGAACGGGGAGCGGGTCGGCGACGGCAGCCCGCCGCACGTCGACATCGCCGTCGACCCGCTGGAGGGCACGCGCCTGGCCGCCACCGGGCGCCCGAACGCGCTCGCGGTGATCGCGCTGTCCGAGCACGACACGATGTTCGATCCCGGCCCGTGCGTGTACATGGAGAAGATGGCGGCGCGCGACGAGCTCGCGGACCTGCTCGACCTCGACCGGCCGCTCGGCAAGACCGTCGAGCTGGTGGCCGAGCGCCGCGGCGTCGAGGTGCGCGACGTGATGGTCGTGATCCTCGACCGCCCGCGCCACGAGGAGGGCATCGAGGCGATCCGCGAGGTGGGCGGGCGCGTGCGGCTGATCACCGACGGCGACGTCGCGGGCTCGCTGCTGGCCGCCTCGCCGGACCGGCCGGTGGACCTGCTGTGGGGCGTCGGCGGCACGCCCGAGGGCGTGATCTCCGCGGCTGCGCTGAAGTGCTACGGCGGCGCGCTGATCGGCAGGCTGTGGCCGCGCGACGACGACGAGCGCCGGCGGGCGGAGGAGGCCGGCTACGACGTCGAGAAGGTGCTCACCCACGACGACCTCGTCAAGGGCGGCAACTGCTTCTTCTGCGCCACCGGCGTCACCGACGGCGACGTGCTCGAGGGCGTGCGCTACGAGGGCGCGCGCGGCGCGACCACGGAGTCGCTCGTGATGCGCAGCCGCTCCGGCACGGTGCGCCGGATCAAGTCACGCCACGACCGCGACAAGCTGCGCCGGCTGAGGGGCTACCGGCACGGCTGATCAGCGCCGCAGGCGGAGCGCCGCCGCCAGCGCCAGGGCCGCGACCAGCCCGACGACCAGCCACGGCGTGTCGCGCGCGCGGACCGGCGCGCGCGGCTCGGCGCCCGCGGGCCCCTCGCCGGCGAAGCGGCCGACCGCGGACTCCTCCAACTCGAGCTTGGCGAGCGATCGCAGGAACCCGTGCGTGACCAGCACGTGGATGCGCGACTGCGTCTGCTTGTAGAACCAGCGCGTGAGCCAGGTCGCGATCGCGGGATAGAAGTTGGCCACCTCCACCTCGACGTGCGCGCGCGCGTAGCCCGGCCGCTCGTCGAGCCGGCTGCGGCGAACGTCGATCTCGAGGAACCCCTCGTGCGGGCGGGCGACCAGCAGCCCGTCCTGGATCCGCCAGCGGACGATCCCGCGGCGGCTCGACAGCTTGTACTCGGGCGCGTGGAAGCGCAGCAGTACGAACGGCTTGGCGACGAACACGACGGCCCGCTCGGCCTCCGTGTAGCGCACGCGGATCAGGCCGAGCGTCACGCGCGAGAGGTACTTCCAGTAGGTGCGCGCGAGGCGCTCGAGGTGCATCGGGCTCCAGATCGCGTCGAGCGCCGCCGTCGGCATGTCGACGTTGGCGGCCTGGATCGAGCGCACGGCGCCGCCCTTGTCCATGACCGTGTGGTGCTCGGGGTCGGCGATCACGGCGAGGGCGATCGGCCGCGCCGCGCTGCGGTTCAGGAGCTTCATCGCGCCGTCGGCGTGAGGATACCCGCGGGCGGGCCTACATCGGCGGCGCGGGCTGCGGGCGCAGGCGGACCGCGCCGACCTGCACCGTCTGCGTCACGCCGAGCGTCTGCGCCGCGGCCTGGGTGAGATCCCAGTCGGCGCCGACGACGCCGAACGGCCCGCGGTCGATCACCGGCACGACGATGGAGCGCCCGTCGTAAGTGAGCGCCACCGGGGTCCCGCACGGCAGCGTGCGGTGGGCGACCCCCTGCAGGTCCGGCGTGAGCGCCTGCCCGCAGGCGGTCTGATTGCCGAAGAAGCCCGGCCCGTACCACGTCGCCAGCGCCGGCTTGTAGACAGTGACCGCGAGCGGCGACGACGCGTCACGCAGCCGCGCGCGGATGGCGAAGCGGCCGATGTGGTCGGTCCGCCAGCGCGCCAGGAACGCGCCGCCGGCGGCGACGCGGGCGCCGGCGACCTTCGTCCAGCGCTGCGTCTCGGAGTCGAGCCGCTCGATCCGCACGAGCCGTCCGGCCGCGCCCGCGGAGGCGGTGCCCCGGAAGCGCGCGACGCGCCCCAGCAGCGCGTCGGGGCGCGCGTAGACCGACAGCCCGCCGCCGCTGGCGGTCACCACCGGCTGGACGGGGGCCGGAGCCGGCGCGGCGACCCCGCCCGGGCCCTGAGCCGCCGCCGGGGCAGCCGGCAGCGCCGCCGCCGCGAGCGCGGCGGCCACGAGTCGTGGACCTCGGTGGCGAACTCTCATCGTGCTTCCTCTGCGGCCTACGAGGTGAGCTGACGGGCTCGCGCTGAGGAAGCAGCGCTACAGCCGGAGATCCGGCCGATTCGCCCCGGCGGCCGCGCACGGCCGCATCGGGTCCCCCGCTCGCCGCCGCTGACCTCGGCGGCGATTCGGCCCGCGCAACCTAGCAGGAAGCGAGTACGTCCGTCCGCAGACTCGACGGGTGCCGGCGGCCCCCGAGCCCCCAGACGGCGCTAGCGCCGCGGCAGCCGGTCGACGGCGCGCTTGAGCACCTGGCCCCCGACGGTGAGGCCGATCTGCGCGAGCTCGCCCGCCGCCTGGATGGCGGTGCTGACCAGCTCGGTCCCGTGCGGGCGGGACACGTGGCGCGACGGCGGGCGCTCGGCTGCGCGCGGGCGGCCCTGCAGCGGCCGCGCCCCCGCCCTGACCGCGGCCGGCCGGTGGGCGCCGGAAGGCTTGCGCGCCGAGCTGCGCGGCGGCGCGGTGGCGGCGGCGGCCGGCGCGGACTTGCGCGCCGAGCTGCGCGGCGGAGCGGTGGCGGTCGCCGTCGACGCGTCCCGGCGCGGACGGCCGAGCCGGTCCGGACGGCTGCTGGGAAGGCTCCCGAGCACGCTCGGCGCGGCCTCCGCCTTCGGGTGCTTCGGCTTCGTCTTCTTCGAGCCCTTCTCGGCCATGGCCGAAGGAGTCTAGGATGTGCGACGACGGATCGAGCCACCGCCGCGCATCCATTGCGCAAGCCGATTCGCAAATACGGCGCTCTCCGCGGGTGGAACTCGACAATCGCAGCGCCTAGACTCAACGCGACGGCGCCGTCGCGAGGGTCACCAGACGTCCGGCGTCGCCGGGTTAGAGTCCAGAGAAAGACGGCCGGCTCCCAAGGGCCAATCTAGAACGGGACATCCAGTGTCAGTTGTGGATCTACAGGAACTCGAAGAGGTCAAAGGCCTGGTGCTGAAGGGCCAGCAGGTGGGCGTCCTCACGTTCGCCGAGATCAGCGCCGCCGTGTCGGAGATGGACCTCGACGAGACTGACCTCGAGGAGCTCCACGCGTTCCTCGAGCGCTCCGAGATCGAGCTGGTCGAGGAGATCGACCCGGCACTCGCCGCCGGGCAGGAGGACCGCGCCCCCGACCGGCGCGGCCGCCGCAAGGCGAAGGCCACGATCGACCTCAAGCCGGACATGACGACCGACTCCCTTCAGCTCTTCCTGAAGGACATCGGCAAGGTCCGGCTCCTCACCGCCCAGGAGGAGGTCGACCTCGCGCGCCGGAT
>JBIOTP010000192.1:0-3584 GCA_044865965.1 Solirubrobacteraceae bacterium
GCGCGGCGATGATCCGCTCCAAGGGCGAGGCCGGCACCGGCGACATCGTCGAGGCCGTCCGCCACCTGCGTGCGATCCGCTCCGAGATCCGCCGGCTGACCACGCTCGACGACACGGAGCTCGCCACTGCCGCCAAGGAGCTGCAGGCGCCGCTGGACCTCGTGCGCGGCGTCGCGCGCGACGGCAAGCTGCCCGTCGTGATGTTCTGCGCGGGCGGCATCGCCACGCCGGCAGACGCGTCGCTCGTGATGCAGCTCGGCGCCGAGGGCGTGTTCGTCGGCTCGGGGATCTTCAAGTCCGAGGACCCCGCCGCGCGCGCCGCCGCGATCGTCGAGGCGACGACGCACTACGCGGACCCGGCGCGCGTCGCGCGCGCCTCGGAGGGCCTCGGGACGGCGATGACCTCGCTGGAGACGCGCAAGCTCGAGCAGGGCCAGCTCCTCGCCAACCGCGGCTGGTAGCCCGAGATGCTTGTCGGCGTGCTCGCCCTCCAGGGGGACTTCGAGGCCCACGCCGCGATGCTCCGGGGGCTCGGCGCCGACGTGCGCGAGGTGCGTGTCCCGGCCGACCTGCAGGGGCTCGACGGGCTCGTGATGCCCGGCGGCGAGTCGACCACGATGACCCTCGGGATCGCCCGTGAGGGCCTCGCCGAGCCGCTGCGCGACCTGGTGCGCGCGGGTACCCCCGTGCTCGGCACGTGCGCGGGGATGATCATGCTCGACCGCGACCACCTCGGGTTGATGGACACGCTCTGCGCGCGCAACGCGTTCGGCCGCCAGATCCGCTCCTTCGAGGTCGACCTCGAGATCCCCGGCATCGAGGGCGACCCGGTGCGTGCGGTGTTCATCCGGGCGCCGTGGCTCGCCGAGCACGGCGACGCCGTGGACGTGCTCGCCGAGGTCGACGGCCACCCGGTCGCCGCCCGGCAGGACAACATGCTGGTGATCTCGTTCCACCCGGAGATCGCCGGCGAGGACCGGGTGCACGAGCTGTTCCTGCGCGACGTGCGGGCTCGCGCCGGCGCGGCGGCGTGATCTACTTCACGCGCCACGGGGAGTCGGTCGCGAACGTCGCCGACCGCAACATGCAGCCGCGCCCCGAGAACGCCGACCGGCTGTCCGAGCGTGGCTGGGAGCAGGCCCGCGGCGTCGGGCGGCGGCTGCGCGGCGAGGGGCTCGAGGCGATCGTCGCCAGCCACTACCGGCGCGCCCAGGAGACCGCAGAGGCGATCGGCGAGGTGCTCGGCCTGGAGGTCGAGACCGATCCCGACCTGCACGAGGTCCGCCAGTCGGACGCCTACTACGCGGCGGCGCCCGACTACGGCGAAACCGGCACGATCGCCTGGATGCCGGGCGCCGAGCCCGACCACGCCGAGCCCGGCGCCGAGTCGTTCAACGACATCGTCGGCCGCGTGCGGCGCGTGCAGGAGCGGCTCGCGCCGCGCGCCGACGAGCAGCGCGTGCTCGCCGTCTCACACTGGGGCTTCCTGCACTTCTTCCTCGGCGTGACGATGTTCGGCGACGAGTTCGCGCCCGCGCACCTCGCACCGCTCTATCGCATCTCGCACGCCAACACCGGCATCACGATCTTCGAGCGCCGCGACGAGTGGGGGATCGACGGCATCAGCTTCGGCGGCTGGGCGCTCACGACCTGGAACGACCAGGGCCACCTCTGATCAGATGCGCACGCGCAGGCGCAGCACCTCCTCCTCGCCCACCGTGACGACCAGCGTGTAGCGGCCCGGCACCAGCCGCCGCAGCTTGTGCAGGCGGACGTCGGTGGCGCGCGTCTTGGCGATGCGGCTGCCGGTCGCGTACAGCGTGTGCGCGCGCGAGAGCCGCAGCCGCAGCGGTACGCGCGACTCGCCGCCGCCGACGACCACCTTGCACCGGATCCCGCCGCCGCCCTGGCCGCAGGACACCTTCGGCGTCTTGCCGGTGGCCCCGCGCCGCCCGCGCGGGCCGGTCGCGCCGCGCGGGCCCTCGGGCCCGGTCGCGCCGCGCGCGCCGGGAATGCCCTGCGGCCCGCCCGCCCCGGTCGGCCCGATCGGGCCGGCCGGGCCCGTGGCGCCGGCCGGGCCGACGTTGCCCTGGATCCCCTGCTGGCCCTGCTGGCCCTGCTGCCCCTGGGATCCCTGAGGCCCTTGCGCGCCCGTCTCCTCGGAGAAGCGCCCGATCACGCCGGCGTCCAGGCCCGTGTACCAGACCGCGCCGTCGGCGGCGAAGCCGAGGTCGGCCGGGCCGGTGTCAGTCCGCGGCGTCGCCCACTCCATGACGTTGCCGCCCGCCAGCTTGCCGATCCGGTCCTGGCTCTGGTCCGCCCACCAGACGGCGCCGTCGGCGGCGACCTGGATGGACTCCGGCAGGCTGCCGGTGACAGCGACGGGGGTTGCGAACGCCGGCGCCGCGACGGTTCCGCTCGGCGTCATCTTGATGAGCTGCGCCGGGGTCGTCGTCGAGAGCCACAGGCTGCCGTCGGGCGCCGCCGCGATGTCCTCGAGGTGGCCGGCGACCGGGAGCGTGAAGCTCGCGAACGTCGGCTGCCCGCAGACGGTCGTCGCATGAGGCTGCACGCGCAGAACGCGTGCGTTTGACTGGTCGATGAACCACACGGCGCTGTCCGTCGTGCTTCGCGCGCCGCTGAGCGGGTGCGGCGTCGCGTACCCGGTCACGTCGTAGCTCGTCTCGCTGCCCGTGGTCGTCACGCAGGCGACGTTGCCGTCGGTGGGCTGGGCCACCCAGAGGTTGTTGTCCGAGCCGGTCACGATGTCCGTCGGCCCGAAGACGCTGTTCGGCTCGGTGACCGTGCCCGCGAGCGTCACCCGCCCGACCTTGTGGAGCCCGGGGTCGGTGAACCACAGGTTGCCGTCGGGCCCGACGGTGATCTCGGTGGGCGTGGCGCCCACGGCGATGGGCAGCGCGGGGGACTGCACCCCGCCGACGCTGATGCGTCCGATCGAGGCGCTCCCAAAGCCGGTGTACCACCAGGTCGTGCCGACGCGGGCCAGCGACCACGGCTGCACCGCGGTGACCGGCGTCGTGAATGGAATGACCCAGTCGTGGAAGGTGAAGGCCTGGGCGCTGGCGGGCAGCCAGGCCGCGAGCAGGGCGGCGATGAGGGCGGCGAAGCGGCGCATGTGACTCCGTCTCGGGCGGGGGGGCTGGGCCGACGCTAACCGCGCCGGGGCGCGCCGGGCAAGGGCCGTTCAGCCGTCCGTTCGGGCGGCAGTGGGGCGCGCCCCCCGGCCGTCAGCGCGGTGACCCTGCAAGGATGCGGCGGCGTGCGCGTGATCGACGGCCACAACGACGCGCTCCTGCGCGCCTGGCGCAAGGACGTCGACCTGCTGCAGGCCGGCGACGGCGCCGTGGACGTGCCCGGCGCCCGGGCGGGCGGGCTCGCGGCGGGCCTGTTCGCGGTCTTCGCGCCGTCGCGGGACGATCCGTTCGAGTCCGGCCCCGACGTCCGGCCCGACGGGTCGTGGGCGATCGATCCGATCCCCGAGCTGCCGTGGGCCGGGGCGGCGCCCGCGGCGGCGGCGATCGCGGCCCGGGCGTTCGCGCTCGTGCGCGAGTCCGGCGGCGCCG
>JBIOTP010000193.1:0-2926 GCA_044865965.1 Solirubrobacteraceae bacterium
ACGAGGTCACCGCCGCCGTCCGCGCCGCCGGCTACGCCTATGCGGTCATCGATCGGGAGCCGTTCCGCTCCGGCCGCCTCAACGCGGGCCTGCGCGTAACCTCCCGTCCATGATCGAACGCGCTCCGTTCGGCGCGACCGGGCACGAGTCCAGCCGCGCGATCTTCGGCGCCGCCGCGCTGGGCAGCGTCTCGAAGGCCGACGCCGACCGCACCCTCGAGCTGCTGCTCGAGCACGGCGTCAACCACATCGACGTCGCGGCCTCCTACGGTGACGCCGAGCTGCGCATCGCCACCTGGCTGCGCCGGCACCCCGGCGAGTTCTTCGTCGCGACCAAGACCGGCCGGCGTACCTACGCCGCCGCGCGCGAGGAGATCCGGCGCTCGCTCGACCGGCTCGGCGTCGACCAGGTCGACTCGATCCAGCTCCACAACCTCGTCGACGTGATCGAATGGGACGTCGCGCTCAGCGCCGACGGCGCGCTCGAAGCCGCGATCGAGGCCCGCGAGGAGGGGCTCGTGCGGTTCATCGGCGTCACCGGCCACGGCCTGTCCGTCCCCGAGATGCACCGTCGCAGCCTGGAGCGCTTCCCGTTCGACTCCGTGCTGTGCCCGTACAACTACGTGCAGATGCAGGACCCGCGCTACGCCGAGACGTTCGAGGCGCTGGCGCGGGTGTGCGCCGAGCGCAACGTCGCGCTGCAGACGATCAAGAGCCTCGCGTCGCGGCGTTGGGACGGCCGCGCGAAGACGGCCGCGACCTGGTACGAGCCGCTGCGCGAGCAGGCCGACATCGACCTGGCCGCGCACTGGGTGCTCGGACGGCCGGGCATGTTCCTGCTGACCACCGGCGACGTGGAGATCCTGCCCCGGCTGCTCGACGCCTGCGAGCGCTTCACGGAGCGCCCGCCCGACGAGCGGATGGCGGAGCTGACCGCGCGGCGCGACCTCGCCCCGCTTTTCGTCTGACACGGATGGCCGCCCAGACGCAGCCGGTGTCCGGGACGGCCGCCACCCGCCGGCGCCCCATCGGCATCGTGCTCAACGGCGTGACGGGCCGCATGGGCTACCGCCAGCACCTCGTCCGCTCGCTGCTGGCGATCCGCGAGCAGGGCGGGCTCGAGCTGGCCGACGGCACGCTGCTGTGGCCGGAGCCGATCCTCGTCGGGCGCAGCGAGCCGCGCGTGCGCGCGGTCGCCGGCCGCCACGGGCTGGAGCGCTGGACCACGGACCTCGCCGCCGCGCTCCGGGAGCCCGACGCGGAGATCTACTTCGACGCGCAGGTCACGCCCGCGCGGGCGGGCGCGCTGCGCGCCGCGATCGCGGCCGGCAAGCACGTCTACACCGAGAAGCCGGTCGCCGAGAGCGTCGACGAGGCGCTCGAGCTGGCCGCGCTCGCGAGGGACGCCGGCGTCCGGGGAGGCGTCGTGCAGGACAAGCTGTTCCTGCCCGGCCTGCGCAAGCTGCGGCGGCTCGTCGACAGCGGCTTCTTCGGACGCATCCTGTCGGTGCGCGGGGAGTTCGGCTACTGGGTCTTCGAGGGCGACTGGCAGGCGGCCAACCGCCCGAGCTGGAACTACCGCGCCGAGCAGGGCGGCGGGATCGTGCTCGACATGTTCTGTCACTGGCGCTACGTGCTCGACCGCGTGATCGCGCCCGTGCGCACGGTCAGCGCCACGATCGCCACCCACATTCCCGAGCGCGTGGACGAGCGGGGCGAGCGCTACGCGGCGACCGCCGACGACGCCGCCTACGCCGTGTTCGAGCTCGAGGGCGGGATCGTCGCCCAGCTCAACTCGTCATGGGCGGTGCGCGTGTTCCGCGACGAGCTCGTCGAGCTCCAGGTCGACGGCACGCTCGGCTCGGCCGTCGCGGGCCTGAGCCGCTGCCGGATCCAGCCGCGCGCGGCGACGCCGCGCGCGATCTGGAACCCCGACCTGCCCGCCACGGACGACTTCCGCTCCCAGTGGCTCGAGGTGCCCGACAACGAGGCCTTCGACAACGCCTTCAAGGTGCAGTGGGAGGCGTTCCTGCGCCATGTGGCCGGCGGCGAGCCGTTCCCGTGGGACCTCGTCGAGGGCGCAAAGGGCGTGCAGCTCGCGCAGCTGGGGCTGCGTGCGGCGGCCGAGGGCCGCCGGCTCGAGGTGCCGGAGCTGAGCGCGTGAGCCTGCTGCTGCCGACGCCCGACGGCGTCCTGCGCCGCTACGAGCCGGCGGACGCGCCGAGCTATGCGGCCGCCACCGGCCGGCCGGCCCGCAGCCGCGTGGCCTACGCCGCCGCCCACGTGGTCGCGGACCCGCTCGCCGCGAACGGGCCGGGCGCGCCGGCGCGGCTCGACTGGGAGGCGACGCTCGCGTTCCGCCGCCACCTCTGGGACCTCGGCCTCGGCGTCGCCGACGCGATGGACACCGCCCAGCGCGGCATGGGGCTCGACTGGCCGGCGACGCGCGAGCTGATCGCCCGCTCGGGCGCCGAGGCGCGGGCGGTCGGCGGACGCCTGGTCTGCGGCGCGGGAACCGATCAGCTTCCGCCCGGCCCGGCGCCGCTCGCGCAGATCGCCGCCGCCTACGAGGAGCAGTGCGAGCTCGTGGAGGCGGCCGGCGCCCGCGTGGTCGTGATGGCCAGCCGCGCGCTGGCCGCGAGCGCGCGCGGCCCCGAGGACTACGCCGAGGTCCTCGGGCGCGTGCTGAGCGGGCTGGCCGAGCCGGCGATCCTCCACTGGCTGGGCCCGATGTTCGACCCCGCGCTCGCGGGCTACTGGGGCTCGCCGGACCTCGACGTCGCCGCCGATGCGTGCCTCGCGATCATCGCCGCCCACGCCGAGCGCATCGACGGCATCAAGCTGTCACTGCTCGACGCCGGCCGCGAGGTCGCCTTCCGCCGCCGGCTTCCCGCCGGCGTCCGCCTGTACACGGGCGACGACTTCAA
>JBIOTP010000194.1:0-17980 GCA_044865965.1 Solirubrobacteraceae bacterium
CATCTCCGGTACAGAGCGCCGCCGTCCGCCGGCTGATACGGCCGCCGCTGTCGGCTGTACGAACACGCCCCGCCAAGTTCGGAGTTCCGACGATTGCCCGCTCTGCGCGACGATGCGACAACCCCGCAGCATCCTGCGAGAGAGAGGGAGGAGCGCCGTGGCAGCAACCGCCGCACCCCGTACGGGCCCGTTCGCGATCAAGGACACCGGCGAGCTGGTCGCCGAGACGCACGAGTCGGGTCACACGCTCAAGCGCGCGGTCGGCGCGCTGAATCTCACGGCGCTCGGCATCGGCGCCATCATCGGCACCGGCATCTTCGTCGTCGTCGGCCAGGGCGTCGCCGAGGCCGGGCCGGCCGTCATCCTGTCGTTCGCGCTGGCCGCCGTGACGTGCGTGTTCTCCGCGCTGTCCTACGCGGAGCTCGCGTCGTCGATCCCGGTCTCCGGCAGCGCCTACACCTACGCCTACGCGACGCTCGGCGAGCTCGTCGCGTGGATCATCGGGTGGGACCTGCTGATCGAGTACGGCGTCTCGGTCGCCGCCGTGGCGGTCGGCTGGGGCGGCAACGTCAACGAGTTCCTCGACGCGACGTTCAACTGGACGCTGCCTGACGCGATCGCCAAGTCGCCCTCGGACGGCGGCGTCTTCAACATCCCCGCCGTCGTGATCGTGCTCGCGGTGACGTGGCTGCTGATCCGCGGCGTGCGCGAGAGCACGCGGGCCAACGCGGCGATGGTCGTGATCAAGCTCGCGATCCTGGCGTTCTTCGTCGTCGTCGCGTTCACGGTCTTCCACAGCGGCAACGCGAAGCCGTTCAACCCGCACCACTTCAGCGGCATCGTGAGCGGCGCCTCGATCATCTTCTTCGCCTACATCGGCTTCGACGCCGTTTCGACCGGCAGCGAGGAGGCCAAGAACCCCAGGCGCGACCTGCCGATCGCGATCATCGGCTCGCTGGTGATCAGCACGGTCGTCTACATGCTGGTCTCGATCGCCGCCATCGGCGCGCTGCCGGCCGCCGAGCTCGCGAAGAGCCAGGCGCCGCTGGCGGAAGCGCTCGACGCGGGCGCCGGCATCTCGTGGGCGGCGAGCCTGACCGCGTTCGGGGCGCTCGTCGCGATCACGAGCGTGATCCTGACCGTGCAGTACGGCCAGACGCGGATCATGTTCGCGATGTGCCGCGACGGCCTGCTGCCGGAGCGGCTCGCCGACGTGAACCCGCGCACCGGCACGCCGGTGCGGCTGACGCTGATCTTCGGCCTCAGCATCGCCGTGCTCGCGGCGCTCGTGCCGCTGGACATCATCATCGAGCTGGTCAACATCGGCACGCTGTTCGCGTTCGTGCTCGTGAACATCGGCGTGATCGTCCTGCGCCGCACGCGCCCGGACATGGTGCGGCCGTTCAAGGTGCCGCTGTCGCCGTGGTTCCCGCTGATCGGGATCGCGATGTGCATCTACCTGACGAAGGACCTGTCGTTCACGACCTGGGTCCGCTTCGTCGTCTGGCTGCTCATCGGGCTCGTGGTCTACTGGCTCTACGGCTACAAGAACTCGCGCCTGCGCCGGCCGCAGGAGCCCGCGCCCGAGGCGGCGACGCCATGAGCGCCAAGCTGGTCCACGCGCCTGACGCGGCAGGCGCGGGTCCCGGTGATGGTCGTCCCGCGCGGCACCGGCGAGGCGCTCGCCGGCGCGGGCGCCGTGGCGGCGGCTACGCCAGCACGCAGATCGTCCTGAACTCCGGGTCGCTGGCGCCGTGGAGGCGGGCGCCGGCGGCCTTGAGGTCGTGCAGGTAGGCGATCACCTCGGTCGTGATCCGCTCGCCCGGCAGCAGCACGGGGATGCCGGGCGGGTAGCCGGCGATCGACTCGGCCGACACGCGGCCGACGGAGTCCTCCACGCTCAGCACCTCGGCGCTCCCGAGGAACGCCTCGCGCGGCGCCGTCACGACCTCGGTGGTGAACGAGGCCTGCGACAGCGTGAGCTCCTCGGTCTCGCCCGGGCGCTCGACGCGCTCCACGATGTGCCCGAGGTCGTACGTGAAGCGCTCGAGCTCGCGCGGCTGCTCGTCGATCCCGAGCACGAGCACCATCGTCGCCTGGGTGGCGAGCTCGACCTGCGTGTCGTAGGCCGAGCGCAGCGCCGCCGCCAGCTCGTAGCCGGTCACGCCGGTCTCGCGCACGTCGATCACGATCCGCAGCGGGTCGTGGGCCGCCACTCCGGGGCGGCCGACCTTGTCCTCGCCCACGATGCGGCAGCCCGGGATCGCGTCGATCGCCGCGCAGGTGCGGCGCGAGGCGGCGATCGTGCCCTCCAGCAGGGCCTCGCCGTGCAGCACGAGCTGGCGTCGGGTGGCGTCGAGCGACGCCATCAGCAGCGACGACGGCGAGGTCGAGCGCATGAGCCGCAGCGTGCGCGCGACCGCGTCGGGGTCGATCAGGCCGGTCGGCGCGACGTGCAGGAGCGCCGACTGCGTGAGCGAGCCCGCGATCTTGTGCGTCGAGGTCAGCATCGCGTCGGCGCCGGCCGCGATCGCGGACGGCGGCAGCGTGTCGTGGAACCCGAAGTGCGGGCCCCAGGCCTGGTCGACCACGAGCGGCACGCCGGCAGCGTGGGCGACCTCCGCGCAGCCGGCGACGTCGGCCGCCATCCCGTAGTAGGTGGGGGAGACGATGAACGCCGCGCGCGCGCCCGGGGTCTCCGCAAGCGCGTCCGCGAGCGTCTCGGGCGTGACGCCGTGCGCCATCCCGAGCTCCTCCTCGTACTGCGGCGCGACCCAGGTCGGCAGCCCGCCCGACAGCACCAGGCCGTCGATCACCGAGGCGTGCGCGTTGCGCTGCACGACGATCGGCGCCCCCAGCGGCGCGAGCGCCAGGCACAGCGCGTGGTTGCCCTGGGAGGCGCCGTTGGTCAGGAACCACGAGCGGGCGGCCCCGTAGGCCTCGGCGGCGAGCTGCTCCGCGCGCTGGAACGGCGTCGGCCCCGGCCCGAGGTCGACGCCGTGGACGTCCTGCGGGATGTCGAGCCGGAGCGTCTGCCAGCCGATCGCGCTCCGCAGCCCCACGTCCGCTCCCGTGCCGGCCTTGTGGCCGGGCACGTGGAAGCGGGTGGAGCCGCGGAAGCCGTAGGCGACGGCGGCGTCCAGGTACGGCGCCGTGGGCTGATCCGGCGAGGCCTGCAGAAGCCGCCGCGTCATCAGGCGAGGCTGGCCATCACGTGCTTGACGACGGTGTAGTCCTCCAGCCCGTACATCGAGAGGTCCTTGCCGTAGCCGGACTCCTTGAGCCCGCCGTGCGGCATCTCGCTCACCAGCGGGATGTGGTCGTTGATCCACACGCAGCCGAAGCGCAGCGCCTTGGAGACCCGCAGGGCGCGCCCGATGTCGCGCGTCCAGACCGACGACGCGAGGCCGTACGGGGTGCCGTTGGCCCAGTCGATCGCCTGCTCCTCGTCGGTGAACGGCTGCACGGTGATGACCGGCCCGAACATCTCGCGCTGGATCATCTCATCCTCCTGGCGCAGGCCGCCGACGACCGTCGGCTGCAGGTAGAAGCCCGGCAGGTCGGGCTCGCCGCCGCCGGTGACGATCTCGGCGTGGCCGGGCGTGCGGTCGAGGAAGCCCTGCACGCCGTTGCGCTGGCGCGCGGAGTTCAGCGGCCCGAGCGTGGTCTCCGGGTCCTGGGTGTCGCCGAGCTTGAGTGCCTGCGCCTGCTCGGCGAGCGCGCTGACGAGGTCGTCGTACTGGCGCGAGGAGGCGAGCACGCGGGTCGCCGCCGTGCAGTCCTGGCCGGCGTTGTAGTAGCCGGCGCCGGCGATCCCGGCGGCGGTCGCCTCGATGTCGGCGTCGTCGAAGACGATCACCGGCGCCTTGCCGCCCAGCTCGAGGTGCACGCGCTTGAGGCTGTCCGCGCACGCGCGCGCGATCCACTTGCCGGTTCCGACCGAGCCGGTGAGCGAGACCATGTCGACCTCGGGGTGCGTGACCAGCGCCTGCCCGGCGGGGTCGCCGTGGCCGGTGATGACGTTGAAGACGCCGGGCGGGAGCACCTCGGCGGCCAGCTCGGCGAGCCTGAGCGTGGTGAGCGGGGTCGTCTCGGCGGGCTTGAGGACGACCGTGTTGCCGGCGGCCAGCGCGGGGCCGATCTTCCAGATCGCCATCAGCAGCGGGTAGTTCCACGGCGCGATCTGGCCGATCACGCCGACCGGCTCGCGGCGGATGATCGACGTGTAGCCCTCGAGGTACTCGCCGGCCGCCTTGCCCTCCATGCAGCGCGCGGCGCCGGCGAAGAAGCGCAGGTTGTCGACCATGAACGGCAGCTCGTCGCGCTTGACGGCCTCGAGCGGCTTGCCGGCGTTGCGCGACTCGAGCTCGGCGAGCTCGTCGGCATGGTCCTCGATCGCGTTCGCGATGCGCAGCAGCGCGTCCTGGCGCTGCGCGGGCGTCGTGTTCGACCACGTCGCGAACGCCTTGCGGGCGGCTTTTACGGCGCGGTTCACGTCCTCGCGGTCGGACAGCGGGACCTCGGCGATGGCCTCGCCGGTGGCGGGATTGAGAACGGCCTCCGTCCGCCCCTCGGCAGGGGCGATCGAATGGCCGTCGACGAAGTTCTGAAGGGCGGTCATGGCGGGCGACCCTATGCGCGCGCGTGCGCCCGGCCTACTGTGGGATGTCCAAAGCCTGTGGCGCGGCTTCGGCTACCGTCCAGCGGGTGAGCGGCGACGACGCCCGCCGGCTCGCGCTCTCGCTCCCGGAGGCGGAGGAGAGGGAGACGTGGGGCCATCCGACGTTTCGCGTTCGGGACAAGATGTTCATGGCGATGGCCGGGCTGGTCGAGGAGGCGCGGCGGATGACCGCGCCGAGGCGGCTGGTGCGCGCCTTTGAGGACGCTTGACGGGGCCGGCGAACTGCGGGCAGGGTAGGGGGTCGGTTATCCGAGCGTGTTCGCGCACCTGTGGGCGACGTCCGCGCGCGAACGATCACGCTCGATCGGTGATACCTGGGGGTGTGTCAATTGAGTTCGACCAGGTCGAACTAGATCTACACACCCCCTCGCGGCGACGATCGTTTTGGCGCCGAGCCACTCCGGGCTCCCCCATACCTTGCCCGCAGTTCGCCGGACCCGCGGGGCGGCCCCGAGCTACGCCCCCTAGGTCCCCCGCCACTCAGGCGCGCGCTTCTCCAGGAACGCGCACATGCCCTCCTGCGCGTCGTCGGCGCGCGCGTTCATGGCCATCACGGCCTTGGTGAGGTCGTAGGCGCGGTGCTCGTCGAGCTCGATCTGGGCGTAGAACGCCTCCTTGCCGAGGCCGACGGTGAGCGGGCTGGAGCGGGCGATCGCGTCGACCAGCGACGTGACCTCGGCCTCCAGCGCGCCGGCGGGCGCGACGCGGTTCACGAGCCCCCATTCCAGCGCGGTGGCGGCGTCGATCGGCGTGCCGGTGAGCAGCATCTCCAGCGCGCGCTTGCGGCCGATCGCGCGCGAGAGCGGGACCATCGGCGTCGAGCAGAACAGGCCGATCTTCACGCCCGGAGTGGCGAAGCGCGCGGTGTCGGCGGCGACGGCGAGGTCGCAGGCGGCGACGAGCTGGCAGCCCGCCGCGGTGGCGACGCCCTCGACCTTGGCGATCACCGGCTGGGGGAGGCGGTGGATCGACTCCATCAGCTCGGCGCAGACGTCGAACAGGCGCTGGAGGAACGGGACGTCGCGATCGATCATCTCGCTCAGGTCGTGGCCGGCCGAGAACGCCGGGCCGGCGGCCTCGAGGACGATCGCGCGCACGCCGGGCTCCGCGCTCACGCGGCGCAGCGTGGCGATCAGCTCCTGCATGAGCTCGAGGCTCAGCGCGTTGCGCTTCTCGGGGCGGTTCAGGGTGATGCGCGCGGCCGGCCCGTCCTCGCGGACCAGCACCATGGCGCCGGGGGCGAGCGTGCTCATGCAGTCGACGATAGCCGGTGTATCGTCGGCCCGTGACCTCGCCGTGGCCCGCCCGCACCGGGGTGGCCCGCACCGAGCTGAACCCGGTGTCCTTCCTCTATCGCAGCGCCGCGATCCACCCGGACCGGGTGGCGGTCGTCGACGGCGAGCTGCGCCGCACCTACGCCGAGCTGCGCGAGCGCGTGGACCGGCTGGCCTCCGCGCTGGACGTGGAGCGCCACGAGCGCGTCGCCGCGCTGTGCCCCAACATCCCGGAGCTGCTGGAGCTGCACCACGCGGTGCCGGCGGTCGGGGGCGTCCTGGTCGCGATCAACACGCGGCTGAGCGCCGGCGAGATCCGCTACATCCTCGAGCACAGCGGCTCGCGCACGCTGTTCGTCGACCCGTCCTTGGAGGACCTCGTCGCGGACCCGCCGCCGGGGCTGAAGCTGATCCGCGTGGGCGAGGAGTACGAGCGGCTGCTCTCCCGCGGCGACCCGGCCGGCGTGCCGTCGCCGCTGCGCGACGAGGAGGAGCCGATCGCGATCGACTACACCTCGGGCACGACCGGCCGCCCGAAGGGGGTCGTCTACACGTACCGCGGCGCGTACCTGAACGCGCTCGGCGAGGTGATCGAGGCCGAGCTCGGCCACCACCCGGTCTACCTGTGGACGCTCCCGATGTTCCACTGCAACGGCTGGTGCTTCCCGTGGGCCGTGACCGCGGCGGGCGGCACGCACGTGTGCCTGCGCCAGGTCGACCCGTCGCTGATCTGGCGGCTGTTCCGCGAGGAGGGCGTGACGCACTACAACGGCTCGCCGACCGTGCAGATCGCGCTCGTCAGCGACCCCGGCGCCGCGCGGCTGGAGCAGCCGGTCACCGCGATGGTGGCGGCCGCGCCGCCGTCGCCGACGCTGCTCGCCCGCCTGGGCGCGCTCAACATCCGCGTCGTGCACGTCTACGGGCTCACCGAGACCTACGGGCCGCACACCGTGTGCACGCGCCAGGACGGCTGGGACGAGCTGCCCGACGAGGAGCGCGCGCGGCTGCTCGCCCGCCAGGGGCAGGGCTACACGACCGCCGACCTCGTCCGCGTCGTCGACGAGGACATGCGCGACGTGCCCCGCGACGCCGCCGCGATGGGCGAGGTGGTGATGCGCGGCAACAACGTCATGGCGGGCTACTTCGCCAACCCGGAGGCCACCGAGGAGGCGTTCCACGGCGGCTGGTTCCACTCCGGCGACCTCGCGGTGTGGCACCCGGACGGCGCGATCGAGCTGCGCGACCGCGGCAAGGACGTGATCATCTCGGGCGGCGAGAACATCTCCTCGATCGAGGTCGAGCAGGCGATCTGCGCCCATCCGGCCGTGCTCGAGTGCGCCGTGGTGGCGACGCCGCACGACCACTGGGGCGAGCGCCCGAAGGCGTTCGTGACGCTCAAGCCGGGCGCGGGCGCCTCCGAGCAGGAGATCATCGCCTTCTGCCGCGAGCGGCTCGCGCACTTCAAGTGCCCCGACGCGGTCGCGTTCGGGCCGCTCCCCAAGACGTCCACCGGCAAGGTGCAGAAGTTCGTCCTGCGCGAGCCGGAGTGGGCGGGCCGCGAGCGCCGGATCAACTGATCACGGGGACCTCGCCGCCGAGCGTGAACGACTCGACGAGCTCGATCCGGTCGCCGCTCCAGAACTTCCCTGGGTCGTACCAGCTCGCCGGCCGCCGGCTCGGGAGCAGGCCCATGTGCTGGTAGGTGGTGGCCACGAGCTCCGCGCAGTAGATCGTCTCCAGCGACGAGGAGCGGCGCAGCCGGCCGTTCGCCCACTGCGCCATCAGCCCGGCGGTCTTCGGGAACGGCCGGCCGTCGTAGCGCTCGATGACCTCCATCAGCCGGTCCTCGTGGTGGCGCTCGAGCGTGCCCTCGAGCTGGCGGAACCACGCGCGCTGGCCGTAGCGCTGGTCCCACGTCTTCACCGCGTCGACGAGCTTGTGGAGCTGGACCCCGCGCTGGCGCTCGCCGGTCCACACGTCGGGCAGCGAGCGGCCCAGCTCGGCGTGCCAGAGCAGCGGCGGCAGGTCGTCGAGCGCGACGACCATGCCGACGTGGTTGACCGGGCTGTTGGTGACGGCCCGGATCGCCATGTCGGCGAACGACTTGCCGCGGAACAGCCAGATGTCGCCGGTCGCCGCGGTCGCGGCGGCCTCCTCGAGGGTCACGCCCGTGGCTTCCACGGCGCGTAACCTACGCCGCCATCGCGCGGGCCGTCAGCCGCCGCACGTCGGGCACCGCGAGCAGCCCGAGGCCCACGGCGACCATCAGCCCGGACGCGAGCCACAGCGAGGCCGCGATCCCGGCGACGGCGGAGATCGGCCCCCAGATCGCCAGCCCGAGCGGCTGGAAGGCGAGCGAGCCGAACCAGTCGTAGGCGCTCACGCGCGACAGCGACTCGAGCGAGACATGGCGCTGGAGCGTCGACTCCCAGAGCGAGTTGCCCAGCATCATTGAGCCGCCGAACATGAACGCGCCGACCGCCAGCAGCGGCACGGGGGCGCCGGCCGCGAGCAGGGCGAGCGGCGTTGCGACCATGCCGATCGAGAGGCTCGAGACGACGAGCGGCCGCCGCGGCGCCGCCCGGATCGCCAGCAGGCTGCCGGCAACGGCGCCGACCCCCATGGCGGCGAGGATCGAGCCCCATGCTGCGGCGCCGCCCAGATCGCGGTCGGCGAGGACCGGGCCGAGCACGCTCCACGCGCCCCACAGCAGGTTCACGATGCCCGCGGCCGCCACGAACGTCCACACCCACCGGCGCGACCGGAACGCCGTCCAGCCCTCCCGGAGGTCGTCGAGGAACGAGACGGCCGCGCGTGCGGCGCGCTCCGGCAGGCGCAGGCGCGCCAGGAACGCGGCGCTGATCCCGAACGTCGCCGCGTCGACCGCGAGCGCCCAGCCGGGCCCGGCGGAGGCCACGAGCACGCCGGCCGCGAGCGGGCCGAGGATCTCGCCCCCGGACATCGCGGTCGCGCGCAGCCCGTTCGCCTGCTGCAGCCGCTCGCGCGCCACGACGGCCGGCAGCACTGCGGTCGAGGCGGGGTTGAAGAACCCGGTCGCGGCCCCCGTGATCGCGGACAGCGCGGCGACGGTCCAGACGTGCGGGGAGCCGGCGATCAGCAGGGCCGCCAGCGCGCCCTGGCTCCCGAGGCGGACGAGGTCGGCGGCCACCATGACCGTCCGGCGCGACACCCGGTCGGCCACGACGCCGCCGACCAGCAGGCAGCCGACGAGCGGCAGCGTCCGGCAGGCGAGCACCAGCCCGACGTCGGAGGGGGAGCCGCCGAGCCCGAGGACCGCGAACGCGAGCGCGACCGCGACCATCCGGTCGCCGAGAACGGACACGGCGTGCGCGCCGAACAGGAGGCGGAAGTCGCGCTGCCGCAGGACGGAGAGGCTGTCGGGCAGGCGCGCGATCGCCCCAGGCTAGCCGCCACCGGCTCCAGTAACCTACGCGCGATGGCGGTCCCCTGGAAAGTCGTCGGGCTCGCCGGCCTAGCCGGCGTCGCGGCCACCGGCGTCGTCCTCGCGCGCAAGAAGCGCACGCACGAGGAGTACGACCCCGACGAGCTGCGCGACAAGCTGCGCTCGCGACTCGCCGACGCGCCGGACGACAACGGCGGCGCCGCCGCCGAGACGCCCGCCGAGACCTAGCGCTTGCGGCCGCTCAGGAAGCGCGGCAGCGGCACCGGCGGCTGATTGAAGATCGTCTCGTTGTAGTCGCGGTCCTCGCGGCTGGGCCGCTCGTCGTCGTCCAGCGCCAGCGGCCGGACGCGGCTGAGCTTGTCGGCATGGTCGCCGACGTAGCCCGTCGGCCGCGGCGGCGGGTCGTGGTGGAAGGGGTTCTTCATGTCCCCAACATCGCAGATGAACGCCGGTTTGTGACCGAGCGCCGGCGCGCCAGGCCCGCAAGCCGCCAACCGCCCGCGCGGGCGGCGGGTCGTTCCCACCACGCACACCCATCGACGGCTGGCCGGGAGCCGCCCAGACGCACCGAAGCCGGCTCTAGTGGCTCGGCGGCACGTCGAGCGCGGGGTTGCGGTCGAAGAACCCGAACGGCTTCAGCCAGAACGAGACGCTGTCGACCGGCATGATCGGCCAGTCCTCCACGCGCGTGATGTGGTGGATGCCGAACACGTACCAGAGCACGACGTCGGTGTCCTCGATCGAGCGGTCGGCGGCGGTCCACGCCGGCAGCCCCTCGTCGACGTCGCTCTGGTTCGGGAACGGCCCGCACGGCCAGCGCTCGTCCTCGTGGTAGGGCGTGACCCACAGCGTGTGGCGGAGCACCTCCGCGGTCCTCAGCACCGGCGAGTCGGCCGGCAGCATCGTCGGCAGCGCGGCGCCCGGGACGAGCTTGTAGGCGACCGGGGTGCCGTGCGCGTTCACCGCGCCCTCGTTGGCCACCTTCCACGCGCGCTGGGTCTCCCAGCGGTAGTCCTGGCGCCCCTCGGACTCGGTCCGCAGCGGCACGCTGTTGACGATCAGCCCCAGTCCGTAGGGGTCCTCCTCGCTGAAGCCCGCGGGCTCGGACTCCGTCATGTACACGGTGTTGGGCTCGCCGTCGACGTCGAGGTCCAGCCGCGCGACCAGGAAGTGCTGGTGGAACGGCGCGTACGTCCGCTGGTCGACCAGCGTGCCCCAGATGGGCTCCTCGTCGGGCACCAGGGGGGTGACGACCATGATCCCGGTCGCGCGCACGTGGCACTCGATGCTGCCGTCCTGGTAGAGCCGCCAGTAGACGAGGTACTCGTAGTTGGCGACCGTCACGTGCGCGGAGATCACGAGCCGGCGCGCCCGGCGCGTCTCCGGCCCGAACTGGTGGTCGACGTGCTTCCACAGCACGCCGTCGTCCTCCTCGTGGATGCAGATCGCGTTCGGGATCGTGTACGGCTCGCCGCGGGTGTCGTGCAGGACGGCGTCGACGTAGGCGATCTCGCCCAGACAGTCGCAGCGGAGCTTCAGCGACGTGGTCATGTAGCCCAGGCCCCACTCGCCGATGTCGTAGGCCGTGCGGCGGTAGTGGTCGACCGTCGGGTCGCGGTACGGGACGACCATCTCGGCGATCGAGATGCGGTGCGCGATCGGCCGCACGCGGCCGCCGTCCTCGTAGCCGACCGTGTGCAGGACGAGCCCCTCGCGGTGGTTGAAGCCGAGCCGCAGCGACCACCGCTGCCAGCGCAGCTCGTGGCCGTCCAGGGTGAACGACGCGCCCGCCGGCTGGGCGATCTCGAGCGGCCGGATGTCGTCGCGCTGCGTGAGGCCCGGGACGTGGCGCGGCACATACTCGCCCATCGTCTCCGGCCGCCCGACGCCGCCGGTGTCCTCGACCTCGAGCAGCTCCATCGAGTTGAGGTCGACGATGCAGTTGAGCCCGTTGATCGGGTTCGCGTACGGGTTCGAGCCCTCCGCGGCGCGGTACCAGGCGTCGGTCCAGCCGATCCGGCGGCCGCGGTAGCGCTCCGGGACGAGGAAGCCGCGGTAGCCCCAGACGTCGAACAGCACCCGGTCCATGTCGGTGATGCCGCGCTTGGCGAGCGCCTCGATCAGGCGCGGCTCCCGCCGCAGCGCGGCGTCGCACTCGTGCCACTCGTCGGGCGTGAGGTTGGGCTGGCGGCCCTCCAGGGACTCCCACGACAGCGTGCGGTCGCCGCTCAGTGACACCACCGCGCGGTACGCGTCGCCGCCGTCGCGGTTCCAGCACACCACGATCGCCTCCCGCTCGCCGGAGCCGCCACCCTTCGGCGGCTCCTTGAGCTCGATCGACGCGAAGCGCCAGCGGTCGGTGACGCCCTGCTCGCGGCGCAGGATGCCGGCGGCCCGGCGGAACTCCTCGGCGGTCAGCGGGTCGAGCGGGTGCATGCCCGCATCCTCACAGCGAGGCTTCGAGGATGTCGAGACCCCGCTCGAGGTCCTCGTCGGCGATCGTGAGCGGGGGCAGCAGCCGGATCACGTTGCCGTAGAGCCCGCACGCGAGCAGGAGCAGCCCGCGCTCGCGCGCCGCGGCGACGGTCGCCGCGACCCGCTCGGGCGCCGGCGCCTTCGTGGCGCGGTCGTGCACGAGCTCGATCGCGGTCATCGGGCCGAGGCCGCGCACGTCGCCGATCACCTCGTGGCGGCTCGCGATCCCCTCCAGGCGCTCGCGCAGGCGCGCGCCCAGGCGCTCGGCGCGGGCGCGGAACTCCTCGCTCGCCACCGTGTCGAGCACGACCTCCGCGGCCGCGCACGACACCGGGTTGCCGCCGAACGTGCCGCCCAGCCCGCCGGGGCCGACGGCGTCCATCACGTCCGCCGGGCCGGTCACGGCCGCCAGCGGCAGCCCGCCGCCGAGCGACTTGCCCGACACGAGGATGTCCGGCTGCACGCCGTAGTGCTCGATCGCCCACGCGGGCCCGGTGCGGCCGACGCCGGCCTGGACCTCGTCGTCGACGTAGAGGATCCCGTGGCGGTCGCAGACCTCGCGCAGGCGCGCGGGGAAGTCGGCCGGCATCGGGACGAAGCCGCCCTCGCCCTGCACGGGCTCGAGCACGACGCAGGCGACGGTCTCGGGATCGACGTGCGCGACGAGCAGCGCGTTCAGCGCGTCGATCGCGTCCTCGGACGTGACGCCGCGGTAGGCGTAGGGCGCCGGCGCGCGGTAGATCTCGGGCGCGAACGGGCCGAAGCCGCGCTTGTAGGGCTTGACCTTGCTGGTCAGCGACATCGTCAGCAGCGTGCGGCCGTGGAAGCCGCGGTCGAACGCGATCACCGCTGGGCGGCCGGTCGCCGCGCGGGCGATCTTGACCGCGTTCTCCACCGCCTCGGCGCCGGAGTTGAACAGCACGCTGCGCTGCTCGTCGCCGCGGCAGGGCGAGAGCTCGCCGAGCCGCCGGCACACCTCTACATAGGGCTCGTAGGCGGCGACCATGAAGCACTGGTGCAGGTAGCGGTCGACCTGCGCGTGGATCGCGCGGACGACCTCCTCGGGGCCGTGGCCGAGGTTCTGGCAGCCGATGCCGCCCGCGAAGTCGAGGTAGCGGACGCCGTCGGCGCCCTCGATGTGGGCGCCCTCGGCGCCGACCGCGACCACGGCGGGGGCCGCGACGCCGCGGGCGACCCAGCGCTCGCGGGCGGCGAGGACGGGGCTGATCTCAACGGGGGATGCGGTCATGGCCGCGAGTGTGTCCGTGCCGTGAGCGCGGCGCCCACTGTGGCGCGAACAAAGCCGGGCCGGCGGATTCGGACTTCGCACCATCCCGTTCGGAGCGCGCGGCTGCCACGGTGCACGACATGGACGTCTGCGACCTCTCGGCCGTCGAGCTCGCCGCCGCGCTGCGGCGGCGCGAGCTGTCGGCCGCCGACGCGCTGGAGGCCGTGCTCGAGCGCGCCGGCGCGGCCGCCGAGCGCGTCAACCCGTACGCGCTGCGGCTCGACGGGCGCGCGCGGGCGGCGGCGGCCGCCGCCGACGCGGCGCTCGCCCGCGGCGATGGCGGGCCGCTGTGCGGCGTGCCGGTGACCGTCAAGGACTCGCACTGGATGGCCGGGATCCCGACCACCGGCGCCTCGCGCGCGCTGGTCGGCTTCGTCCCGCGCGAGACCGTGGCGGCGGTCGAGCGCCTCGAGGCTGCCGGCGCGATCGTCTACGCCAAGACCACGACGCCCGAGTTCTGCTACTTCGGCACGACCGAGTCCGCGCTCTACGGGCGCACGCTGAACCCCTGGAACGTCGAGCGCACGCCGGGCGGCTCGTCCGGCGGCGGCGCCGCGGCGCTGGCCGCGGGCGCCGGGCCGCTCGCGCTGGGCGGCGACGGCGGCGGCTCGATCCGCATCCCGGCCGCGTTCTGCGGGCTCGTCGGCTTCAAGCCGACGTTCGGCCTCGTGCCGCGCGAGCCCAGCGGGGCGGGCTGGAAGACGCTCGTCGCCTACGGGCCGCTCGCGCGCTCGGTGGCCGACGCGCGGCTGATGCTGGAGTCCCTCGCCGGCTTCCACCCGCGCGACCGGCACAGTCTCGACGCCCCGCTCGACGCGCCCGAGGTCACGCGCGTCGTGGTGTCCGAGAACCTCGGCTTCGCGCCGCTGGACGCCGACGTGCGCGCCGCCTTCCGCGCGGCCGTCGCCGCGCTGGCGGCCGCCGGCGTCGAGATCGAGTACGCCGATCCCGGCCTGCCGCCGTCGGTCGAGACGTGGGCCGCCGTCGCGACCGCCGAGGCGCGCTGGTCGGAGGCCGAGCAGTTCGAGCTGCGGCGCGACCTGCTCACGCCGGCGGCGATCGAGTTCCTCGGCGCCGGCGAGCTGGTCACCGCGGCGCAGTACGTCCGCGCGCAGATGGAGCGCGAGCGCATCCACCGCGCCTACGTCGACCTGCTCGCGCGCACCGGCGCGCAGGTCCTGCTGACGCCGACGATCGGCTGCGAGGCGTTCCCCGCCGACCGCGCGTTCCCGGAGGCGATCGGCGGCGTGGAGATCGACCCGCCGGGCCAGGACTGGGGCAGCTTCCTCTACGACGCCAACCTCGCGGGCCTGCCCGCGTGCGCCGTCCCGATGGGGCTCGGCGACGAGGGGCTGCCGCTGTCGCTGCAGGTCACCGGCGCGCGGCGGGCCGACGGCGCCGTGCTGGCGGCCGCCGAGCTGGTCGAGTCGGTGCTGGACTTCGAATCAACAGGAGGAGACCTTGGTGGACACGCTGCGCGGCGTCTCTGACATCCGCGGGTTCTTTCGCACGAACCGCACGCCGATCTACTTCATCTCGCCGACGGCGTTCAACCTGCTCGGCATCGACCGCTGGGTCCGCGGCTTCGAGTACGTCAACTACTTCGACTCCTTCGACGGCTCGCACCCGCGCGTGTTCGTCCCGCGCGAGCGCCCCTACCGCGAGTTCTCCTCGCTCGAGGACATCAACAACCACCTGCTGAGCCACAAGGAGGTCCGCGACCGCGTGCAGCCCGGCGGGCTCGCGCTGTTCGTCATGTTCGACGAGGAGACCGAGGCGCTCGCGGCGGAGGCCGGCCTGAAGATCGCGATGCCGAGCGCCGAGCTGCGCCACCGGCTCGACTCGAAGATCGTCACCACGCAGCTCGGCAACGAGGCCGGCGTGCCGAGCGTCCCCAACACGCTCGGGCGCGCGCAGACCTACGACGAGCTGCTTGAGCTCGCGCACGCCCACGGGCTGGGCCACGACCTCGTCGTGCAGACGCCGTACGGCGACTCCGGCAAGACGACGTTCTTCGTGCGCGGGCAGCGCGACTGGGACGCCAACGCCGTGGACCTCGCCACCCAAGAGCTGAAGGTCATGAAGCGCATCAACTGCCGCGCGGCGGCGGTCGAGGCGGTGCTGACCCGCCACGGCACGATCGTCGGCCCCGTCATGCGCGACCTCACGGGCTTCCCGGAGCTGACGCCCTACAAGGGCGGCTGGTGCGGCAACGACATCTTCGCCGACGCGCTCGCGCCCGAGCACCGCGATCGCGCGCGGGTGCTGACCCAGCAGCTCGGCGACCGGCTCGCCAGCGAGGGCTACCGCGGGTTCTTCGAGGTCGACTACCTGGTCGACCTCGACACCGGCGAGCTCTACCTCGGCGAGCTGAACCCGCGCCTCAGCGGCGTGACCTCGATGACCAGCGTCACCGCGGGCGCCTATGCCGACGTGCCGCTCGTGCTGTTTCACCTGATCGAGTACCTCGACGTCCCGTACGAGATCGACGTCGCGGAGATCAACGAGCGCTTCGGCCGCGCCGAGAGCGTCGACGAGTGGAGCCAGCTCGTGATCAAGGAGACCTCCGACGACGTCGAGCTGCTCACCGGGGCGCCGCGCACGGGGATCTGGCGGCTCGAGGACGGCGGTCGCGCGAGCTTCAGCCGCTGGGCGAACGACTGGCACAGCATCCACGACGAGCGCGAGGCGTTCTACCTGCGCGTGCTCGGCGCCGGCGACTACCGCTACCCGGGCGCCGACCTCGGCCTGCTGGTGGCCCGCTCGCGCATGCAGTCGGACGACAACGAGCTCACCGGCCGCGCGACCGAGTGGATCGAGGCGATCCGCGGGCAGTTCGCGGGCACGCCCCTCGGCGCCGTCGAGAAGCAGGAGCCCCACCCGCGGGACGCGCTGGCGTTCAAGACGGCCTGACCACCCCGGCGATCGGGTCAGACCCCCAACGCTCCACGCCGCCGGCGCCACCTTAAACGGGGTCTGACCCCGGTTTAACTGGGGGTGGGGGCGCCGGGCCGCCCGCTAGCCTCCGGGCCGCATGGATGCGGCCCCCCAGCTCACGTTCCGATCCGTCGCGGAGGCGACCCCCGGGGACGGCTTCCGCGCGCGCTTCGAGGCGCTGTGGCCGGCGCTGCGCGAGTGGTTCCTGCGCGAGGGCGACGCCGCGCGGCCGAGCTACGCCGTCTCGCGGCGGATGCTGGAGACGCACATGCCCGAGCTGGCGCCGACGTGGCGGACGATGGTGGAGCTGGCCGGGGGACGGGACCTCGCCGCGCGGGCGCTCGCGCTCTACAGGCCGCCGCCGCTGATCGCCGGCTGCTCGCAGGCGGCGGTCGGCGGCGTGCTCGTGCGCAACTACGACTACCACCCGGAGCGGCTCGAGGCCGTGGTCTACGCGACCGCGCTGACCGGGCGGCGGGTACTGGGGATGAGCGACTGCCTGTGGGGGCTGCTGGACGGCGTCAACGACGCCGGGCTGGCGGTGGCGCTCGCGTTCGGCGGCCGGCAGGCGATCGGCGACGGCTTCGGGATCACGATCGTCGTGCGCTACCTGCTGGAGACGTGCGCGACGGTCGGCGAGGCGGAGGACGCGCTCGCGCGGCTGCCGGTGCACGCGCCGTACAACCTCACGCTGGCCGACGCCTCCGGGGACGCCGTCACCGCCTTCGTAGGCCCCGACCGCGCGCCGGGCATCCGGCGGCCCGCGCTCGCCACCAACCACCAGGAGCGCGTCGAGTGGGAGGAGTACGGGCGCGAGACGCGCACGGTCGAGCGCCATGACGCGCTCTGCGCGCTCGTGGACGCCGGCGCGGAGCGCCTCGTGGCCGCGTTCCTGCGCCGTCCGCTCTACGCCACGCAGTACGAGCGCGGCTTCGGCACGCTCTACACGGCCGTGTACCGGCCGGCGGAGCGGCGCGTGTCATACCACTGGCCGGGCGCGCGCTGGGAGCACGCGCTGGCCGCCTTTACGCCGGGCGCGCGGACCGTCAGACTCCGGAGCCGTGCTGGTCCTGGGTGACCTCATCGCCCAGGAGGACCTGGGGCTCGTCCTGGTGAGCGGCGGCGCCGAGGCGCCCGGTCGCCCGATCGCGGGCGCCCACAGCATCGAGGTGGAGGCCCCGGCGCGCTTCCTCGAGCGCGGCTGGGTGATGCTCACCGCCGGGCTGCGGCTGCGCGGCAGCACCGGCGCCCAGCGCGAGCTGGTGCGCGAGCTCGACGAGGCGGGCATCGCCGCGCTCGGCATCGGGCTCGACCTCGTCTTCAAGCGCGTCCCGCCGGCGCTGCTGGCGGAGGCCCGCGAGCGGGCGTTCCCGGTCTTCGGCGTGCCGCTGGACACCGCGTTCCGCGACATCATCGGCTTCATCAACCGCTCGCTGCTGAGCAGCGACCTGCACACCTACCAGCGCCTCACGTCGATGCAGCGCCACCTCATCGACGCGCTGCGCGAGGAGGAGCCGCAGCAGGCTGTGGTCGAGCGCCTCGCGCGGATGCTGGACGCCGGCGTCGTGCTGCTCGACGCCGAGGGCCGGCCCGCGGTCACCAGCGGCATCGTGCCCGACGCCGGCCGGCTGTGGCAGCGGATCGGCGAGCGCGAGGACGAGATCCTGCACGAGATCGAGGAGGACGGCTGGCACCTCGTCGCCGCGCCGATCACCCCGGCGGCGGCGGGCGCGCCCGCCTGGCTGGTGATCGCCTGCCGCCGGCGCGCGGTCGCGAGCCGGCTCGCCAAGCCGGCCGCGCAGGCGACGGTGCCGCTGCTCGCCGCCACGACCCGCCTCGGCGAGCTCGCGCGCGACCAGGAGCGGGCGGTGCGCTCGGCGCTGCTCGACGAGGCGCTCGAG
>JBIOTP010000195.1:0-8223 GCA_044865965.1 Solirubrobacteraceae bacterium
GCACACGTGCCACCAGCATGCGAGCGCCTGCCGTGCACCGGCAGCGACGACCCGGACTCCACCGGGTGATGCACGGAAATTCCGGACACGTGCACTAGTGCTCGTGGTGGGAGACGGTGACCGCCCGCGCGCCGTCGAGGACGACCAGCTCGGCGCCGTAGGTGGCGCGCAGCACGTCGGTGGTCAGGACCTCGCGCGGCGGCCCGAACGCGACCTGGCGCTGGTGCAGGCACAGCACGAGCGGCCAGGCGCGCGCCTGCGCCACGTCGTGGGTGGCGACCAGCAGCGCGCGGCCCTCGGCGCGCAGCTCGCCGAAGACGGCCTCGATGCGGGTCGCGCTCGCGTGGTCGACGCCCGACAGCGGCTCGTCGAGCAGCAGCACGGCGGCGTCCTGCACGAGCGCGCGCGCGATCAGGACGCGCTGGCGCTGGCCGCCGGAGAGCGCGCCGAAGCGCTCGTGCGCCCGCTCGGCGAGCCCGACGCGGGCCAGCGCGCCCGCCGCCCGCGCGCGGTCGGCGCGTGACACGCGCCGGTAGAACGGCGTGCGGCCGTAGGCGCCCATGAGCGCGACGTCGAGCGCGCTGACCGGGAAGTCGAGCCGCGCCCGCTCGGTCTGCGGCACGTACGCCGGCCGCCCGGCCACGTCCACCGCGCCGGAGCGGAACGGCAGCTCGCCCAGGAGCGCGCGGAACAGCGTCGTCTTGCCACCGCCGTTGGGCCCGAGCACGGCGACGATGTCGCCGGGGCGCGCCTCGAACGTCACCCCGCCGAGCACGTCCCGCCCGCGCACGTAGCCGCCGCGCAGGTCGCTCGTGGACACGCTCATCGCCGCACCAGCGCCACGATCGCCGCGAGCGAGGGGTGGGCCCGCACCAGCGCCACGACGGCGTACAGCGCCGCCCCGATCACCGCCATGGCCGGCCCGGGGCCCACGTTCACCGCGTCGGCGAGCACGAGCGCGGCGACGCCCTCCACCGCCGTCACCACGCCCGTGGCGACCTGCTGGACGCGGACCGGCGGCTCGAACAGCCGCACGGTGGCGGCCGGCACGATGAAGACCACCGTGACCAGCAGCGCGCCGACGGCGTCGAGCGAGACGACCACGGCGACCGCGATGGCGACCAGCAGCGCGCGGTCGGCGAGCGCCGCGGACACGCCCACGGCGCGCGCGCCGGCGGCGTCGAACCCGGTCGCCAGCCAGGCCCGCCGCAGCGCGGCGTCCGCGGCCAGCGCGGCGGCGGCCGCGGCGGCGGTCAGCCACAGGTCGGAGGGCTCGAGCGCGATCAGGCTCCCGAACAGCAGCCGGTCGACCCCCGCGCCCGATTGGTAGACGTCGGAGGCGAGCACGACGCCGCCGGCCAGGGCGGCGACGAGCAGCAGCCCGGTGGCGGCGTCGGGATCGATGCGCCGGCCGCGCCGCAGCCGCCCGAGCGCGCCGCCGAAGCCGAGCGCGCACGCCAGCGCGGTCAGCTGCGCGGGCACGCCCCACGGCCCGGCCACGACGAGCCCCGGGAACGTCGCCGTCCCGATCGCGTGCGTGTAGAACGGCAGCCGGCGCAGCACGATCCAGGTCCCGAGCACGCCGGCGAGCACCGCCAGCAGGAGGATCTCGACGAGCCCCCGCTGGATGTAGGGCGCCGACAGGTCAGGCACGGACCCGGCAGGTGACGCGGCCGCCCGTGAACCCCCGCACCAGCGCGCGGGTGTTGGCGGCGATCGAGCCGATGTACGTGGCGCCGCTGGAGCCCTTCGGCCCCAGCGTGTCGGCCCACAGCTCCTCGCCGATCCGCGCGCCGGTCTCGCGCGCGATCGCCTGCTCGACCTTCGGGTTCACAGAGCTCTCGGCGAAGATCGTGCGCACGCCGGTGCGCCGGATCGTGGCGACGAGCTTCGCGACGTCGCCCGCCGACGGCTGCGCCTCGGTCGTGAGCGCGGGGATCACCGCTCCCACGACCTGGATCCCGTAGCGGCGTGCGTAGTAGCCGAGCGCGTCGTGACTCGTCACGAGCAGGCGCTCGCCCTCCCGCACGCGCGCCATGCACTGCGCGACCGCCCTGTCCAGCGCGCGCAGGCGCGCGATGTAGCGATCGGCCGCCGACCGGTAGGCCTTCGCTCCGGCCCGGTCGGCCCTGCTGAGCGCGTCGCGGATCGCGACGACGGCCTTCTCGGCGCGCCGCGGGTCCTGCCACCAGTGCGGATCGTCGCCCACCATGCCGGCCGCGGCGCCGGTGTCGACCACCTCGCCCTTGTCCACGCCGGCGCCGTCCAGCGCGTCGTCGAGCCACTCGTCGACCTCGCCGCCGGAGCGCAGGACGAGCCCCGCCCGCGCGAGCGCCTTCACGTCGCCCGGACGCACCTCGTACTCGTGCGGATCGGTGTTGGGCGCCAGCAGCCCGGTGACCTCCGCACGCGCGCCGGCGACGTTGCGCGCGAGGTCGGCGACCTGGGTCGTGGTCGCGACGACCCGCAGGTGGGCGGCGCCGGAGCCGCGCGCGTCGCTGTCGCTGCCACACGCCGCAAGCGCGAGCGCGAGGACCGCGAGGAGGAGGACCCGGGGCACGAGCGAATCATACTGAAAGTCATTCTCGTTATCATCTGTCGCTAGCATCCACTACCGTGACCGCCTGGAGCGCCCACGCCCACCGCGAGCTCGCCCGCGCCGGCCACCGCGCCGGCGGCGCGCGCGAAGCGGTGCTGGATCTCCTGGCCGGCCAGGACTGCTGCCTCAGCGCCCAGGACATCCACGACCGCCTGCGGGCGGGCGACCGCGCGGTGGGCCTCGCGAGCGTGTACCGCGCGCTCGACCTGCTCGGCCAGCTCGGCCTGGTGCGGCGCGTCGACGTCGGCGGGACCGCGTGCTACGAGCCCGCGGCGCCCGGCGGGGAGCACCACCACCACGCCATCTGCGACCGCTGCGGCAAGCTGCAGGCGTTCGAGGATCCGCAGCTCGAGGCCGTGATCGACCGCGTGGGCGAGCGGCTCGGGTACGACATCGGCGAGCACGAGATCGTGCTCCGCGGCGCCTGCCCCGACTGCGCGGACTGACCCCGCTCAACCGTGGGCGACCGCCAGCCCGGTGACCGCGCCGATCATGTCCGCGGCGCGGGCCGCCGCCGCGGCGGGCGAGAGCCGGTCCGTGAGCGCTGCCTCGAGCATCGCCTGAAGCTGGGTCGAGACGCGCGGATACGCCGCGATGCTGGGCCGGACCGCCGCCGAGGCGAGCATCGCCGTCGTGGCGGCGAGAAACGGGGACTCGGCCGAGACCAGCTCGGCCGCCGACCGGCGGGGCGGGATCTGGGCGGTCGCGCGCGACATGCGCGCGCACGCCTCCGGCGAGGTCAGCCGCCGCAGCAGGCGCATCGCCAGTCCCGGCTCCTGGGCCTGGCGCAGGATGGCGTAGACCATGCCGCCGGCCAGCGTCGCTCCCGCGCCGCGCGGCCCGCGCGGGAACGGCGCGAAGCCGTAGTGGTCCCACAGCGCCGCCATCGCGAGCCGCGACTGCGCGGCCAGGCGCGGTCCCTCATAGCTGCCGCTGACCGCCAGCACGGCCCGGCCGTCGGCGAGGAGCCGGATCGGGCGATCCCATTCGTAGGCGACGACCTCCGGCGGCGCGATGCGCTCGTCGATGAGCCGGCGCAGGAAGGCCAGGGCCTCGACCGTGGCGGGCGTGTCGAGCGTGACGCCGTCCGGCCCCAGGACGCCCGCGCCGTTGGCCGCCAGCACGGCGAGCAGGCAGTAGCTGGTGGTCTCGCCCCCGCGCGAGCCGCCCGGCAGCGCCAGCGCCGGCGCGCCGGACGCATCGCGCGCCGCGCGGCCGGCGGCGAGCAGCTCCTCCCAGGTGCCCGGCGGCGCGAGCCCGAGCGCGGCGAGCGGATCGCGCCGGTACCACAGGCCGGCGACGTCGGCCTCCGCCTGGACGGCGACCGGCCGGCCGTCGTAGCGGTTGACGGTCACGAACGGCTCGAGGAAGTCGCGCTCGTACTCCTCGCCGATCCATGCGGGATCGAGCTCGTCCAGCGGCCACAGGAAGCCCGCGGCGGACAGCTCGTGCACCCACACCGAGTCGAGGACCGTGAGGTCGGGGCCGCGGCCCTCCGCCGCCGCGCGCGTGACCGTGTGATGCAGCTCGGGCAGCGGCACCGTGACCACGCTCGCGCGGATGTCGTCCGCAGCCGCATCGCGGATCTGGCGCTCCCAGGCGCCCTCCGGAACGACGATGCGCACCTCCGGCCGCTCCGCGTGGGGACGCACCCAGTGCGGGTTCACGTAGGTGCCGCGGCGGCGCCGGCGGAGGATGACCCCCTCCTCCGCCAGCTCCGTCAGGGCGCGGTTGACCGGCGTGCGGCTGATGCCGAGCTGCGCGCACAGCTCGTGCTCGGTGGGCAGGCGGTCGGCGGGGCCGTAGAGCCCGCTGATGATGGCCTCGCGGAGCAGCGTCTTGAGCTGGACGTAGAGCGGGATCGGCCGGTCGGGGTCCAGCGCCGCGGCGTTCAGCCGGCCGTCCGCTCTGTCGCCTGCTCGCCGGGCCATCCCAGCCCCGCATTATCGGACCCGGCCTGGCCGTGGGCCGCAAGCAGCATCCCGAGCGCCGCGCCCGGCCAGGCGAACCACCGGCGCACGGGCGAGCCTCCCGCGCGGGGGTCGTATGCCTCGGGCAGCATGCCGTCGGCAGCGGCTGCGGACAGCAGCCGCTCGAGCGCGGCGTGGGAGCGGCGGCCGTCTCCCAGCAGGCTCGCCGCCACCCACTCCTGGAGGTCGCCGAGCGTCCACGTCCCGGGCGTGTGCAGCGACCCGAGGCCGCCGAACGGCCCCGCCTGGTAGGCGGGGTTGTGCGCGCTGAAGGCGAAGCGCATCGTCGTCGCCCACAGCGGGTCGTCCGGCGCGCAGAAGCCGAGGAGCGGCGCCAGCGCGGTCGGCAGGTCGTTGGCGTCGTGGTAGAGGCGATGCCCGCCGCGGCCGTCGACCTCGTAGGCCCACTGCGCGCCCAGCGGCCCCTCGACGCGGAAGTGGGCGGCGACCGCCCCCCGCACGGCGCGCGCGGTGGCGGCGAGATCGGCGTCGAGCCCGAGCTCGCCGGCCAGCGCGGCCAGGCGCGTGGCGGCGCTCCAGTAGAGGATCTGCGAGGACAGCGGGTACGGCAACCCGGACGGGTCGTCGGCCGGGTTCTCCTCGGTGGCCACCAGCCCGTCGTCGCCGACGGGGATCGCCGCCCACAGCTCGCGCACCGCCCGCCCCCACCACTCCGCCGCGCGCCCGTCGGCGGCCGGCGGCCGCGGGAACGCGCCCGTCGCCTGATGGAAGTCGGCCAGCTCGAGCACCGGATACAGCTGCTGGTCGACCTGGTAGGCGCGATCCTTCGGTGCGCCGCCGGGATGATGGCTGCGCATCCACAGCCCGCCGGGCCGCTCGCACCGCCCCCACAGCCAGCGCAGGTGGCTCGCCGCCACGCGCTCGCCGGGGCCGCCGCGCGCCCCCGCGGCGAGCAGGAGCCCCGCCTGGAAGTAGGCATCGCGAGTCCAGCTCAGCGGCAGGATCCGGTGGTCGGTGATCAGGCACACCTCGTCGGCGGACACCGGCACGGCCGTGCAGGCGAGCACGTACTCGCGGGCCCGCTCGCCCAGCCGGCAGAGCGCGTCGCGCAGCGACGCCGGCACATGGAGCGGCCCGCCGCCCGGGCGCAGCGGCGGCTCGGCCGCGGCCGGGCGCCGGCTGCGCGCGGACGCGAGCCCATCCGCGTTCGGGGGCTCCTGGCCGGGTGCGCGTTTGCCCAGCTCGCACTCGACCACCAGCTCGACCTCGCGGGCGAGCGGCTCGACGGTCAGCCGCGCGCCGTCCTCGGCGATCTGCCACTCGCCCGGCACGCCCCCGTGCACGCGCACGCGCACCTCCGCCTCGGCGGGGAGCGCCGGCGCGGCGACGACCAGGCGGTCGCCGCGCGCCTGCAGCGTCGTGCTCGCGTCGCTCGGCGCCGGTGGGTCGCACTCCGTGATCTCGGCCAGCGGGTGGACGTCGAGGCGCCCCCGGCAGCGCACGACGATGCGGTCCTCGTCCGACGCCGCCACGATGCGGTGGAGCTGGACGACGCGCGGCCCCTCGGGCGCCGCCCAGGCCACGATCTCGCTGCGGCGCCCGGCGCCGGCGAGCTCCCAGGCGGGGAACGCCTCGTCGAGGAGCGTCCGCCGCCGCAGCGCCGCCGGCGGCCCGGTCACGGCGACGTCGAGGAACGCGAACCGGTCCTCGGCCATCCAGCCGCGATAGCGGCGCACGGCGGCGGGGTCCCCGCGCCAGGCGGGGGCGAAGGCGGGAAGCCCGGTGAGCTCGACGAACTCGCCGCCGGCGCCGACGCGGCCGAGCGACAGCCAGCCGCCCGTCCGCCCGAACGACGCGCTGACGACGCCGTTGCCCGTGTCCAGCGGCTTGTCGGGCATCGCGGTCATCGGAGCCGGCGCTCGCGGGCGGCCGGCGCGCGGGCGTGCTCGCCGCCGAGCGCGTACAGGCTCGGGCGGCGGAGGCCCAGCGCCGGCTCGCGCTCGCGCTCGCGCGCGATCGCGCCGAGGTTGATCGTCGCGCGGATCGCCTCGTCGCCGGTGCCCGCGGCGGCCAGGATCGAGCCGCGCGGGTCGACGATCATCGAGCCACCGAAGAAGCGGTCCCCGGCGAGGTTCGCGGCGACCGCGTAGACCTGGTTGTCCTGCGCGCGCGCCCGCGTGCGCAGCGTGAGGAGGTGCTCGTAGCCGTAGGGCACCGCGGATGGGATCGCGAGAATCTGCGCGCCGGCGAGCGCGAGCGCGGTGGCGATCTCCGGGAACGCGTGCTCGAAACAGATCATCAGCCCCACCCGGCCCGCGCGGGTGGGGACGGTCATGAGCCGATCGCCCGCCGCGAAGTGGTCGCGCTCCGGCGGGTAGAGGTGCGTCTTGCGGTAGGTGCTCACGGCGCCGGCGGGGTCGACGACCACCGCGCTGTCGTACAGCGCGCCGTCGTGCTCCTCGAGCAGCCCGACCACGATCGTCGCCCCGGTCTCGCCGGCGAGCTGTCCGGTCAGCGTGACGGTGGGGCCGTCCAGACGCTCCGCCAGCCTGCGGGCGTGTCCGGCGAGGTGGGCGAGGTCGTAGCCGGTGGCCAGCAGCTCGGGCGCGACGATCAGGTCGACGCCCGAGTCGAGGGCGCGCACGTCGCGCGCAAACCGCGCGAGGTTGTGCTCGACCGCCCCGGGCTCCGCGTCGATCTGCAGGGCGACGACGTCGACGGTGCTGCTCATCCCTTGATCCCGCCGGCGAACAGGCCGCGCACGTAGTAGCGATTCAGGGCCGCGAACAGCATGAGCGGCGGCAGGATCGCCATGATCGACCCGGCGGCGACGATGTCCTGCTGGGCGAGATGCGGCGACTGCAGGTTGGCCAGGCCCACGGTGATCGGCCGGTAGTCCTTGCCGAGCAGCGTGAGCGCCAGCAGCAGGTCGTTCCAGACGAAGACGAAGTCGATGATCGCGAACGACACGATCCCCGGCAGCGCCAGCGGCAGCACGATCCGGCGGAACACGGCGAGGTGGCCGGCGCCGTCGACGCGGGCGGCGTCGAGCAGGTCCTGCGGGATGTCGGCGAAGAAGCTGCTCAGCATGAACACCGCCCAGCCCGCCCCGAACGCGGTGTGGACGAGGATGATGCCGACGAACTGCAGCCCGCCCTGGGCCAGGCCGAGCGTCTGGAACCAGGGCAGCAGCGGGATCAGGATGATCTGGACCGGCACGATCATCGTCGTCACGAGCAGGAAGTACGACACCCGCTTGTCCGCGAAGTGCAGCCGGGCGAACGCGTAGGCGGCCAGCACGCCCACGGCCACGGTGAGAGCGACCGCGCCGACCGTGATCACGAAGCTGTTGACGACCTGGCGCGAGAGCCCGGCGTCGTCCCATACGCGCGCGTAGTTGCTCAGCGTCGCGTCGCCGAGGTGGAACCGCCACCACCCATGGCGGCTCTCGGCGATCGGCAGCACCGAGATCATCAGGGCGGTCATGACCGGGACGATCCACGCGAGCGCCAGCGCGGTCAGCAGGCCGTAAGCGGCGATGGTGGCCCGGCGGCTCTGGCCCAGCGCGCTCATCGCGGTGCGCTGCGCAGCAGCCCGCGCAGGTAGGGGTACGCGCCGGCCACGAGCACGACCGACAGCAGCACGGCGACGGTGGCGGCCAGCCCGCCCTGCGGCGTGTCCAGGAACACGAAC
>JBIOTP010000196.1:0-2541 GCA_044865965.1 Solirubrobacteraceae bacterium
GAGGCCGGCGGCGGTGTGGGCGCCGCCGCCGAGGCGGACCGCGACCGCGCCGCCCACGAGCGAGCCGGCGCCCCACAGGCCGAGCAGCGGGCCGGCGGCGGCGGTGCTCCCGAGCACGTCAGCCGCCGCGGCGACGGCGACCTCGACCGCGCCGAACAGCACGCCGGCCGCGATCAGGACGATCACCAGCGTCCGCATCGCCGGGGTCCCCAGCGAGCCGCCGCGCGGGCGGGCGGCGGCGGGCGCCGGGCGCCAGGCGCGCGAGGCGGGATGGGCGGCGAAGGCCAGGCTGCCGGCCAGCAGGACGCCGCCGGCGGCCACCAGGGCGGCGCCGGTGGACCACAGCGCGCCGAGGCCGAGCGCCAGCGGCGGGCCCACGATCCAGGTGAGCTCCACGACCGCCGCGTCGGCGGCGTAGGCGGCCCGCGCGAGGTCGGCCGCGTAGGCGGCGGGCACGGGCGCGCCCTGCACGGCGCCCGCGTCCGTGGGGGCCGCGGAGGCGGCCCGCGCGGCGCCCGCGTCGGTGGCGTGCGCGGAGGCGGCCCGCGTGGCGGCCGCGTCGGCCGCGAGTTCCGGCAGCAGCGCGCGCACGCAGGCGCCCAGCGGCGGCAGGCTCAGCCCGATCGCGGTCGCGAGGGCGACCAGGACCGGCAGCGGGACGCCGGCGGGCAGGACCGCGACCCCGCCGAGCAGCGCGGCGGTCGCGCAGCCGCTGGCGACCAGCACGGGCGTCTGGCCGCGGCGGTCGACGAGCCGGCCGAGCCACGGGCCGCCGGCCCCGAGCGCCAGGGCGTGCGCGCCGGTGACGACGCCGGCGGCGGCGAACGAGCCCGTCAGGCGCTGGGCGTGGACGAGCAGGCCGATGCCGAGCATCGCCAGCGGGAGCCGGGCGACGACCGAGACGGCGAGGAGGCGGAGTGCGCCGGGCGTGGAGGCGATCGCGAGCATGGCGCGATGCTAGGTTTCCACTGGTGCAGATAGAAGCTCCAGTCTTGCGGCTTTGGACGAGACCAGTCAGCCCATAGAGCTGCTCCTGTCGGTGACGCGGGAGGGCCCGCGGACGCTCGGCGCCCAGATCGAGGACCAGCTCCGGAGCGCGATCCGCGACGGCGCGCTGCACCCGGGCGCCCGCGTGCCGTCGACGCGCGACCTGGCGCGCCAGCTCGGCGTCTCGCGCCGCGTCGCGGTGGACGCCTACGCACAGCTCGCCGCCGAGGGCTACCTGTCCTTGCGCCAGGGTGCGCGCCCGCGGGTCTCGGAGACCGCCGCCGCCGCCGCAGAGCCGGCACGGGCCGCGGCGCCCGCCCTGCGGCCGCGCTTCGACTTCCGCCCGAGCGTGCCCGACGTGTCGACGTTCCCGCGTACCGCCTGGCTGCGCTCCGTCCGCGAGGCGCTGGCGACGATGGCCGACGGCGACTTCGCCTACGGTGACCCCCGCGGGGTCGAGGCGCTGCGCGCCGCGCTCGCCGACTACCTGGGCCGTGTGCGCGGCGTCGTCGCCGAGCCCGCTCGCGTGCTCGTGACGTGCGGCTACCAGCAGGGGCTCGGCCTGGTGTGCGACGCGCTCGCCGCGCGCGGAGCGAAGCGGATCGCGTTCGAGGACCCGAGCTACGCGGAGCAGCGGCTGATCGCCGTGCGCGCCGGCCTCGAGGCGGTGCCGGTGACGGTCGACGAGAGCGGCGTCCGGGTCGACCAGCTCGAGCGCGCGGCGCCCGATGCGGTAGTCCTGACGCCCGCCCACCAGCACCCGACCGGCGTCGTGCTCGCGGGCGAGCGCCGGGCCGAGCTGCTCGCCTGGCTGCGCGCGCGCGACGCGATCGCGATCGAGGACGACTACGACGCCGAGTACCGCTACGACCGGGCCGCCGTCGGCGCGCTGCAGGGGCTCGAGCCGGACCGCGTCGTCTACGCGGGGTCCGCGAGCAAGACGCTCGCGCCGGCGCTGCGGCTCGGCTGGCTCGTCGTGCCACCGGCGCTGCTGGAGGCCGTCACCGAGGAGAAGCTGCTCGCCGACCAGGGCACGGACCGGATCGAGCAGCACGCGTTCGCGGACTTCCTCGCGCGCGGCGAGCTCGACCGGCACCTGCGCCGAATGCGGGCCCGCTACCGCGCGCGCCGCGACGCGCTCGTCGCGGCGCTCGCCGAGGCGCTGCCGGAAGCCGTCGTGCTCGGCATCGCCGCCGGGCTGCACGCGACCGTCGAGCTGCCCGCCGGCCACGACGAGCTCGCGATCCTTGAGGAGGCCCGCCGCCGCCGCATCGCGATCAACACACTGGCCGAGTACCGGATCGCCGCGCCCGGCCCCCCGACGCTGCTGCTCGGCTACGCGCAGGTCCCGGAGCCCGCGATCCGGGCCGGCGTGCGCGAGCTCGCCGACGCCGTAAGGTCCTGCCGGTGAGGCTGCAGGAGCCGCCGGCCGAGCCGGGCGTGCGCGAGCTCGCCCACGCCGTAAGACCCTATGGAGGTTGACGTCCGGCGGGGCTGGTAGGTATGGCCGGTCCCCCGACGCGGTCGGGGGTGTCATAGCCGCGCGGGTACGAG
>JBIOTP010000197.1:0-5233 GCA_044865965.1 Solirubrobacteraceae bacterium
GCGCATCGCGCTCGAGTCCAACGACAGCCGCCGCATCCGCAGCCTCGTCGCCCGCGGCTTCGGCGTCGCCATCCTGCCGCGCTCGGACGCCGACGAGGCCGACGCCGCGATCGCCGTCGCCGCCCTCGAACCGCCGCTCACGCGCGACATCACGCTCGCCTGGCGAGCCGAGCGCCGCCACTCGCCGGCCGCCGCCGCGTTCCTGGACCTCGCCCAACACACGTTCCGGTGACGCTCGAGCGCGCCCTCGACGGCGCCGCGCTGCACGGCGCGTCGCGGCCCGCGATTGCCGCCGCGGCTCGGCGAATCCGTAAGGCGACGCAGGGCTACTTGCGCATCAGTTCGCGCAGCCAGGCGGCTACCAGAGCCTGCTGGCGAGCACGTGCGCGGCGCTGCTGCTCCCGGGCGCGGCGGACGAGGGTGGCCCGGCGCTGGCTGTCGGCCCGCGCCCCGGACCACTCCGGTTGTTTGACCGACAGCGACCGGCGCGCCGGCGCCAGCGCCGCGCTCGGCGAATCAGGCATCATCAAGAACTCTCCCCCACAGTGAACAGCGGCCCCGGATGGTAACGCGTGGCGGAGGCTGGGCCGCGCGCGAGAACCGGGTCCGCGGGCGACGGAGGAGCGAATGGACCAAAGCTCGCCCGACGAGCGCGAGCGCGTCAGCGACGGCGGCGCGCCACCGGATGCACCCCCGGGCGCGTCCGACGGACAGGCACCTCACAACCGCTCGCGCACCCGCAGGTGCCGCCCCACCGAACCGGCCCGCTTCCTCGTCGAGGACATGTCAGCGACGCCGGTCCCGCGGCGCGAAGCGGAATGAGGGCTGGCGCTCTATATGGAGGCGGTTCCCCGGGCACTACAACGCGCTCGGGCTAGCGCGGCCGAGCTTCGCGACCGACGACCCGGACGGGGATGTCGCGCCGGCGCGCGTGGTCGATCGTGTGCTGGGTGCCGCGACTGCCGTTGGAGAAGGCGATCACGTAGCGGTGCGGGACCTCGGCGAGCCGGTCGAGCATCTGGACGTTGCGTCGGTAACCCGCCGAGCGGCCGTGGCGATCGCAGCGCGGGGTAGACCTCGACGGCCAGGCCCATGTCACGGGCGCATGCCTCGGCCTGGTGATCGGCGCCGCGCGCACCGCCCGCGATCACCACCAGTCGCTCGGCCCCGAACCGCGCCACGGCCCGCTCGAGCTGCTCGCGCACCGCGTCCTCGTTGCTCCAGTCGCGCGAGCCGCACAGCAGCATCGCCACGTCCTTGGCGGCCTCCGTGTTCGGTTGACGCCGCATGACCGGCGCCAGCGGCCGCCCGGCCCGGCCGGAACCCGAGCGCCGCGCGGGCCCGCCAGGGAGGCCCGCCCGTCAGGGCCGGCACGCCGACGCGCAGCGCGGGCCTTGCAGGCCGCGCCGGGCGGCCGCACGGTCGCCGCACATGCAAGCGCAACCGGGCAAGCCATGCGCAGGTCAACCCGCGACAGACTGGCTGGTGTCGTGCGAGGCGTCGCGCCGGCGGGTGAGGGCCGGATTCGCTACGAGGGGGGTGGGACAGCTTCGGAAGCACAGGGCTGTAGAACGGCAGTCGAATGACAGCGGGTGGTCGCGCGCCGCGAATCGCGAGGATGTGCGCCATCGCGCTCGGTCACGTGGGATGCGCCTGTCGTGCTCGACGTCGCCTGGCCGACGCGATTCGAATCGCTTCCTCCGGCCGGGCCGTGATTCGGTGCGACGGGCTCGTTGACTGCGCAAGCGTCCCCGTGGTATGGCTGCGACCGGGCCACCGCCGCCGGCGCGTGGCGTCCAGAACACACGATGAGGAACGGTTTGCATGGGTGAGGTCGTCAGGCTGGCCGACCGCCGCGAGCGGGGCCGGGCGGTGGAGCTCTTCTTCGACCTCGCATCGCCGTTCACCTACCTCGCGGCCGAGCGCGTCGACCGAGCGTTCGACACTGTCACGTGGTCGCCCGCGTGCGCGCGCACGCTGTGCTGCCGCTGCCGGCCGACGGACCCCGCCGAAGTCGAGGCCGTGGTGGCGCACGCCGAGGCGCGCGCGGGCGCCCTGCGTCTGCCGCTGGTATGGCCCGAGCGCTGGCCGGCGCCCGTGCCGGCGGCGATGCGCGTGGCCCACCACGCCGCTCACCACGGCCGCGGCGGCGCCTTCGTGCTCGCCGCGACGCGGCTCGCGTTCGCGGGCGGCTTCGACCTCAACGACCCCGAGATCCTGACCGACGCGGCCGTCGCCGCCCGCCTGCCCGTCGCCGCCTGCCTGCGCGCCGCGCGCCAGGAGCGCCGCGACGGCGCCATCGAGGCGGCCGCGCGCCGCCTGCTCGGCGTGGCCGCCGACCGGCTGCCCGCGCTGGCCGTCGATCGCCGGCTGTTCTGCGGCGAGCACCGGGTCGACCACGCGGCCGCCTACGCGCGGCTGCACGCCGCCGCGAATCGCCGGTGAGGCAGCGCTCGCCTCCAACGCTCGCTGACGGAACCTATGACGAGCAAGGGCTGAAATCGGCGTAGCGGCGCGGGATCGGCCACACCGCGGGAGAGCCGTTATGGCAATCGCCGAGCGCGCACGTGACGTCGGCCAGCTCACGCTAGACGCGCGCATCGCCCGCCGACGAGCCATGCGTCGGCCGATCTCTGAGAGGCGCGATTGCGGGCGTGCCGCTTCAGCCGACATGCGGACTCGTCGAGGCCGCGTATCATCGGCGCGGTGGCCGCCACCCCGACGCTTCACCGACTCGCACCGGAGTTGTATGACCGGATGGTCGACGCCGGCCTGCTCGAAGGCGAGCCGGTCGAGCTCGTCGACGGGCTGCTCGTTCACGTGACGCCGCAAGGTGCCGAGCACGCCGCGCTCGTGCAGCGCCTGACCCGGCACTTCGCCGCTCGCGCGGAGCTGCTGCGCGTCCAGTTGCCGCTCGCGGTACCCGACGGTCGCCCGGAGCCCGACGTGGCGCTCGCACACAGCGCCGGCATTCACGAGCATCCGCGCACCGCCGCGCTCGTCGTCGAGGTCGCGGTGACCTCGTGGGTGGATGACCTCGCCAAGCTGCCCAGCTACGCCGCCGCCGAGGTCGGCGTCGTCTGGGTCATCAACGTGCCCGTCCGCCAGGCGCACGTCTTCGAGCACCCGCACGAGCGCCACTACGACTCCGAGCGCGTGCTCGCAGCCGGCGACACCCTGCACGCGCCCGTCGACGGTGTGCCGCCGCTGCCGGTCAGCGAGCTGTTCGCCGACTTCGGCTGACTCCGTTGCCATAGCGCGAGCGTCGGGCCCGGTGTGGAGGGCCGCATGGCGCCTCCTCATGCTGAACCGCCGGCTCGCCGAGCAGCTCGATGCCGCGACGGCTCGTCGATCGTCTTGCGCGCCTCTGCTACGCCGGGGTGCTCGGTGTCGAGCGCGTCGCGAACGCCGCCTCGTTGAGCCCGTGCAGCGCGATGCCGTGCGGCGGCCCAGGGGCCTGGGGCGGCTCGTCGAGCGCTCGCGCCAGCCGCCAATAGCTGCGGGCGTGACGGTACCGGGCCCGCGTGCCAGCGCGTGACCGGTGACCTCCGGCCGGCCTTCCCGGGCTAGTCGTCGCTCAGGTAGCCGGTTGCGGTCGTCCCGCCGAACGGCGTGAACCAATTCTCGATGCGCTGATCGGCGACGCCCATCCGGACGTTGATCGGGTTGTGGCCGGCCAGCGCCGCGTCGGCCGGCTCCTCCATGTCGAACATGTTCAGGACGTCGTCGTCCTCGAACAGCTCGAACACGCCGCGTAGCGCCTCGACCGCTGATGAGGTCTCATCTTCGGTGAGCTCGCCGTTGTCAGCGCGCATCTCCAGGTGCGCCGTGGCGTGCTCGATGAGCCGCACGGCGAGGATCTCCTCGGCGACGCAGCCGGCCGGATGGCCGTCGGAGAGGCGAGCCATCAGCGCGACAGCGGCCGCGAACAGATCGAGCGCGAGCGCCTCGTCGACCGCCTCGGCGAACGCGGGCGGGACGAGCTCGGCGGCGTGGGCGATCGGGTCGCCGTTGAGGCGCTGGTAGCGGAACTCGTCCACGAGCACCACGCCGCCGTGGACAAGCGCCTGTCGGGCGTGCAGGTCGTCGATGACCCGCGGCAGGAAGTGCAGCGCGTACCACGAGACCTCGCCGCCAGCGGCGAGGAACTGGCGCCCGGCGTCCAGCAGGAGCGGCGACTCGTGCCCCTGCCGGTCGGTGAGCATCAGCCCGGCTGCTTCGAGCTGCTCGATCTCCAGCCCGACCGACTGCTCGCTCATGTCGAGCTCGGAGGCCAGGGCCGGGAGGTCCAACGGCTCGTTGGCGGCCTGAGCGACGCCGGCGGCTTGCAGCAGGGCGATGCGGGGGTCTCGGGTCGGTTCGTCCATCGAGGCGGTCTCGGCAGCCGTCTCGTAGCCGGTCAGCGATGTTCGCCGTGCGCGATCACTGTACGGGAGGCCCAGGACCGAGCCGGCGGTCACGGCCGCGGCTGTCTATGCGCCCGGAGGTCTGACGCTCGCCAAGCTTGCTTCTGGCGCGGATCGGCTGCCGTGCCGAGGGAAGGTTTATGGCAACTTGGGCGCTTACGGGCGCGGTTCGCAGAGCGTCGCGTGGACCGAGTGCACGAAATCGTCGGCCTCTCCGAGCTGAGCGAGGCTCGCAGCGCCCTGGCCGAAGCCGGGACCAAGCTGCTGGGCCAGGCTCGCCGCCAACTGGCCGGCCGCCTGACAGCTGCCGTGTAGTTCCTCAGCGGGCGCACTAGCTGCCGATCCCAGCGACAGCACCCCGCTAGCGATGATGGCTGCGACCACCTTCCTGCGCATGTTCTCCTCCTCGGGTCCTTCCGTCGCCGCGATCCTCTCGCGTCGGCGCACGCCGTGCAAGGTGGACGGCCGGCGCCAATGTTTGGGCGACCGGGCAGCGCGCCACCAGTGGGCGCTCGTCGCTTCAACGCGCCCGTCTTGACCCCGGAATCTCCACGCCCGCTACGAGTCCTTGACGAGTAACGGCGTCGAAACCGCGCTGCAGCGCCGAGGATGGCTACTGCGGCGGAAGGCGTTATGGGAACTCATCGGCGCGGTGCGGGCGACCGCCTCGGCGTCGAGACCCCGTCGACAAGCGAAGCCCCGTCGACCCGGACGCGCGGGACCGCGCCCCGACGCCAGATCCGCCCGGGTCGCACGAGGAGCCCGGCGAGGATCGTGCCTGCCACGAGCAGCTGGAGCCACACGGGGACTCCGCCCTCTCTGTGCCA